>JALIDO010000010.1 GCA_022865265.1 Candidatus Nanohalarchaeota archaeon QJJ-5
CGCATCCGTGTCCCTCCGATGGCTCACTATCAGCGTCTGACAGAAGGATTCCAGTCACGATTCAATACGGTCTTCGACTGGGTCTATGAGCGATATGAGAAGTTCCTCATCATCCCATTTCTCATCTTTGTCTTCGCAGTCGGTACTATCGGATACAGCTACACACAGGACGGTGAATTCGTGAGCAAAGGCATGGACTTCGAAGGTGGCGCCGAAATACAGGTCCAGGTCACCGATGATACCACCACAGACCAAATCCAGCAACTGTTCAGCCAGGACTATCCTGATGTGAACGTCAGACTGCTCGGCCAGGAATGGATGCTGATCGAGACCACGGATACGAATGTAACCAGAGACGAGGTCGAATCGATACTCTCGACCAACAATATCGGCTATACCGGAAACCCGAGTATCAATACACAAGGTGGTGCCGTCGGTGAAGGCTTCCTCCGTGAAGCACAGATCGGTGTCATCATCGCATTCCTGATCATGTCAAGTGTCGTGTTCATCGCATTCAGACTCGTCGTTCCATCACTGGCCGTGATCGGTTCGATCGTGTTGAACATGCTGTTTGCGATCGCCGGGATGAACATCCTCGGTATCGATCTCACACTGAGTTCACTGGCAGCATTACTCATGCTAATCGGATACTCCGTCGATACCGACATCATCTTATCCACACGCGTCCTGCGTGAACAATCACGTGAACTGAAAGTCAGGGTGAAAGACTCCATCACGACCGGTGCAACCATGACCATCGCAGCCATCGTTGCCTTCTCTATCCTGTTTGTTGTCTCGACATCACAGACCATGAACCAGCTGGCAGCCGTCATCCTGCTCGGACTCGTGGCCGATCTGCCAGCGACATGGACCGGAAACGCGATCATCATGAAAATGTATGACGAGGGACGATTCTCATGACAGCAAAAGACCTTGCCCATGAACTCTCACGCGAGTGGCGTGTCTGGTTCCTGATCACCGCATTGATCGGAGCAGGACTGGCCATCGGGCCACATTATGCCGAAGAAGAAGTCAGAATCGGACCGAACCAGGTTGAGAACCAGACCACGATCGCGACCAACATCAACATGGGCCTCGATCTTCAGGGCGGAGCCCGCGTGATGGTCGAACCGAACCTGACAGGGATACCGGTCGATGAACACGGAGACACCGTCGATAATATCATAACAACATTGAATACACGTGTCGAAGCCTTCGGACTCCAGGACGTGACCATCAGACCGGTCTCGAGCCTGACCTCGAACCAGCGTCGCATCCAGGTCGAGATGGCAGGAGCAAGCACAGAAGAACTACGTAATTTGGTCGAAAGCCAGGGACGGTTCGAAGCAGCATTCAGCATCCAGGCAAGCGATGGCGATACACTTACCTTCGAAGACAGTGTCTTCAATGTCGAAGAAACCGAAAACGGCCTTTCGATCAACGGTACCGCATTCGATACAGGAGAAACGATCACACTCCAGACAGATTCGCATAACATCACCCTCCGGTATCACAACCAGACAGAAGCGTTCCATGCACTACGGGCCGTTGGATATACTGGCCAGGATGTCTCGAACGTCGATATCAATCCGACACAGTCCGGTGTCCAGTGTTCCTCACCGAACAGTTGCCAGTTCCAGTTCCAGGTCCAGCTCGATCAGCGGGCAGCAGAACGATTCACAGCCGTTGCCCAGAACTTCGAAGGACCATCAGGCGGCAATCTCCAGGGAACACAGCTCGTGTTGACACTTGACGGCCAGGAGATGAACCGGCTTTCTGTCAGCACCGGCTTCCGTGACTCTGTCATCAGTACGCCATCGATCACCGGTGGGGGTGAATCACGAGCACAGGCAACCGAAGAAATGGATAACCTCAAATCCATCCTGCAGTCAGGCGCCTTACCGACAGAGATCGATATCGTCTCGACCAACAGTGTCTCAGCCACCCTGGGACAGGAATTCGTCAGAGTGGCATTCATCGCGATCGTGCTCGCGATCATCGGTGTTGCATTCACGGTCTTCATCCGGTACCAGACACCGAAAATCGCACTCCCGATAACAATAACAGGCCTCTCAGAAGTCTTACTCCTCGTTGCTGTCTTCAGCAACACTTCTTTGACCATCCCGATCGTCCTTGCATTGTTGATACCAACAGGGATCGGTCTCTATGTTGGCTTCAAACAGGCAGAATTCACCGTTTTGATGCTCCCCGTCGGTACCTTGTTCCTCCTCGGTATCTTCGAGTTTGCACCGAGCCTCGACCTTGCGGGGATCGCTGGGATCATCGCAGCCGTCGGAACCGGTATCAACGACCAGATCATCATCACCGACGAACGGAAAGAAGAACGTGTCAAAAGCATCAAGAAACGGATCAAACGAGCCTTCTTCATCATCTTCACATCAGCAGCATCGACAATCGGTGCCATGCTTCCATTGATGAGCATCGGAGCAGGAGCAGTGGCTGGCTTCGCCGTCACGACAATCATCGGCGTCCTCATCGGTGTCGCCGTGACACGACCCGCCTATGCAAAGATCCTCGAGACACTCGATGTGTAAGAGAAAAACAGGGATACTGATGTTGTTACCTTGCTCGATATAACACTGTTATACTTCTCGGTAAAAGGAGAGATGTTCGACGACAGGGATTGCATACTTCGCATCGCGGTGTAGACTGAGGTCTCTGAAATGTTCTGGTTCGACCCACCGGTACGATTGGTGTTCTGCTGACAGTGTGACAGTCGGTTCATCCAGTTCGACCAGTCCAAGCACCCGATGCATCGATCGTGGTAGCTCCATCGTTGTCTCGGCCAGGACCGTGAATGAATCGATCATCAGTCCAGTCTCTTCCCTGAGCTCCCGGACGATGGTGTCGGTGATCGTCTCATCTGGTTGTTGCTTTCCACCAGGTAGTTCCCATTGCCCGGCCATGAACGAATCATGGTCCTCTCTTTTCTGTACCGCCAAGATACAGCCATCATCTCGTTGCACGATCGCTTTCACGACTGACAGGGACATAGCACAGAGACCGCGGGTGACCTTGATAAGGATGAGGACACCATCCGCACAGTACAATGTTCAATCCAGGCAACATGGAAAAGATGATGAAGCAGATGGGAATGGATATGGAAGAAATCGACGCCAAACGTGTGGTCGTCGACCTCGGAGACGAGGAAATCGTGTTCGAACGCCCAGAACTGAACAAGATCAATGTCAAAGGACAGGAAATGTTCCAGCTCCAGGGCGATCATACACGACAGACAAAAGCATCAGGCCCATCTGATGACGATGTCGAACTCGTGGCACAGCGTGCCGGTGTCTCAGAAGACAAAGCACGAGACGCACTCGAGGAACACGAAGACATCGCAGACGCAGTCATGGCACTCCAGGAATAAGCGAGACGCCAGTTCTTCAGACGATGAAACATAGACAATCGTCCTGATATCATCAGGTATAACGGTGTTATACTTCTATTATAACACTGTTATATCCATCTCAATCAGGCTGTGGAATGATGATACCGGTCTTTATGTCTTGAATGAGACCACTAGCCGATGCTCGACCTGTTGATCTACACGGGTCTCGGTCTTGGTGCTGGATTCCTTACCGGTCTCAGTCCAGGCCTCCACCCGAACACGGTCATCGCTATGCTGTTGCCGGTCGCGGTCACGATGCCATTGGATATCGTTTTACCGTTACTGATCGGGATGGTGGTGACCCACAGCATGATCAATCATATCCCGGCTATCTTACTCGGAGCACCTGACAGTGATTCGGTCCTGGCTGCCCTACCGGGAAAACAGTTACTTTTAGATGGAAAAGCCCATCTCGCTATCATCCACGGGTTGAACGGCGGCCTCATCGCGATGATTGTTGCGATCGGTCTCTTGATCATCGGTCTTTTCGGACTTGAAAAACTCTATACAGCCTGGGAGCCATATATTCCCTATGGACTCAGTCTCATTCTTGTAGTACTTGTGCTTCGTGGACGGATCGGACCGAATAGTATCGCCGTCTGTCTCACCGGGATCTTAGGTGTCGGAACCCTGATGATGGATTCGATCAGCCAGACATTCCTGCTTTTCCCGCTCCTTACCGGTCTATTCGGTGCCTCGACGTTGATCGCGACACTGCAGACCAACCCAGCACCGGACCAACAAATCATAGAAGAAACCAGCATTACCCACGAACAAGCCCGCGGTGGAGGAATCGGAGCACTGACAGGCATGGTCGCGGGCCTTCTTCCTGGATTAGGACCATCAGCGACCCTGGCATTGCTTTCTCCGTTGTTCGGTAGTGACCGTGATGAATTCATGGCCTCACTCGGTGGTATCAATACCGCCGATACCGTCTTCTCGCTTGTCGCTATCTATCTCATCGGTCGGGCTCGCTCTGGGGCTGCTGTCGCCGTTCAGCAACTGACAGCGATCACCGATCAGTTGATCATCCAGCTCGCAGGTCTCTGTTTCATTGTCGTCCCGACATCCTATCTTATCGCGATGCGGCTTGTTCCAGTCATCCTCCGTGTATATACCACTATTCCACCAAAAACGATGATCAAAACCGTCTTGATAACCTTGACTGTCTTTATCGGTGTTACATGCGGTATTCCTGGGCTCGGTGTCTATGCTCTTGCAACAGCTGTCGGGATGACAGCTGATACCGTCGGTGCTCGGAAAAGTCTCTGTATGTCGTGTCTGATCGTGCCTGTGATCCTCTTCGGCCTCGGAGTCTCACTGTGATCTGTCATCTGATTTAAGTACGTGGCCTGGACATGAATAGATATGATCTTTGTCACCGGAGCAGCAGGATTCATCGGACAGAACGTCATCGAACGGCTGACAGAGGACCATGATGTACGTGGGATGGTCTTCAGTGACGAGGAAAAAGCAGCGGTCGAACAACATGGTGCCGAGGCTGTCGTCGGTGATATTACGGATCCAGAGGATGTCGAGGCCGCGATCGATGATGATATCGATGTGATCATCAACCTGGTCGGGATCTTGAACGGGACCCCTGATCAGTTCGAGGCAGTCCATGTTGGTGGAACCCGGAATCTCCTCGAGGCGAGTGAGGACCTCGATCAGTTCATCTATATCTCTGCACTCGGTGCCACGTATGAATCAACACCATACTTCAGGACGAAACATGAAGCAGAGTCCGTTATCAAGGAGTACGATATCCCGTATACCATCTTCCGACCATCGATCGTGTTCGGTGCTGATGATGGGTTCATCAATCTCTTGATCGATCAGGTGACCTCATATCCAGTTGTTCCTGTCCTCGGGTCAGGTGACTATCGACTTCAGCCGATTTATGTCGAAGACCTGGCAGAACTGATCGCTCACGCGATAGGGAATGATGACTGTCTCGATGATACCTTCCAGGTCGGTGGACCAGGGATCATGACCTTGGATCAGATCGTCGACCTCATCATGGACAAGACAGATACGGACAAGCGGAAAGTCCATACACCACTATCATTGGCCTCACTCGGGGCACCGATCGCACGAGCCGTGATGGATGTACCGTTGAGTCAAAATACCATCCAGATGCTGAAACAGGAAAACTATGTGAAAGAACATCACTACACAGATATCTTCGATGTGAACCTTCATTCACTCGAGGATATGTTCACCTCGATCTATCTTACAGACGAAGATGAATGAAGGAACTCTCAGGAGATATAACGGTGTTATACAGGATGTTCATCGATGACTCGTGAACAGTGTGAACTAGGATATAACACTGTTATATCAATCTGTACTATTGGTTGTCTGGTAGGTATAACACTGTTATACCGGTATAATGCCGTTATACAGACTTGAGTATAACGAAGTTATACCTTGAATAAGAAGTAAGATATAACGGTGTTATATCCGTGATTGGCAAAGTATAACAGTGTTATATGAAGTTGTGAAGTATAATGATGTTATACGTTACTTCTACTGTGAACTTCACCCTCCACACCCCGTTTTCATCTGGAACACTGTTTGGAAAGTGGTTCAAAGATAACTACTATAACACTGTTATCTTTCTATTCATTCATTCACTCTCATTTCACTCGAAACCAAGGGGTGGTGGGGGTCTGGAACCTGAGCTTCGGGTGGAAAGTAATTTAAGGCTCGTCTTAGGTTCTGGTTCTTGATGACGAACGGTAGTCTTCAGGATCAGTTCACCGAATACCTCGAGAAGGATTCTATCTTCAAGGATAAGGAGGTGCTCAGTACGGATTACCGGCCTGATGATATTCTGCACCGTGATGAACATATCAATGAGCTTGCCTCGATTCTTGCTCCATCATTGAAGGGGAATGATCCGTCGAATATTTTCATCTACGGGAGTGTCGGGACCGGCAAGACCCTAGTGACAAAGCATGTCTGTAATGAACTGAAGATGGTTGCTGATGATGCAGATGAAGATCTCGAGATTGTCTATATCAACTGTAAGATGAAAAAGGTCGCGGATACGGAGTACCGTGTCTCTGCGAAGCTAGCTCGTGAACTCGGTAAGGATGTTCCTTCGACAGGTCTTCCGACTGATGAGGTATATGAGCGTTTCTTCGAGGCGCTTGAAGATCATGAAGGTGTTGTTATCCTTGTTCTCGATGAGATCGATGCATTGATCAAAAAGATCGGTGATGATTTCCTCTACAATCTCACACGGGTCAATGATGATCTGAACAATACGAAGGTTTCGTTGATCGGTATTTCGAATGATCTGAATTTCACGGATTATATGGATGCTCGGGTGAAATCGAGTCTTGGTGAGGAAGAGATTATCTTCAGGCCATACAATGCATTACAGTTGAAAAAGATTCTTGAACAGCGTGCTTCTGATGCGTTCCGTGATGAATGTCTCAAGGAGGGGGTGATTTCGAAATGTTCGGCACTTGTTGGTGCAGAACAAGGTGATGCACGGAAGGCGATCGATCTGTTGCGTGTGGCTGCTGAGCTCAGTGAACGTGATAACCGAGAACAGGTCCAGGTCGAGTACGTGGACAAGGCCCAGGAGAAGATCGAGAAAGACAGGATCGTGGAGGCTGTGCGCAATCAACCGAAGCATTCACAGCTGACGGTGTATACGATCATCGATATGTATGATGAGGATGGGAAAATCGTCACTGGTGATGTCTATTCTGCCTACAAGGATATTGCACGCAAGGCAGGAACGGAACCATTAACACAGCGTCGGATCAGTGATCTGATCGATGAGCTTGATATGCTTGGGGTGATCAATGCCACGGTAACGTCCCAGGGTCGTCATGGACGGACGCGTCATATTTCCTTAGATCTTGATGCACATATTGTTGAGAAACTGACAGAGATGCTGGAGGATGAGTTCCACCTTTAGGGCAATGGAAGCACGCGCGATCGTTAAGGAGTTGACTGAATCAGGTTGTCTGGTGAAGCCAGAGGTTGCCGAGTCCTTATCAGGGACTGATCTGAAACAGATCAGGCGGCTTCCGGCTACACCGCTGGTTGTGAATGAGACGTTTCTTGAACGGTTGCGTGATCACGAGGAGGATATTGTCACCGAGACGAGTCTCGAGGTCGAGAAGCATTTCGCTGGTGGGATGGAGGAAAAGGATGTCGAGGATTTCGTGGCCTATTTCAATGACAGGATCACCAGGATCAGAGAGATACTGAGGAATCGACGTGAGCTTGAGAATGCTATGTCTATCGCCAGGTTGGAGGAATATGGCGAAAAAGAGGATGTATCTGTCATAGGCATGGTCAGGGATAAATATAAGACGAGCAGTGGGCGATGGATCGTCTACCTGGAAGATAGTACGGGTGAGACAAAGATCCTGCTCGATGAGGAGGATGGTGAGTGGTTGCTCGAGGATGAGGTTATCGGTATCTCAGGGGTCACGGGTGATGATATCATCTTCGCGAATGAGATTGTCCGGCCGGATCTCCCGATTACGCGTGATGTAACGACGACAGATGAAGAGGTCTATGCCGTGTTTTTATCTGATATCCATTATGGATCGATCGATACGCTGGATGATTACATGGATCGTCTTGCAGAATGGTTCACCACGAGCGAGGAGGCGAAACGTGTCGGGTACTTGTTCGTGGTCGGTGATATGGTCGAGGGTGTTGGGAACTACCCCGGGCAGCGTGAGGAGCTCGAGGTTGAGGATATATACAAGCAATATGAACGGTTCGAGGAGTTTGTCGAAGAGATCCCGGACCGTATCGAGATCGTGGTCATTCCTGGAAACCACGACTTCGTGCGGCTTGCCGAACCACAGCCGCCGATTCCTGAGGATGTGGCGCCACGGCTCTATGACCGTGATAATGTTCATATGTTATCGAATCCGGCGACGGTCTTGATCCATGGGCATGCCGGTGATCCGATCCGTGTCTTGCTCTATCATGGATACTCGATGGATGGGCATATCGATGAGATCAAAGAGCTCCGTGAGAAGGCATATGATGAACCGCATCACGCGATGGTCGATTATCTCCGGCGGCGTCATCTTGCCCCGATGTATGGATCGAACCTGCTTGCACCAGAGGATCGTGATTATATGGTGATCGATGAGGTGCCTGATATCTTTGCGATCGGTCACAGTCACGCATTCGATGTAGCGAATTACAAAGGAGTGAATCTGATTTCTGCCGGGACGATGCAGGCCCAGACGGATTTCCAAAAGCGTATGGGGCATGAACCGGATCCTGGTGAGATCGCGATGGTAAACCTACAGACCCGTGACACGACTGTGAAGGAGCTGTGAAGGTATGAAGGTACCGGATGATGAAGATCGTGTTGTGGTTTTTGACCTTGATGGTACTCTCTATGAAGGGCATAGTTGGCCGGAGCTCCATGATATCCATGATGTCGATCCTGAACGGACAGGCGACCTTCTGGATGACTATGAGACAGGAAAGATCGGGATGCAGGAATGGCTGGACGCACTCGCGGAGGAATGGGGCGAGCCACGATATGAAAAGATGGATAGATATATCGAGGGGATGACCTTTGCTGATGGAACACATGATCTGATCGAGCAGCACGATGACAGTTACACGGTAATGCTCTCTGGTGCTCTTGATTATGTTTCACGTCAGGTCGCTGATGAACTCGGGATCGATGCCCATGTACCGACGGTAGGACTACAGATGGATGAACAGGGATTCGATGGATTCACGGTGACCCCGTACCATAACAAGGAACAATTCCTGGATGGGCTCGATGATAGGTATGTGATCGTGTACGGGAACGGGAGGAATGATATCGGTCTTGTCAAAGGAGCTGATGAGGCCTACATGGTGCCGAATGATGCCCGTGTTCCCTATGATGATCTCGATGTCGAAACAGGTCCATTACGGTCGTTCCTGGAGGATGATATGAATGGAGATGGATGAGTATTTCACGATGATCGAGGACCAGACCGAGCGGGCCTATGATATCGCTGAGTCGGCCCGGGCCCAGGAGAAAGATCCTGAGTCGAAGGTCGATATCCCGGTGGCGAAAGATCTTGCTGCGAAGGCTGAAGGGCTGATCTCGGCTTCGATGTTCCCTGAATTAGAAGGGTCAGGTGTCCGTGACAGTATCAGGGAGCTTGAGGAGGAATATGGAAAGAACGATGAACGGGTTGCCTTCGAGATCGGTCGTGAGATTGCTGAGCGGTCGTTCCATGAGTTCGATGAACTGGTGGATGCGGTCGATGCCGGGCTCCGTGTCGGGCTGGCCTATATGACTGGTGGTATCACGACTGCACCACTCGAAGGGATCGCTGATGTCGAGATCAAGGATAATGATGATGGGTCCGAGTATCTTGCTGTGCATTATGCTGGGCCGATCCGGTCTGCCGGTGGTACAGCATCGGCGATGTCGGTCCTGTTAGCTGATTATATCCGGAAGAATGTCGGTATCGCAGAGTACAAGGCCCGTGATGATGAACTGGAACGGTATGCTGTCGAGGTCGAGGACTATTTCACACGCGTGAACAAGAAACAATACACACCTGAACGAAAGGAGACGAAGTTCATTGCTGACCATGTCCCGATCGAGGTAACAGGCTCTCCCACAGAACAGTTAGAGGTCTCGAGCTACAAGGATCTGCCACGTATTCATACGAATCGTATCCGCGGCGGGATGTGTCTTGTCTATCTGGATGGGCTTCCGCTGAAGGCCTCGAAGATCAACAAACGGATCAAAAACTACGGTGAGGAATTCGGGCTTGAGCATTGGTCCTGGATCCAGGACTATCTCGAGTTACAGCATGAGATCCATTCTGATAGTGATGATGAGGAACAAGAGGAAGCGGATGAACAAGATGATGAAGATCACCACTATGAACCGTCGGACAAGTATCTCGGTTCTCTGACGGCAGGGCGTCCGATCTTCTCGCATCCTGGTGAAACTGGTGGGTTCCGGCTCAGGTATGGGCGATCGCGGAATGCAGGGATTGCTGCCTACAGTTTCCACCCCGCAACGATGATCATCTGTGACCGGTTCATGGCTGTCGGGACCCAGCTGAAAGTCGAGTACCCTGGGAAGGCAACGGTAGCGAATCCGGTGGATTCTGTTGCCGGGCCGGTGGTCCGTCTGGACAACGGCGATGTCATCCAGGTCGAGTCCAAAGAACAGGCCGAAGAGGTGTTGGATGATATCGATTCGATCTTGTTCCTTGGTGATATGCTGGTCCCGTTCGGTGAGTTTCTTGAAAATGGAAAGGAACTGCTTCCATCACCGTTTGTCGAGGAATGGTGGGCGGTGGCTGTCCAGGAGGCCGATCAGCAGGATATCGATCGTGATCTGTCTGTCTATACGGAACGTCCGTTCGAGACACCGTCGTTCCAGGAGGCGATCGCATTATCGAAGAAGCTTGATATACCGCTCCATCCGGCACATACATTGTACTGGGATCTTGTCTCGATGGAGGAGGTCGAACAGCTCATCGATGCGATCGATGATGCATCCTATGAGCGTGGATCGGCACTGGTGCTTGATGCTGAGATCAAACCGGTCTTGGAACAGTTGTATCTTCCGCATCGCGTGGATGATGGGTCGGTGATCATCGGGGCTGATGATGCTGCGGTACTGACAGCCTCACTGGATGTGTCTCCTGATAGGTTCGATGATCCGCTTGCGATGGTGTCATCGGCTCTGGGTGTCGAGGTCCGTGCACAGGCCCCGATTTTCCTCGGTGCACGGATGGGTCGTCCGGAAAAGGCCGAGCGCCGGTATCTGAAAGGCAAGCCGCGTGTCTTGTTCCCCTGTGGTAAGCAGGAAGGCGGTCGTATGCGGAACATGATGAAGAGTTACCGCGAGCATGGATCGGTCTCGGAGGAGATTATCCACAACCAGTGTCAGGACTGTGGTCGGACGGTCTATTTCAGCTACTGTCCATACTGTGGCGGGTCGACAGAAGGGATCATGGTGTGTCCGGACTGTTCGAACGAGACGGATGAAGAGATCTGTCCGAGTTGTGGTACGGAGACGGAACGGAAAGGTTATACAGATATTCCTGTAAAAGAGCTTGTCAACATCGCAAAACGGAGTCTCGATTCGGTCGATCGATTGCCTGAGTTGTTGAAGTCCCCGCGTGCGGTCACAGGCAAACACAGGCATGTCGAACCGATCGAGAAAGGATTGTTACGGAAACAGCATGATCTATACATCAACAAGGATGGAACGGCACGGTACGATTCGACGGATCTGTCCTTGACACATTTCAAACCGAAAGAGATCGGTACGGATGTCGAAAGGCTCCAAGAGCTTGGATATGATACGGATATAGATGGTGAGCCGCTTGAAGACCCTGAACAGGTCTGTCAGTTGAAGCCACAGGATATCATCATCTCGAAGAACGATATGAACTATGCTGGAACACGGTACATGGCAGATGTAGCCAATTTTGTCGATGAGCTCCTCGAGGAGTTCTATGGTCTTGATCCGTACTATGATATCGATGGGGCAGCGGGTCTGGTCGGTGAACTGGTCATCGGTCTGGCACCGCACACGTCTGGAGGGATCATTGGACGTATTATCGGTTTTACAGATGCGAAAGGAACGTATGCGCATCCATATTGGCATACAGCTAAGAGAAGAAATGCGGATGGGGATGAGGATAGTATAATACTGCTTATGGATGCTCTTTTGAATTTTTCTCGTCAGTTCCTTCCTGATGCACGTGGATCCCGGACGATGGATGCACCACTGATCTTATCGACGGTTTTGAATCCTGATGAGGTTGATGATGAATCATGGAATGTCGATGTACAGGATCGGTATTCGACGGCGTTCTATGAAGCTACGCATGATTTCATCGACCCGGGTGAGGCACCGGTCAGGATCGCCGAGGACTGTATCGAGGAAGGTAATCCGTTCGATTTCGGATATACGCATCCGACATCGGATATCGAGGATGTACCGGTCGAATCGAGTTATGTTTCTCTTGGTGAGATGAGTGAGAAGGTCCAGGCCCAGCTCGGGCTTGGTAGACGGATCGAGGCGGTCAGGCATGATGATACGGCTGAACTGTTGCTCACGAAGCATTTCATCAGCGATATCAAGGGGAATCTCCGTGCATTCTCACGGCAGGAGATGCGCTGTGTCGACTGTAATGAGAAGTACCGTCGTGCTCCGTTGCAAGGGGTCTGTACGGAGTGTGGCGGCGATCTTCTGTTGACGGTGACGGAAGGAACGATCCGGAAGTATCTGATTCCGTCGGAGGAGATCGCGGATAATTTCGCTATCTCGACATATAAGCGCCAGCAGATACAGATCTTGAAGAAGCAGATACAGTCGTTGTTCGGGAAGGCGGACCGTCAGTCGAGTCTCGGCCAGTTCACGGCTGATGGCTGATTGTTCATGGTGTGGTGTGTGCTTTGTTCTCCTATTTAACTGCTGTGGTTCATGGTGCGTGTGAAGGTCTATCTGGACCCTTATAAGGGCGCACCGGTTTTTAAGTGTTGTTTCGTGAGGGTCTCGTGTAGTTGTTTTCGTATCGTGCGGACCCCTCTGTTTCATCTGGGGTTGTGTCCACACGGTCATGACTCCACTCGAAATGAAGGGGTGTATCGAGGTTCACAGTGGAACCGGTTCCAACCGGCCTGTCTCCACATGAAACGAGGGGGTGCGTGTAGGTGTGAATGTGGGGGAAAGATGTCACATGAACGAGGATGAATGCAGTGATGACAAAGGTTTTTTGAATATCCACCGTGAATAGCAGTGTATGTCAAAGCCAGAAGCCAGTGATGTGATGACTGACGGTGTTATCGCTGTTGATGCCTCTGATACAGTTACTGAGGCTGCCCAAAAGATGAAGAAGAATAATATAAGGAGTCTCGTTGTTCTCGAAGATGATGAGGCTGTTGGGATCATTGCTGGTAAGGATGTGCTCTATGGTGTCGTGGCTGAAGGGCGAGATCCGACTGAGACCCAGGTCGCGGCCGTCATGACGAAGGACCTGATCACGGCGTCCCCACATGACAGTGTTTCTGATATCGCCCGTGCCATGATCAACAATGATATTTCGCGTGTTCCGATCATGCAGGGTGATCGTCTGGTCGGTATCGTGACCCAGACCAATATCATGGAGACCTGGCCAGGGTATGTTGAGCTCCTCGAGGAGCAAGCAGCCTCGGGTCTTGGCGATATCTGATTGATTGCCAAGATGACGGCTGTCGTCGCATTGTTCGTGGCTATGCTTGTTCTCCGCAGCCCAGCTATGATGATTTTGACTTGACTGCGTATTCCTCGGCTATCGGGTGATCTACAGGATGAAGCGTGTATAGTTCCTATCATTCAGTGTTGTACTTTCATTCGAGCCTGTTGCTGTTGTCCTCAACTTATTTTAAAATCGGCACCGCATCGTGTATCTATGTACGTAGAAGAGGAAGTGAACCGGAAGACGTCCACGGTCGATGTTGATGACTGGGAACGGGCGTACAGTGAGATCAAGAACATTCTCGAGAACCGGTTTTTCTTCCATCGCGTACAGGAGGAGAAGTTCCGTCACCACAAGGGTCGTGGTATCATCGTTTCGAAGATCAATTGTTTCCGTGAGATGGATGATTTCACGACGGTCGAAATCTCGATCGTGTTGACGATCGAGGAGACCGATCCTGAAACAGGGGCGGCAAGTATCACACTAGATACGAAAGGAGAGGTCGTGACACGATATCCGGAAGAAACGGCGTTCCAGCGTTCGGTAATCTACTTTGCGATCCGCAGTATCTGGGATAAGATCGTCTACGGCTGGGCGCGTGGTAAATGGAAGGATGAAGCAGAGCAGTTGATGATCGATGTTCATTCTGAAGTTCGTGGCTTTTTGAACTCGATCGAAACACATCGGTGATACGATATGGCATACAATCGCGAGCAGGTGGCCCAGTCCGAAGATGTGGTCTTCGGTGATGAACTCGATCAGATGATGGATTACTATCGTGGTGTCCAACAGACCCTCGAGGAACTCGGGTTCGATGAGATCGAGGAGGTCCGCAGTGAGCACTGGGAGAACCTGCCGTTCAAGCAGACGATCAAGGCTCAAAAATGGAAGGATCCATATACGATGATCGAGATCAAGATCAAGGCCCGTGTCAAGACACCGCGAGCTGATCGTCGTAACAGTACACAGAGTTTCAAAGGTATATTCTTTGTTTCTGCGTATGTGGAACGGACGAAATATCCGCATTGGCAGTATTTTGAGGAACAGAGCTGGTTCAAGCGGTCAGCAGTGTATCGGTTCTTTGCCGGACTGCTTGACAGTTTCCTGCTTGCGAAAGAATGGGAGAAATATAAGGAGGAAGCACAGGAGCTCTGTGTGGAAGTTGTCTCACGTATCCGTGAGATGGAAGGATCAGTGCCGGCGATCGGCCGGAGCAAACGCGAATGGGTACAGCCCGATTTCCGTAAGCGTCGGTGAGTTCTAATGACGATAACTGTGAGTCGTGAGGTGGCTGAAGCCGAGGACTGGTATCAGACAAACCGCGTCGTCGAGTATTATCGTAAGATGAAAAAGATGATGGAGCAGGATATGAACTTCGATGATGTGCAGGAGAAGTTCTACTCACAGAACATGACAAGTAACCAGTTCGAGACAAAGATATGGGCGATGCGTGAACTCGGTGCCCACGGGATCCGCGGGCGTGGAGCAAATACCCGTCTTATTCTTGATATCCATTATTTCTCCCGGACGCCGATCCGTGACACGGATGATGGGTATTTCGGCACGGTCGAGCTCAATGTGACCGGGAAGCTTGAAGTCGATATGCCGGGTCAAGACCGGATGCTTGATTCGATGTTACGACGTGTCTGGTTCAATGCGATCTACCGGCAGCAGTTCCGTTACTGGGTCGAATACGCTGAGGAGGAACTGCTGAGGTTCATCAATGAGACCCGCAGCTTTCTCGGGCTTGATCCAACGGTCGGGAAGTCACGACGGCTTCATTTCGAGCCGCTCAATTATGCGATATAACAGGGATACAGCAGGTCCGCGTAGATATTTAAGCATTGTTACCCTTGTTTCACGTGGAGTTTCATACGACACAGGGACGGGACTGTCTCATGACGAGACCACCCGCCCAGGTCAGCGACGCTGACAGCCCGTGAACAACGTAGGCTGATGGGGCGTCTGTGTTACAGGCGGGTGATATCCGTCCTGTGTGTCGCAAACCACATTCACATCATCAGCTCAAGCTTCAGATGTCACAGCTTTATGTCAAGGTCAAAACAGATCAGGAATCATTCGGGATCGATATGAGTACCACATACCCAACGATCAGTCTCACTGCACCAGCACGACAGGGACGGGCAAATGCTGAACTCGTCACACAGTTACAAGCAGTGCTCGGTACAGAACCAGCGATCGTTTCTGGTCATACATCCTCACGGAAGAAGATAGCAGTGGATCTGCCGCGTGATGTCGTCCTTGACAAGCTAGCTTCTGAGGCTTGAGCCAACGTACAGAAGGTTCAATCAATGGCAAAATTAGCTCAAGCTTCATCAAAATACATTATCAAAGCACACATGGAAGCAAACGGTGTTGTAGAAAAACCCGATGTCGTCGGTGCGATCTTCGGCCAGACAGAAGGTCTGTTAGGGCCGGATCTCGATCTCCGGGAGCTACAGATGACTGGCCGGGTCGGTCGTATCGAGGTCGATGTGTCGTCGTCTGATGGTGCTTCACGGGGCGAGATCACGATCCCGAGTTCCTTGAACTCGACAGAGACTGCTCTTGTGGCAGCATCATTGGAGACCATCGATAGGGTCGGACCGTGTTCGGCAGAGATCGAGGTCGAGTCTGTCGATGATGTCCGGGTCTCGAAGCGCGATTTCATCATCGAGCGTGCCAAAGAGATCTTAGAAGACATGCAAGAGGTGGTTCCGGAATCAGAAGAGATATCGAAACGGATCAAACAGGAGGTCCGTACATCGGAGATCTCGTACTATCGTGGTCTCCCTGTCGGACCTGAACTCCCGGAGGCTGATTCGGTGATTCTCTGTGAAGGGCGGGCGGATGTCATGAACCTGCTCCAGCATGGTGTCAAAAACGGTGTCGGTATCGGTGGTACCTCGGTTCCAGGCGAGATCACTGATATCGCATCCGGGAAAGAGATCACGGTCTTCCTGGATGGTGACCGTGGTGGCGACCTGATCAAGAAAGAGCTCGATCAGATGATCGATATCGATTATGTTGCCCGTGCCCCGGATGGCAAAGAGGTCGAAGATCTGACCAAAAAGGAGATCTATCAAGCATTGCGGGACAAACGCCCGCATGAGGAACCTGAAAGCACCGAGACACAGAAGGCCCAATCAGAGCCTGAGACCGATGAGTCTGTCGTCGATACTGATGATCTCGATCTCGAGGAGGAACAACGGACCATCGTGTTACAGACTCTGGAACGTCTTGTCGGGACGCGTGCTGTCTATGTGCTGGATGAGGATCTCCAGGTCGTGAGCAAGGCTCCGCTGACGGATTTCGAGTCGGCTCTTGAGAAAGCGGCATCGGTCTATATGGTCTTACTGGATGGTGAGGTCAATGATGTTCGGGCCTCGCTGGCGGCTGATGCTGGTGCGGACTATGTGGTCGGGATGTCGGTCAGCGGCGTATCAAACGAGGAGACACTCTGTGTCGCGAAGGAAGACCTCGCAGCGTGATCGCTCATGGATGATCTGATGCATGAGGCGGCTTCGACGGTGATCGATCAGTGTCTTGCTGTCGATGAGAATGAGAATCTTGTCATCGTGACGGATGATGGCTGTGAGACTATCGGTCAATCGTTGTACTCGTATGCACGTGGACGTGATGGTGAAACAACACTTGTCCATGCTGAACGGACAGGTGGCCACGGGAATGAACCAGGCGATATCGTGCGTGAGGCCCTGGTGGCTGCTGATGTCTTTGTAGTCCCGACGATGGATTCCTACACGCATACTGATGCGCGGATGGCTGCGACAGCTGCCGGTGCCAGAGGCGCCACGATGCCATCGATCTCTGAGGAGGTCTATACGACATCGTTGCTGGCGGATTATGAACGGATCGAGGAACGGTCACAGGCACTTTTTGACCATCTCGAGCCGGGCATGGAGATCAGGGTAACGAGTCCGTCAGGGACCGATATGACCCTCGATGTCTGGATGGAGACCTGGGTACAGGATACCGGGATCATCCACGAACCGGGCGGAAGCGGGAATCTTCCTGCCGGTGAGATCTTCGGTGCGCCACGGAATGCTTCGGGAACGATCGTGATCGATTCTTTCGAGCTGGCCGGAGAACAGTATGCACCGCCAGGAACGGTTGTCGAAATCGAGGACTCACATGTGACCTCGGTATCGAATGACTGTCGTCTCAAAGAGGGTGTGAACGAGATAGAGAATGCTGATCGTCTGGCAGAACTCGGTATCGGGACGAATGACACGGCAACATTGATCGGGAACATGTTACAGGATGAGAAGGTGATGGGTACGGTCCATTTTGCCTTTGGAAAGAATGCTGCCTTTGGTGGAAATACGGAAAGTCCGGTCCACTGGGATACGGTTATCGAAGACCCATCGATCTATTTCGGTGAGAAACCAATCATGGAGAATGGAGAATTCGTGATCGAGGTATGATATGATGCGTGATACATTGGAATCGGCGATCGATCAGATGCAACAGGCCGGGGCTGATTATGCAGATATCCGGTACGAGCGGTTCACGACGAGTAAGGCAGAGATCAAAGACCAGAAGGTCGAGGAGCTCTCCCGGGGTGAAGATCGTGGTGTTGGTGTGCGTGCACTCTATGATGGTGCCTGGGGGTTCAGTGCGACGACAGATATTGATGAACTCGATACAGCAGCCGAGCAAGCGGTCCGTTCGGCAAAGGCATTGCACAAGTATGGTTCTGTAGATGCCTTTGATCTCGATACGGCCTCACGGGTCGAGACAACACTTGATCAACGGGCGGAGATGACTCCAGGCATGATGCGTGATGAACAGCGATTGGCTATTCTTGAAGATGCTGAACGGGCGATGCGATTCCACTCTGATACGATCAAATCGGCTCGTGTGGTCTATACTGATGCTGAAGGACAGTATATGTTTGTCAATTCAGATGGATCGTTTATCGAACGACAACCGACGCATTATGCGTTGTACTGTTATGCGACTGCCCGGAAGAACGACAGGGTGGAAACGTATTCGGAACGGTCGGCCTCGGCCACAGGGCTGGAACAGTTCCATGAGGATGATCCGGTGAACATGGGGAAGAAGGCCGCTGAGATGGCTGAAAAGATCGTTGATGCACCGCGTGCCCCACAGGGGAAGATGCCGGTTGTTATCGGTGATAAGCTCGGTGGTCTATTTGCTCATGAGGCGGTCGGCCATGCGGCAGAAGCCGATCAGGTACTGGCGGATGATTCGATCTTTGCCGGCCGGAAAGGTGAGACAATCGCATCTGAGCATGTATCGGTGATCGATGATCCCACACTGTCGGGTAAACACGGTAGCTACCGGTATGATGATGAAGGACAGCAGGCACGGAAAACGATGATACTCAAAAATGGTGTCCTGAATGGATTTCTCCATTCACGAGAGACAGCGACACGGATGGGGGCCGAACCGACGGGGAATGGTCGTGCGGAAGCATTCAGCACCCGTCCGGTGGTCCGTATGTCGAATACCTTCTTCGATACCGGGGATTCCTCGAAGCAAGAGATGATCGAGGAGATCGATGATGGTCTGTATCTGAAAGGGTTCAAAGGTGGTCAGGTCGCGACGGCTGAGGGTAATTTCACCTTCGGGACAACACATGCCTACCGCATCATCGATGGTGAGGTGGCCGATATTGTCCGCGGTCCATCGATCTCGGGTTCGACGCTTCATGTCCTCGAGGAGATCGATCTCGTCGGTGATGATTTGGAGATCGGTGATCCTGGGTATTGTGGAAAGAATGGTCAAACTGTCTATGTCGATACCGGTTCCCCTCACATGCGGGTCCGCGAGATGGTGGTTGGTTGATGTTCGATACGATCGATGATGCGTTCGAATGCTCTGGCTATGATCAACTTGAAGTCTATGCTGAAACGGAAAACACGATTGAAGCGACTGTATCCGATGGTAATCTTGATAGTGTCCAGAGCGATACGTCCAAAGGGGTGGGTGTCCGGGCACTGGTTGACAATACGGTCGGGTTCGCGTACACGACAGATCCAGCACGGGTCCGTGATACGGCACAGCGAGCGATCAAACTGGCCCGGTTATCGCAGTTCGAACAGATCTCGTTTCCTGTCGCTGGAACCTACCCGTCTATCCCCGGGTTATTCGATGAAGAAACGGCCGATCTCACACAGGCCGATATCGCCGAGCAACTGAACACGGCTGTTAGCGCCCATGATACAGCATTTCCTGAGGGACAGGTGGCCCGGACTACTGGGACGAGCTATATCAGAAACTCTGCCGGGATGGAGGCAAAGCAGGATGAGACATATTTCGTGAGTTATCTTTCCGCCAATGCACATGGCCGATCCAAATACTGGTTCGATGCTGCCCGGTCACGGTTCGATGTGTCCGCTGTTGCAAATGAGGCCGTCGATCTGGTGGAGGCATATGATGAGACAGAACCGATGAACGATGGAGTATATGATATCGTGCTCACGCCATTTGCCCAGTATCAGATCTTTTCAGGGATCCTGTATCCTGCGTTCAATGCGGACCGCGTACAACGTGGAAAATCTCACTATGAAGGAATGAAAGGTGAAAAAGTTGCTTCTGAAGGATTATCGATCATTGATGATCGCCGGAAAGAAGAGGGTGTGCGATCTCGACCGTTTGATCGTGAGGGAACGCCTGCACAGCGAACAACCCTTATCGATGATGGTGTGTTGTCGAATTTCCTCTATGATATCCAACGCGCTGAGAAGGAGTCTGTCGAGTCGACCGGCAATGCGTCTGGGGGCTATAAGTCTTTCCCCACTATCGAGCCATCGAATATTACACTGGAAGGATCTCAGGATAGTCTCACATCACCGGATGACACGGTAGTCATCCACAGTGTGTCGGGGGTTCACACGGCGAATGAGACCTCTGGTGATTTCTCATTGAACCTCGATACGGCCTATCGAGGTGCCGGTAAGGACCGTGTTGGTCTTGAGGGCGGGTTGTTTGTCGGCAATGTTTTCGAGCTCTTGGAATCATTTGCATTTTTCACCGGTGACCGACGCACGATCGACTCACTCACCACTCGACCAGCGGTATTCAAAGATCAGAAACTGGTGAATTGAGAACGAGTTTCTTAAACTCACATCGTCAATAACTCTCACATGGTGTGGGGACGAATCCGATCATGGCTTGGACTGGTCCAGGACGATGATCTCGAAGAGGTCGAGCAGGAAATAGACCAGGTCCGTGACCATGTTCTCACAGGATCTCATTCTCTCGATGACAGGGTCGATTTACTGGAACGGGAAACCGAGACCCTCCGTGATCAGCAGAAATCTCTTTCAGCCGATGTTCGATCTCATGATGAGGCAATTGAGCACATTGTAGAAGCATTATCCCATATAAGTGGCGAAATAGATTTTGAAGACGAGATAGATGGGATTAATGATTTAGAGAATAGAATATCTGCAATTGAGGATAAATTAGAGCGATTAGAACATTTAGGGGTTTTTGAGGCTACTTCGACTATATCGAAAGAGGCGTCCGGACGTCCGGACGGACGTCCGTCAGATGAGGACGGACGTCATTCTGACGTTGAGGCCTTGGCTCATGACGTCCAATCCGGGAAAAAATTGTGGGATGGGGCTACGAACGCCCAGAAGGAGGTTATTAAGGCGTTATATGACTCAGGTTACCCATTATCGTATCGAGAAATCGCTGATAATCTCGGAAAGTCTGTTTCAACGGTTAAAAATCATATAAACAATCTTAAATCATCCGGAGTAGAATTTAATGAGGAAATCGGTCAGAACAACGAGAAAAAATACATGATAGATGATCGGATCCAGGCCTTTCTTACGATGCGTCTCAACGACTGACGGACGCAGACGGACGGGGAAATGACGTCCGTCATTTATTATAAATATTATGATATTTGTTCTACCTCATCGATCACCAGCTGTAGATTCCCGTGATACAAGTCCACTTCACCATGAAGTCTGAGACTTTGATTTACTGATAGTTCATGGTAGGGTTCGAACGCTATGAATGTAAGTTCAGGCCGTTCACGTGATGATACACGCGTAATTTCATCGTTCACAGACGAGCTTTCTACCGTGATTTCGGTTTTTATTCGTTCTCCAACCAATTGTTCATTTATTTCTCCTGGTTTCTTCATGGGTGCCGTGAAATATGTTTCACTTGCCATGATTAGAACGATTCCTACAATATAGAGGACCACTATGATTCGTCGATCTGTATTCATAGATCATATTTCTCTACGATTTTATGTACTGGCCCATCATCGGTTATAGAGCTGTTTTTGAGTAAAATCTTGTCAATGGTCATTTCAAATAAGACAGTGTTCTGATATTTGTTCATTACATCATGAAGCTGCTGTTTGTCTTCACGGGTTATGTGATTCAATCGTGAAAGGGTGATATGTGGCGTGAAAGAATGTTCATCAATATGCATGTCATCCAATTGGTCTGTTATGGTGTCATGAAGCCTGTGAATTTTCTTATGATTCTTTACTAAACCTGCCCAAAGAACCTTTATGTATGATTTTTTCGGAAACGAACCTAGTCCGCCAACACTTACTTGGAACGGTGATCCTTCGTACTCTTTGATCGCGGTCTTCAGTTGTCGTTTAATTTCACGTGTTTTCTCATCATTCACATTACCAATGAAGTTAAGTGTGATATGAAAATTTTCTGGTTTTGTCGGATTCATATCACCAAACTGAAGACACTCTTGCTGTATCTCCTTCAGTCTCTTTCTGTGTGGCGGCTTTTCAATGTCAATGGCGATGAACATGCGATTAGACATGATTCCTATCTCATGAACGAAAGATTTTATAGAATCATGGTTGTATCGTATCTACACGGACATGGAAATGTATCGTGAACCTGGTGTATGTAATGGATGAATGGATGAATAAACGTGGCTGGGAGCATAACCCATTCAATTTCAAGATTTATCCTGATCTGATGGTTGGTTACGATGATGCCATACAACAGGTTTCAGAAGCAATCTCTGCGGATAACAAGTTCTCGATCATCGTCGGTGAAACCGGGGCTGGAAAGACGAATCTATTGAAATGGCTTGTCGAATCCCATGAAGATGAACGTGAAATCTATTACATGCCGAAGCCACCGACGAACAACGAAGATCTGTTAGATTTTCTTCGGGATGAAATCCTCCAACCAGGGTTCATTCAACGGTTCAGACATTCATATACGCTATATAATATCCATGAAAGTCTTCAGGATGAACTCGATGAGCCAACGGTCTTGATCATTGATGAAGCCCATGAGGCATCTATGGATGTGATGCAGTGGATCAGGACTGCTCTTGATCATGTTGATAATCTATCTATCGTGGCTGCAGGTCTCCCTGTCTTCAAAGAAACATTACAAGAGGATGTAAACACCCTCTATAGTCGGGCCACGAGTATTGTGGAGCTTGAATCATTGAACCGGGATGAATCGATCGAACTGGTGAGGGAACGGATCGAGAAGGCAGGCGGGTCGGGGCTTGAACCATTCACACAGGATGCCCTCTTAGAGATATACGATCGTACAGAAGGGTTCCCACGTGAAGTTCTCCGTGCATGCAATGATTGTGTTGTTCATGCTGCACGTGAAGGTAAATCGATCATCGATAAAGATGAAGTGAAAGACTTGGTCGATCGGATCCAGCCTGATGAAACAGATGAAGGTGCCGAAGAAGATGATGAAGAAAACGAGACATCGATTGTCGCATCTCTCAACCTTACCGACAAGCAAGAGCAGGTCGCGGCAGCCCTTGAGGAAGAGGGCCCGATGTCATCCGGCGACGTTGTTGACCGGCTGGAACTTGAGGAAGAGTATTCAAGCCGATCGCATGCTGTTCGGTCTGTCAATAACATCTTGAAGCGATTGATGGAGAATGATATTGTCGATAGGGATCGTGAAGGACGTTCATACGTCTATTACCTAGAGGACGGAAGTGAATAACATTTATTAATGTGGGTTGGGTAAGTGGATTTACGATTGGTGTTATTATGACTGAAAAAGTACGTGGCAAAGACCTCATCGGTAAGACAATCGTGAGCGAAGAGAAAGGCAAGCGATTTGGCGAGGTAACCGATATCAGCTTTGTTTCTGACACTGGTGAATTGATGAACCTCCTTATCACAGATGTCACTCCTCATATCAAAGAACTGAACCTTCAGGAAGATCAGCGTGGCCGACATATGATTCCGTTCAGTGCGGTCAAATCGGTCGGTGACTTCGTGATTGTCAGTTCCGATGACATCGTGTAAGCGAGTGTGTTCCGGCGATGAACAATCCACAAGAAGCCGGTGAGTATGATGTTTTTACATACGATTCTGTGACCGATCTAGAAACAACCATTGATGATGTGTTGGATGATTGTGAACGGTTCATGCAGCTGTCTGACACATTGCTTGAACAGGTCGGAGCTTTTCTCAACTATCAACACGATCCTGCCACGTACAAAGAAACAGCTAAGGATGTTTCCTCGAGCTATGTTGATCCTGTTCCGGGTATCGTGATCGAGTATGCAGAGAAACAACTTGAAGACCCGGACGATGCAAAGAACTGGGAAGAACTGCGACAGGCATATGATGATATCGAGGTCCGACGCGAGCAACTTCGGACCGCCCACGAGAATGTCTGGCACCGGTTGGGCTATTCTGAACAAGAATACATCGAGGAGGTGACCGATATGGTGCCGTTTTCTCACCTCATGCGACAGTGGGAGCAGCGACCACATGCACTTTTGGCAAATGAAGAAGGATATCGTTCCTATCGTAGAGAGGATGGGCCGACACCACTTGCACGCCACCAAAACGAAACCGTGACCCGTAAACAGGCCCGTGATCGACGTCGAGGCAGACGGCTGGAACAGATCACCGATGAACAAACAGATCTAGAGCCAGGCCATCCCGCGCTTACAGTCGAGATACCTGGCTCGGATAAATGGGCAGGGTCTGCTGATTAAGCGTCCTCGATCCCGTTTTCTGTGACCTGGAAGACGGCTTCACCTTCCGGTAGGTATGGACAATCGACCAGCCGGGCGATCCGCTTGTTCTTCTTGCTCTTGCGGAGATAGATACGGAATGCGGATGCGTGTCCCACGATATGACCACCGATAGCTGATGTTGGATCACCGAATAGCTGTCCTGGATTGGACATGACCTGATTGGTCACGACGACAGCCGCATTGTGCGTGTTTGCCAGGCGCTGAAGGGTATGCATATGTTCGTTGAGTTTCTGCTGACGGTCGGCAAGCTGTCCTCGGCCAACGTAGTCAGATCGGAACTGTGAGGTAAGTGAATCCACGACGATCAGCCCGATATCATTGTCCTTCATGATATCCTGGGCCTTGTCTCCGAGAAGGATCTGGTGGTCTGAATTGTATGCCCTGGCAACAAAGATATTGTCCAGGACGTCATCAGGATCCATGTTTTTGGCTTCTGCCATCTGTTCTACTCGTTCAGGGATGAATGTGTCTTCTGTATCGATGAAGATGACCCCTTGATCCAGACCGCCTTCTTCCTCAGGGAGCTGTGCATTGACAGCGAGCTGGAGGGCACACTGGGTCTTGGCTGAACCGAACTCGCCATAGAACTCGGTGATTGACTGTGTCTCGACACCGCCATCAAGTAGATCGTCGAACTTGGTGCTGCTGAGGGTGATCTTGGACATGTTTTCTCGTTCGGCCATCTTGTCAGATCCTTTCTGGAATCCGAGATCGAGTTCTTCCCGTGCTGCCTGTATGATCTTATTTGCTGTCTTGTTCCCGAGATCGGCAACTTCGGAAAGATCAGCAGCGCTCATGGTAGCGATGGACATCAGCCCATCATAGCCTGCATCTCGGAGTTTTTCTGCGGTCTTCGATCCTACGCCAGGAAGGTCTTCTAGGTCAGTATCACTCATTTGTCAATGCCTCGATTTTGTGGTCGATGATCGTATCAATAGATGGTGTTTCGATATCGTTCACGAGCAGTTCCATACTGTCGAAAAAGTCATTCGTCTGTGATCGGCCACGTATGATTACCCTTTTCCCGACAGCCTTTTCAGCATGCTCCTGTACTTTCCGCGAGTTCCCCTGGTGGTCTTCGTCCATCTCGAGCAGTTCCTTTGCCCGGTCCTGGAAGAAAACACATCTGATATTGCCGAACCCATCATCGAGGATGGCTGGAAGGGCGAGTCGGTATGTCGGGTCTACGTCTCCGTGTTCTGGACATTCATAGTCATCATCCTGTTTCAGTGTCGTATCACACTCAGGACATACCTGGTAGAATGGATTATCTGTGTATATCTGGAGGATCTCACCGGTTACCTCATAGTTCGACCCTTCGTCGATGACCTGGTCGACGGTCACGTCTTCATATGAGGTGTTGCCGCCGCTGCTTGAGCTCCGGGTCGCGACATTTTCGATCTCTTCATCGATCCGCTTGATGGTTGAACTGTCGCCAATACGGATTTCAGGGTTCCCACGATTATCTTCTTTGGAATACGCGTTCTCGACGGCTATCGTATCATCGACATCGATCTTTTCGGCGACCTCTGTCTGGTCGTCCCATAAGGACAACCGAACTGTCCCGGTCTCATCACCCAGGACAAGATTCCTGACTTTTCCATCATCGCCATCGTCACGCTCAAAGGTATGTGTATCAGTTATATCGATGACTTTTGCCTTCATGTTGACCTTATTCATACCTGGGACGACATTGTCGACTTTGAGTTCCTTTTCCCCCTGTTGTTCGATCGCTACCCCATATTCTCTGGCCACAAGATGGGCGGCACCTTC
>JALIDO010000011.1 GCA_022865265.1 Candidatus Nanohalarchaeota archaeon QJJ-5
GATATCAAGATCTATATCATCGATTGTATCATTGAGAAAATCGATATAGGCATCATGCGCATCTACAGTGGTGACTGTCGTTTCCCCCTCGTCCACACAACGATCATCGACGATCATATCCTTGATCGCCATGTTTTCCTCCTCCGCATAGCCAACACCGGTCTGATGATAGAATTTGACACCATTCCATTCCTTCGAGAGATGTGAAGCCGTGATATAGGCGATCTCGCTTCCATTTGCCCAGCCGTGATACTGCACCACACCAAATGGCTCGTTCCCGGCCTGTTCGATCGTTTCGATCGGTGAGGCTTTTATTCCCTCTATCAATGCTTCATACAGTGATTCCGAGTTCATCCGTGCATCATGACCAACAACGATCCTATCATCGCCATGTTCATCGACATACGTTCCAAACGCGTGACCGATCGAACGCATCACCTCATCAGTGAGTTGATCATCTTTGCCACGAACATCATAGGCCCGGAAGATATCATCTAATATGTCCTGCATACCTGCATCTAGCACAGCGCAGGCTTAAAAATCCGCGGTCAGAGCGGATGGTTTTAAACCTCGGCGACACTCATCAGTATATAATGCCAGCCGACGACCCTCAGCAGGAAATCGAGGAACTCCGTCATGTAAATGCGAAATACGCAGAACTGGTTGAACTCCTGCTTGACCAGATCGAAGGCGAAGAAGAACAGGAATACTCCTATAGTTTCCGTGACGGCTGGAAAGAGAACAAAAAAGACCAGATACAGGAAGAACTGGAATCTGACGATCTCGATGCACAGCTACGAGAAATCAAGCATCTCATCGACAGATATAGCAAAGACTAAAAAGACCGCCACAGCATTCTGTTCTGAGTGACTGCTATGAACGACGGTGTCTTACTGGAGAACAAGGTCCGTGTCTGGGACGAGTATGAAGCAATCCACGATGAACTGTACTATGGGAAGAAATTCGAAGACCATCTTGACCTTTCACTGAGCGAGGCCATGCACCTGGTGGAACGGGAGGAACTGCAGGTAAACGATAACGAAAAAGAACTTGAACAGGAAGACCTGTTCAGCCGATTCGTCGAGATCGATGATGAGTTCGCACAGAAATACGCCGTCTACTCAGACCTCAGAGAACGTGGATACATCCTCAAATCAGGATTCAAGTTTGGTGCGCACTTCCGCGTCTATCCTCGTGGTGTCAATCCATACAAGGAAGGACCCAAATCACAGAAAGAACATACGAAATGGGTGGTCCATGCCGTGCCCGAGAACCATTCATTCAGCTACGTCGAGATGTCACGGGCAGTCAGGCTGGCACAGAACATCAGAGCAACGATGTTGTGGGGTGTCGTTGATGCAGAGAAAGGCGTGACCTACTACAAGGTCGAACGGATCACACCTTAACCCAGCGGTCCTGTAGGCCCACTACCCTGCTGGACATCGGTCGATTCCGGCTCAGAGAAGAAGATGTATTCCCCATTCTTCGACAGATAGAATGATTCAGTCCGTGTAGTGGTCTCATTCGTCGCCCACTGGCCGAAACTGTTCGGTTCCACATACAGTTCAACCGACCAGGCCCACATGTACTCCGTTCCCTCGATACTGGTATCTTTCTCCATCGAGACCGTGGTCGCGTTCCGGACAAACGGTGGAAGCTGGGCAATGAGATACTCCTCAGCCTTCGCAGATACATTCTCCTGACTCAAGGCCGTCTCTTCAGTGGTATTCTGCTCCGGTGCATCGAAGACATCGACAGCAGGCACACCAGCGATCAGCATATAGATAACACCG
This sequence comes from Candidatus Nanohalarchaeota archaeon QJJ-5, assembly GCA_022865265.1. Classification (GTDB taxonomy): domain Archaea; phylum Nanohalarchaeota; class Nanosalinia; order Nanosalinales; family Nanoanaerosalinaceae; genus JALIDO01. The sequence goes on from JALIDO010000011.1 coordinate 1,794, forward strand.
AACCCGACGAGGAAACAGGCAACAAATACAACAACGATACCACCAAGCCGCAAAACAGTATTATCGGTCGCTCCGTCATCCGCAACCGTCTCAGTCTCGTCTTCCGACTGATCCGGTTCACTGGCTTCCTCGGGGTCAGATGGCTCAGCATCCTCAGGCACGGATATCACCCATCATATGCTCGTGAAGATATATAAACCAGACGGGCTGAGGGCCTATTTTATAGGGACGGACCGACCATACACATATGCGATACCCGTGTTCTCCAACAAACGGAAAGGTGCATCGGTCGGCATCGACTTCGCGATAGGGATGTCCATTTTCATCCTGATGGTCGCAGTCGGCCTCTACTATGCAAGTGTCATCACCGCACCATCGACACCGTTTGCCGAACAGGTCCGTGATACATCGTCTGCAACAACGACATCATTCCAACGACTCGCCTCATGGACAGTCAACATCGTACCGGTGACCGTATCAGCACCAGCAGCCAGCAGCACCTATCCGATCGAGATACCGTATACCGTACCACCAGAGTACAATCCTGCCACCCTTGCCGCACGAAAGGGTCAGACATCACAACAGATACAGTTCGATCGGGCCGATAATACAACAACCATCCTGACATCCCTCGAGGAAGGAGAAAATCACTTCGAGATAAGCTATGCTACATCATCAGACCTTGATCCACTACCAGAACCAGACCGGATCAATCGCAGTGGCTCAACGCTGGAAACGACAGACTGGACAGCGGATCTGGACACCGATGGGATCGATGACCTGACATATGATGGAGAAACATATCTCACCGACAGCACCCTGACCGGCATCGGTACCGGCCAGGACTGGACCAATGGAACGATACGATACACACGACACTATGAAAACGCCACGGTCCGTGGCTTCGGAGGTACAGGACAGATACGGATCACACAGGATAATGCCGATGACAGTACCGTATCATACTTCGATCTCGATGCAGCATTCAGCAGTCTCGAGACCGAGGATAGCACGACAGATGTCACAGGGCCTGGAACCCACTACAGCGGAACAACCGACTATGCAACATTCACATACGATAGCGGGGGGACGACCTATGGCCTCACACTGGTCGGCACAGAGATGGACCTGACCGTGGGTCGTCAGTCAGCAGGCAGCGATCTCGAGACCAACCTGACAACACCCGGACAACAACGGTCCCTGATGCTTCTCGCCCATACAGGAGACAGCAGTGCTACCAGTGCACAGCGCGATATCTTCCTGGACGGCAGCCAGACTATCGGCCTCGTCCAGCATCGGAGGGGGATCGCCGAACACGAGCTCGAGACCCTGGATGATATGGGGACCGATACACTTGCCACCGAACTTGGTCTCACCGAGATGGGGTTCAACATCACTGTTGATGGATATGGTTTCGGTGATCCGATTCCGAGCGGACAAGATGTCGCCGCTCTCGAATACCCACTTCCAAACCTACAACGATGGGGGAACAGTACCCGCGTCACCTTCAATCTGGCAGTATGGCTATGACCTCACGACATGGTTTTGTCACCACACTGGAATCGATCCTAGCTGCAACTGTCTTTCTTATCTTCCTCGTGAATGTGTTGCCAGATTTCGTGAGCTCGAATCCTGAAGGCGATATCCTCGAAGAACAGGCCGATACAGTCATCGATGCCCTCGATCGTGCTGGTGGGCTCCGTGATGATGCCAAAGCCCGGAACCTCTCGGCCATCCAGACCGGACTCGAGGAATACATCAACGGCATCAATCTGGCAGTCGGTCTCTCTTGGACGAACAGGACCGATGGCGAGGTGATCGATGGCGTTATGAGCCAGAACTTTACCCTGAACCAGAGCGCTATCGAACGTGAACGGCTCCTGGTCTGGCTCGATTCAGTGAACAGTCTCACGGTCTCGATCAACAGCCAAGAAGCTGCCTCACTCTCTGACACAGGCTTTCACGAGATCGAGATCAGTGACTACACCGAACAGGGCGACAACAACATCACCCTCGATGGTTCAGGAACTGATGGCCGGTTCACCATCGAGCAATACTACTATACACAGAACCAGGACCTTCCAAGTGTCGATGCGATCTATGGTACGAGTTATGTCTTTGGAACAAACAGCACAGACAATGAACCACGCGAACTGCAGGTGTATCTATGGCGATGAGACAAGGACAGTTCATCATGCTCGGTGCCGTGTTGCTTGCCGGGATGATCTTCGGCGTGGTCTCGATCGCCAGTACCAATACCGATACATCGATCGACACATCGCCACAGCGGTTCCTGGAGAATATCCAGACAGAATACCCGCGTATCGTCACGAATGCGATCGACCGATCATATGACCTCGATACCATCGAACGAGAAACACAGATCTTCATGCGGTACACGACCTTTGCAGAACGACAACGCGGCCTCCGATCAGACCATTACACGATGGTCGGGCTCAAGACCGATGATGGCTATGCGATATCGGTCGGAAACTTCTATGACAGCTCATTGGAGGACATCACTGTCGAGATCGGGGAAGAAACACAGCAAGTCCCGACTCTCGAGCCCAACAGCTTCTATCAGTTCTCCGTCACCCCGACAACGAACAGTGTCACCGTGACACTTGAAGCAGAACAGAACCATACCTTCAGGAGCGATGGCAACACATTCTCGCTGATCCACAGTTACACAGAAACACAAGATGCTGTCTGGCGCAATACACAGATCAACAACTGATCAGATACTCAACAGATCATAGCGGCCCTCGCCATAGCCCTGTTTCTTCAGGAGATATCCATACACCAGTCCAGTCGCCAGCCCGGAGAGATGCGCCGATGATGCGATCGGGATACTGCCCTGGGTGAGCATGAAGATATCAAAGAGTGCAAACAGGACCAGTGCCTGCCGTATCTTCAATGGGATGACGAAAAAGGCAAGCACACGGATCTGTGGAGCGATCACTGCAAGTGTGGCAAAGACACCAAAGAGAGCACCAGATGCACCGACCGCCATCTGGGCCGGATCACCGATCGTCAGACCATGGAGCCCGAATCCAAGAGCAGCAACCACCCCCGAGACAAAGTATATCTCTATGAATTTCTTCGAGCCCAGGCGACGCTCCAGTTCCGCTCCGAAGAAGAACAAGACCATCGCATTCACCAACAGATGGAACTCATTCGCGTGCATGAACATGGATGTGATGATGCGCCAAGGCTCTGTAAACATCGCATTCGGCACCAAGGCAAACATATCCATGAACCGCGGCACCGAATATTCAAGCAGAAATACAATGACAATGAGTGTCAAAATACCAAATGTCGCTATCTCAGGGAACGACTGCTGGACCGATTCACGCAGCGGTGATCGCTGTGGACGTCGCACACGTTGCGGTCCAGAGATCTTCTGCTTCAGGCGATCAGTCAACGATTGTCGTTGCCGGGGCGAAAACGTCTCTTGCTCCCGTTCGGCATCATAGGTGATGATATTGTCTTCACGCTGCTTGTCGGCCTTGTAACTCTCCAGCCCGCCACAGTCATGATTCTCAGGGAGACGATGATCTGAGCAGAACCGCTTTCCACAGAACTTACAGGTGAACGGCATCGATACCGATTCGCCACATTCTTCGCATTCGCCCATTCTCTCATCTACACCTCTCCAGTCAGACCGGCTCACCAAGCTCTTCAAACGGAATATCCGTGTAGAGCCACTCTTCTAGCCGGTCGCCCAGCTCCTCGATCTCAACCCGGACCTGTTCTTCGGTCACCCGGTCACGCATGGTGACAGTATCCTCATCTTTCGTATCGAAATCGACCGTGACACAGATCGCTGTTCCTTTCGCATCATTGCGTGCATACCGCTTCCCGATACTCCCGGAATCATCGTACTCGACATCGAACCGCTGCTCATGCAGCTGCCGATAGATCTCTTCGGCGATCTCGGGCAGACCCTCCTTCGAGACAAGCGGGAACACAGCTGCATCCACTGGTGCGATATGCTTCGGGATATGCAGTTCACCATCATCCTCATCAAAGAAGATATCAAGGACAGCAAAGACCGGACGATCTGTTCCGAATGCTATCTCGAGGATATGTGGCATGACGGACTCCCCATCATGTGTGGTAACTTCCATATCCTCGTTCGAGTGTTCTTCATGCTTCTTGAGATCATAATCAGTTCGATCGTGGACACCACAGACCTCCGTCCAGCCGAAACTATCCAGCTTGATCTCTACATCCCACGCATCCCTTGCATAGTGAGCTTTCTCATCGTCAGTATGCTCACGGAGCCTGATCCGGTCTTCAGGGATACCTATCGATGTGAAAAGATCAAACGCAACATTCAGACACCAGGCAAACGCATCCGATGTCAGGATATTGTCACTACGTGCTTCCTCGATCGTCATCCAGGCATACTCTTTATCATCGTTCTGCTGTGCTGCCGTCCACAGTGGGACTTGCTCATCCTTGATGAAGTCATATTCATCCCAGTCATTTTTCATCGAAGGCGGGACAAAGATCTGCCCTTCGGCCTGTGTGAACTCACGGAGCCGCAGAACATGCTGACGCGGTGAGATCTCGTTCCTGAACGCCTTCCCGATCTGGAAGACCTTGATCGGGAACTGTTTCCTGAAGAACCGCCAGTATCGTTTGAACGGAAGATATGTCGTGGTCGCGGTCTCAGGTCGGTTATATGCCTGCTGACCAGCGACCTCGGTTCCCATCATGAGATTGTAATCATTGATCTCGTCTTCGAACCTACCACCACAGGACGGACAATTGATATCGTGTTCATCGAGTGTCTCGAGTAGCTCTGCATCCGAAAAGCCATCGGCAGTCTCGATATCGGTCTTCTCTTCGATAAGCTTGTCTGCACGGAAACTCCCCTCACACTGTGAACAAAGCACCATCGGATCGACAAACGTCTCGAGATGGCCTGATGCCTCCCAGACCTGCTCAGGCATGATCAGCGGTGCTTCAACTTCATAGTATTTATTCTCCTTGAATACATCACGCATCACATCTTCTAACTTGTTCTTCAACAACTTGCCCATCGGGCCATAGGTATAGAACCCGGAAAGACCATCATAGATCTCTGGTTCAGGCCCCCAGATGAAACCGTTTTGGGTGATGTGACCGATCAGTTCGTCAGTATAATCAGACATTGTAGCCGACGATACGGATGCGAACATTAAAAATACATGGCCAGTGCCGACAGGAATAAAAACCTCCCTGCTGGATCTCACATTACCAATGATTGGTGGTCATGTTTGGCACCGGCACCCTGATGCATGATCTGCCGAGCCGTCATACCACCACCAGTATCGTTCTCCCTATCGCATCGATCCTCAGAACTGCCTGGCACCTCAGAGACGATCCTAATACTTTCTTGAACTCATTAAAAACATATTTTCGATTCTTTTAGACTCAATTATATTCTAAGAAACAGTCTTAGCCCCCATAACCTATAAAAATACTCCCATCTATGGTAAAGAACGGTGAATACAATGGAACACACCACACCAACCGATGGTGGTCGTTTTTGGCGAACCGCCAGTCTACACAATCGATGAACTGACAGACAAGTCCGACGATTTCTCGATCAAAACCACACTCAAAGAACATGGCTACCAGGATGAGCCACTTTCTTTCGACGATGCATACTGTCTCGGGGCATTCACCAGCTATGCACTGGGCAATGAGGATCTCGATCACGTCTTCGAGACCGATCGCGAGACAGCCATGTACCAGAGCATCACGGCCCTGTCCGTCCTCCACGACCAGGAACTGTACAGCAAAGAGGACGCTCACGAACAGATAGCCGGTATCAATGCCGCTATCTTCGACTACGATATCGGACCGGATGCGATCGTCGACCCTGATGTCGCGACAGCGATGGACAACTGCGGCATGGGCGGGGATATGTACCGTACACCGAATGTCTCCACCCTAGCCGCCCTGACCGTCGCTGCCGATGATATCAACATGTGCAAACACGGCTCACCCGGGAACACAGACTCGACCGGTAGCAGTGATTTCCTCGAGCATCTAGGCTTCGATCTGATGGCCGAGACAGACAAGACCGAAAAGGCCGTCGAAGAGCACGGATTCGGATACACCGAAGCCCTGAACACCATCTACAAGGACATCCACAGACAGACACACGAACAAGCCGAGCTCCCACACATGAACGATATCATCGGCCCGATCACCAATCCACTTCGAGCCAAGACACACTCACAACGGGTGATAGGGGTCAACCATCTGATGGACCCTGAAACAGTCGCCAAGACCTACAGGGAACTCAACGAACAGGGCGTCACGGATACAGACCACATGATCGCTGTCCGTGGATTCGTCGAACCAGATGAGGCAAGCGGTATCGATGAAGCATCCATCATGAGCGGTGGCACCATCGTTGCCGAACTCCAAGACGGAAAGATCCAGACCTATGAACTGGATGCGGACGATTTCGGCCTCCCCGAAGCAGAGTACAGCGATATCGACCCCACGAACTACGACATGAGCAAGGCAGCCATGGGCGAAGCCATCCTGCAAGGCGAGATCACCAACGGAGCCCGTGATCTGATCGCAGCCAATGCAGCATTGCTGTACAAACTCGAACACGATATGCCACTCGAGGACGGTGCCCGGCGTGCACGTGAGATCCTCGAGAGCGGAGACGCGTACGAGAACGCGAAAAAGGCAGCAGCCGCATCACGAGGTGAGACCCGATGACCGATGCGGTCGTGTTCGATTTCGACGGCACCTTGTACCAGGACGAGGAGACAGCCCACGACCAGTTCATGGACACGCTGAACGATGAACTTGCACGAAATGGCATCCAGCAACCGAAAAAGATCCTTGCAAACGCACAGAAAGCGATCGAGACCGGGACCCACACATCAACATGTGCCTTCCTCACGGAAACACTCGAGATGCCGATCGAACCGATCAAAGAGACAGTCCACGAACAGACCCTCGAGACTATCAGTGCCACCAGTCGGGAACAGCTCATCGACCAGTATGATGGAACATACTCGCTGATCTTCACCAACAACAGCGAACACCTCGTCGATCTGTTCCTCAGAGAACACGATCGACATGTTGATAAGATCATCGGGGCAGAGACACTCGAAGAACTCAAACCGTCCGAGGAAGCCTTCCAGACCTGTACAGAAGCCGTCCCCTGTCCAGCAACAGAGACCGTCTTCATCGATGACACGAAAGCGAACCGTAGAACGGCCAAGAAATACGGCTTCACGGTACAGGACCCAGCACGGATCGAGGTGGAACGATGAACATCGCCATCGACACCGATCCAGGCCATGATGACGCTCTGGCTATCTTGTTTGCACTTGCTCACGATGACATCACGGTCGAACAGATCACGACCGTGGCCGGCAATGCAACACTTGAAAACACGACAAAAAACGCCGGAACAATCCTCGCACTGGCAGAACGGAGCGATATACCGCTTGCAGCCGGCTGTGACAGACCACTGGATCGAGCACTTGAGACCGCACAGGTCCATGGTGATGACGGTCTCGATGGACTTGATCGTGAGATAGACCCAGTACCAGCAGAGAAAAACGGCATCGAGGCATTGGCATCGACAGCAGCCACTGGAGCAACGATCATCACCCTTGGTCCGCTGACCAACATCGCCACAGCGATCGATCAATATCCTGCACAGATGCAACAGGCACAGGAGATCATCAGTATGGGTGGAGCACTCACCAGCCCCGGGAATCAGAACCGTGTGGCAGAGTACAATCTCTATGTGGACCCTGATGCAGCCGCGACCGTGATCGAATCAGAGATCAAGACAACACTGGTCCCACTGGACCCGTGCAACGATATCATGTTCAGGCCAGCTGATATCGAGGACCTGGAGGATGCAACAATCGGCAGAGACCTCCGATCGATGCTTGAAGCATATCATGCAAACATCAACAGGTTCCTCGATGTCGATGGTGCATTGCTCTATGATGCTGCAGCCATGTTCACACTGGTTGGCGACGACCATATCGAGAAAGAACCCCACGATATCGTTGTCGAGACCGAGGGAACCTATACACGCGGTATGCTCGTACCAGAACAACGACCATACGTTGATCCGGAGCACAACACCGATATCGTGACCCGGATCGATACCAAACCATGCGAACAGACACTCAAACAGACCCTCAGACGGTGCTGAAGATGGAGACAATACAACACGGTGACGGTGACCCAGCACTCAGCATCGTTGCATGTCTCCATGGCGATGAGAAAGCAGGCAGGGCAATCATCACCCAACTCGACGACCACAGCTTTTCCAAACCAGTACAGTTCGTGATCGCGAACCAGCGAGCCATGGAACAGGACCAGCGATACATCGATACCGATCTGAACCGGGCATTTCCTGGCGATCCGGACGCAGATACACACGAAGACCAGCTCGCAGCTTCGATCCTCGATACCGTTGCCGGCACCACGGTCATCGATCTCCATACGACCCCCTCGACCGGGACAGCATGCTGTGTCATCGCTGGCACCGACCCCACTACAGAACGGCTGTGTCACGGTAGCGGCCTCGAACATGTCATCGATATCGGGTATGAAAGCGGTGGCCTGATCCAACATGTCACAGGTATTTCGATCGAGTGTGGCCGACGGGGAACCAAAAAAGCCATCGAACAGGGAACCAAGACCGTCAGAAACCTTCTCAGGGCAGAAGGATACCTTGATGGTCCGGCAGAACACACGGATCCTGCCTGTTTCCAGATAACCGGAGAGATCGACAGGATCGAGGACCCAGATGTCCATGTCACGGATTTCACACAGGTCGAACCCGGTGAGACCATTGCATCGAACGAAACCGTCTCCCTGAACGCGAACACATCCTTCTATCCAGTACTGACCGCGACGGATGGCTATGAGCAACGCCTGGGCTACCGGGCACAACATCGCGGCAGGCTCTCAGCATATAAAACTCTACAGGACGAAGGTGAAGACCATGCCTGATATCGACCCGTGGGGCGACATCCAGGTCGGCGCCTACAAGGAAAAGATGGAGCGATTCGGCATCGATGCCTTCGATGACCAGTTGGACAAACTACCAACGAAAAACCGTTACATGCGCCGCGATATCATCTATGGACATCGAGACTTCGGACGAGTCGCAGATGCGATCGCAAACGGTGATGATTTTGCCATGATGACCGGACTGATGCCCTCGGGAAAGTTCCACTTCGGCCACAAGATGGTCGCCGACCAGATCAAATACTACCAGGAACTCGGTGCTGATGTGTATGTTGCTGTCGCCGATATCGAATCATACACGACACGCAACATCCCACACGAGAAAGCACGCGAGATAGCGATCGACCAGTATCTGTTGAACTATATAGCCCTCGGCATCGATCCAGAGAACCTCACCTTTTACTTCCAGAGCGATGGAAGCACCAGCTACCACACGAAAAGCAAGTTCTTCTCGAAAAACACCACCCAGAACGAGATCGAGGCCATCTATGGCGATATCACTCCTGGCAAAGTCACAGCGGCACTGACACAGGTTGCAGACATCCTCCAGCCCCAGTTCGAGGAAAACGGTGGACCGAAACCGACCGTCGTGCCGATCGGCACCGATCAAGACCCACATATGCGGTTCACACGTGATATCGCTGCACGGACCGATGTGCAGGACTTCATCAAACCATCGTCGACATACCACAAATTCATGCGAGGCCTCCAGGGCGGGAAGATGTCCTCGAGCAAGGAGAAAAGCTATATCGCCCTCTCCGATCCGATCGATGAGGCAAAACAGAAGATCGATCAGGCAAAGACCGGCGGGAAACAGAGCCTCGAAAAGCACCGGAAACAAGGAGCTGATGTCGATGAAGACATGGTCTATGAACTTCTGGCCTTCCACCTGATCGAGGACGATGACCGACTCAACCGTATCTATCGGGAATACGACAGCGGCGAGATGCTGTCAGGCGAACTCAAACAGATCGCCAAAGACGAACTTGAAACCTTCTTGCAGACCCACCAGGAGAAACGCGAACAGGCCAGAGACCGACTGGATGCGTATCGTGACCTGTGACCGGACAGCCGCTGGAAACCTTAAAAACATAGTAACCCTAATCAAGCGGTAGCGATGGAACTCCATCCAAAAGCAGAACACCTCTTGCATCTCATCGACAAGCATGGCGATGCAGTCCGTGTCGATGTCATCGAAGACGAAGAAGATATGGATCACAGCGCCGTCATGCGACCGGCACAGTGGCTCGTCGATGCTCAGATGATCGAGATCAAAGATGGCAGTACGATAACCTATGAACTGACAGCCGACGGCGAACATGCCTATATCAATGGCCTCCCAGAGAAACGACTCCTCGACCTCCTGGAAGACAGCGACATGACGATGGACGAGGCCAGAGACCAGATCGGCCCGTTCGACATCGCCATGGGCCAGTGCAAGAAGAATGGATGGATCGAAATCGGGAAAGACGAAGACAAGAACTATCTCTATATAACCGAAGACGGCCGCAGTAAACTCGCTGATGGTTTTGCCATCGAAGACACCCTTGAAGAGATCGCCGACACGAACGAGACTAGCCAGGACAATGTCGATACATTGATCGAACGAGGACTCGTTACAGAAGAGCAAGACACATGGAGTGTCTTACACCTGACAGAGAAAGGAGAAAAACGACTGGAACGACTGGCAGAACAACGCGAACAAGAAGCCGAACGACTCGAGACACAGATCGGTGATCTCGATGCTGAGACGATCAGGAGCGGGGAATGGAAGAGCCGCGGTTTCAGGAAATACGATGTCGAGGCCGATGTCGAGACCACGATGCCAGGTAAACGTCATCCATACCGACAGTACCTCGATGAAGTACGGAAACGCTTCCTCTCGATGGGTTTCCAGGAAGCAAAGACCGATCTGGTCGAGATGGAGTTCTGGAACTTCGATGTACTGTTCCAGGCACAGGACCATCCTGCACGAGAGATACATGATAAATTCGAACTCGAGAATCCGAGCCACGGCGATCTGATGCATGATGAGATCGTCGAACGCGTGAAAAAGATGCATGAAGGCGGATGGGATATCGAATCCACCGGTTGGGACTATCAGTGGAACAGACAGAAAGCATCTCAACTGATGCTACGGAGCCAGACGACCGCAACAACGATACGATACCTGGCAGAAGGACTCGAATCCCCAGCGAAAGTCTTCGCGATCGATCGGAACTTCCGCTACGATGAGATCGATAAGACACATTTCATCGAATTCTACCAGGCCGAAGGCATCGTGAAAGCGCCGGATCTGAGCCTTCGTGATCTGTTCGGATACCTGAAACTGTTCGGAGAAGAGATTGCCGATGCGAAAAAGATACGGTTCCGACCAGGATACTTCCCATTCACCGAACCATCGGTCGAACTCGATGCATACCATCCTGAACTTGGCTGGGTCGAACTCGGCGGAGCTGGACTGTTCCGACCAGAAGTTCGGGCACCACTGGACGTCGATGACCCAGTGATCGCTTGGGGCATGGGGATCGATCGCCTAGCCATGTTCAAACTCGACGAAGACGACCTACGCGAACTCGTGTTCCCACAGGACATCGAACGCCTGAAGAACACACCAGCCGTCATCATGGAGTGATTGCAATGCCGACAATCGAATTCAACAAAGACGATCTCCTCGACCTTATCGGAGAAGACCTCAGTGATACCGAACTCGAAGACCAGCTGACACGAGCCAAGGTCGAAGTCGAAGAAATCATCGATGACCGTGTCGAGGTCGAGATAACCTCCGATAGGATCGATCTACTGAGCGTCGAAGGCATCGCACGGAGCCTCCGTGCCTCACTGGGCAAAGACACAGGTCTGACACAGTACGAGACCCACGCGAGCGAACACACCATGTTCGTAAAAGACGTCCCCGCACGGCCGGATGTTGTCGCAGCCGTTGTCAAAGACGTCGAACTCAACACACCCGCGATGAAATCCCTCATCCAGCTACAGGAAAAACTCCATGGCACCTTCGGACGGCACAGAGAACGTGTATCGATCGGGATCCATGATATCTCCGATATACGATTCCCACTGACATACAAAGACGCCACACCAGACGAGTACAGGTTCATCCCCCTGGAACACGAGGACCCGATGGACCTGGCAACCATCCTCGATGAACATGAGAAAGGTAAGACATACCGTGATATCATCGACCAGTATGACCGATACCCTATCATCGTCGATGATGACGACAATGTCTTGAGCTTTCCACCGATCATCAACAGCACACGGACAGAAGTCACAACCGCTTCGACAGACCTGTTCATCGATGTGACCGGGACAGACCGTGAATCACTCGAATACGCATTGAATGTTATCTGTACAGCACTTGCCGAACGAGGCGGCGATATCTATGAAGTCGAACTACGGGAAAGCGGAAAGACCGAACGGACACCTGATTTCAGCACCCGTGAACGCTCCGTCGACCTCGAGTATATCAGCACAGTGATCGGCATCGATCTCGACCATGATGAAGCGAAAGAATACCTTGAGAAAGTCGGATACGGTGTCATCGAGATCGGCGACACCTTCGATGTCGTGATCCCGCCGTATCGTGCTGATATCCTCCATGATATCGATATTGCCGAAGACGTGGCCATCGGCTATGGCTACAACGAACTGGAACCAACACTCCCGGACATATCGACGATCGGGGACGAAGACCCACTTGAGAAATTCATGCATAGTGTCCGTGACCTGATGACCGGGTATGGCTACCAGGAGATCATGAACCCCACTGTTACCGATACGACAACACTTGTCCATGATGCGAACAGAGAAGAGGCCGATGTAATCGAGATCGCGAACCCGGTCTCGGACAACTACACCGTCGCGCGTGATACACTTCTCCCACAGCTGTTGGATACCTTGGCAGAAAACACGCACAACAGCTATCCACAACAGATCTTCGAAGCCGCCGATGTCTTGGTGCCTGATGAAGACCGAAATGTGAAAGTCCGGACAGATAAACATCTTGCCGGAATCGAGGCAGACCGTGACACCGGATATACCGACATGCGATCGACCATCCAGGGTCTGCTTGCATCACTGGATGTAGAACCACGATTCGAGAAGACATATCACTCCTCATTCATCGAAGGACGCTGTGCAGCAATCATGTTGGGCGAGGACAGGATCGGTACAATCGGCGAAGTGCATCCTGGCGTCTTGAACAATCATGCCATCGAGATGCCAGTGACCGCATTCGAACTCAACCTGGATACAATCCGCGAACACCGACAGTGATCAACGGAACAGTTGCCGCATCCGTTCGACGAACCCAGGCGGTGATGGCTCATAGTCAAGCCCGGCGATATCCGCAGCTAATCCACGGAACTTCTCAGAGAGATGATGATCAGGCTCATGATGGATGATCGGTGTCTTGCGTGCCACAGCCTCTTTCATCTTACCATGCTCAGGCATTTCGGCAACAACAGGGTGTCCGACCATATCCTCGACCTCATCATTCGTGAGCTCATCATCAGAAAATTCTTTCCTGTTCACGACCGTTCCCAGGACATGTGTGCCAGCTTCCTCAGCGATATTCGCCGTCTTCAACGCATCAGTCACAGCCGGCAGATTCGGGTTCGTCACGAGAAGTAATTCATCAGCCGCTTCGATCGTGTTCACCGACTCATTCCCGAGTCCGGCTGCAGAATCGATCAACACCACATCTGGTTCACCGACCGTCTCTGAAAGGACCTCACCGATACGATCCGGTGACGTGTTGCGGAGATCATCGACAGATAAGCCCGCCGGGATCACACGCAGACCAGAGTTATGGATATAGGTCGCCTCGGTGATATGTGCCTCACCACGGAGCACATCATGGAACGTCGTGGGGTACAGGGGGATACCGAGGTGAAATCCTAGGTTTGGATTTGTCAGGTTCGCATCGACAACGACAGTATCGATACCAAACTCAGAAAGCGCAGAACCAACATTCGTCGTGACCGTTGTCTTGCCAACCCCTCCTTTGCCACCGGATACACAGATGAGACGAGTCATTATCCTCATATAATAATGAACGCTTAATCTTTAAGAACCTGACGTGATTTGTGACTCCGTGATAAGGAATATATAGTCAATGCGAGTTAGTCACCATATGTCACTCCGCGAGTGGTGGGATCGACTCCCAAAGGAACTCATCCTGCTGTTGGTAATGGGTAATCTTGTCATCATACTGGCATTCATCATGACCCTGATGCTGCTATGATCTCTTTTTTAAGGAGACACTATCAATTATCATATGATGTATGGAACAACCGACCCCGTGATGATGATCGAGTACATCGACATGGGCCTGTCGGTCCTGACATTGACCGTTGCCATCCTCCTGTTCAGACAGGTCATCGGCAGCAACTGGGACGTACTGACCAGCCGGATCTTTCTCAACAACGAACAGACACAAACAGCGATGAAACATTTCACCCAGACATTTATCGCCTACACTATCCTCATGTTCATCAGCCACATCGTGGCCGTGTTCAACATCGGCGCACCACGACTCATCCAGGAAGGCCTCCATGTCTTGTCGATGCTGGCCATGTTAGGCGCCACCGTGATCCTGTACAACATCTTCTCGACGATGAATACAACTGAGGTAGACGATACAGAGTAACTGGATATAACGGTGTTATACCGTCGATGGCTCCGGATTAACCTTAAGTAGCTCCGCTGTACCTACTCCGTCTAGAGCACCGATGGGATTCGAAGACAAGATGCATGAGATGGAACAACGATGGCAACAGACCTGGGACGAACAGGACGTCTTCGCGGTCGATCCTGACCCAGATAAGGAAAGCTTCTTTATCACCGTAGCATATCCATACCCGAGCGGCGGTATGCATATCGGACATGTTCGTACATACACGCTACCAGATGTCTTCGCACGATACAAACGGATGCAGGGCAAGAATGTATTGTTCCCCATGGCATGGCATGTCACAGGGACGCCGATCATCGGTGCTGCCAACAGACTACAGAACCGCGAACCAGCCCAGGTCGACACGCTGAAAAATACGTACAACGTGCCTGAACAAGATTTCGAAAAGCTCGAGGACCCTCTCGGCTATGCGGAATACTTCATCGATGACTACCGGAGCAATATGCAACGCCTCGGCTACGGTGTCGATTGGCGTCGTGAATTCACCACCAACGATACACGATACAACAAGTTCATCGAATGGCAGTACAAGACCCTCCGCGAGAAAGGACTCGTGAAAAAGGGCAAGCACCCGACCAAATACTGTATCGAGGAACAAAACCCTGTTACAACCCATGATCTGCTCGAAGGCGAAGATGCAGAGAAACAGGAATACACCCTGGTCCGGTTCCAGGACGGTCAGACCATCCTACCGATGGCGACACTCCGACCAGAGACCGTCTACGGCGTGACACATGCTCTTGTCGATCCTGATGGCGACTATGTGAAGGCCGATGTCGATGACGAACAATGGATCATAGCACGAGATGCCGTACATAAACTCGAACACCAGGAACACGAGATCGAGATCGAAGAAGCAGTCCAGGGTGAAGAACTGGTCGGACGAGAGGTCATGAACCCGGTCACAGGAGATTCGATCATGCTGTTGCCTGCGACATTCGTCGATACCGATTCAGCAACCGGTATTGTCATGTCCGTGCCAGCACACGCACCATACGACTGGATCTCACTCCAGGACATCAAAGCACGTGCCGATTCCCTGCAAAAGTATGGTATCGACCCAGATACAGTCAGATCGATCGAACCAGTTTCGATCATCGATGTCGAAGGATATGGCGAGTATCCAGCCAAGGAAGCATGTGAACAGCACAATATCACCTCACAGGAAGAAGAAGCAAAACTCGAAGAAGCAACCGAAGAGATATACAAGAAAGAACATCACACCGGTCGGCTGAAACCGAACTGTCAAGAGTTCGCCGGTGATACAATCAGTGGTGCAAAAGAACGATTGATCGAACTCTATGAGAACCAGAACAAATTTGGCACCATGTGGGAGTTCTCAGAACCAGTCGTCTGCCGTTGTGGCGGCGATGTAGTCGTGGCAGAGAGCGATACCTGGTTCCTCGAGTATGGAAGCAAGGCATGGAAGGACAAAGCCGACAGTGTTCTGTCCCAGCTCGAGACAATTCCGGCAGGAACACGTGAAGACTACCAGCACACGATTAACTGGTTAGAAAGCTGGCCATGTATCCGGAACTATGGACTGGGAACCAAAATGCCCTATGATGACGAGTTCGTTGTCGAACCACTCAGTGACTCGACCATCTATATGGCATACTACACGATCAAACACAAGATAGACGATATTCCGGCCGAGCGCCTGACCAAGCCGTTCTTCGATTATGTCTTCCGCGGTGAAGGCCCCCTTGAAGACGTCGCCGAGGACACAGGTGTAAGCGAGGAGAAACTCAAAGACGTACGAGAAAGCTTCGAGTACTGGTATCCGCTTGACTGGCGGACATCAGCGAATGAACTGATCCAGAACCATCTCACCTTCTTCATGTTCCACCATGCAGCACTGTTCGATGAACAGCACTGGCCCAACGGTGTCGCAGCCTGGGGTATGGGGCTGCTCGAAGGACAGAAGATGAGCTCCTCGAAAGGCCACGTTGTCCTGGCGAACAAGGCGATCGAGAAGTATGGTGCGGATACAGTCCGATTTTTCATGTTCTCGAGCTGTGAACCATGGCAGGACTTCGACTGGCGCCAGGAGGAGGTCGAAGAAGCCAAGAACAAGATCGAACAATTCTACAACCGTACCCTGGATCTGTATGATGCAGGAAAACAGCGGGAACCGAACAACATCGACCGGTACCTTCTCTCTCAACTCAACACAGCCATCGAAGATGCCGAACAGGCGATGGAGGGATTCCAGACACGAAAAGCATCGATACAGATCTTCCACGAACTGAACAATGCCTTGAGATGGTATAGACGACGCTGTGAGACGATGAATCAGGATGTCATCAATACCTTCCTGGAGACACAGGTCAAGATGATGGCGCCGTTTATCCCACACGTGTGTGAACAACTCTGGGACGAGATCGGTGATGGGCTGCTGGTCGATCAGGACTGGCCAGATATCGATGACAATGCGATCGATCCTGCAGTCGAATACGGCGAAACACTTGTCCAGGATACTATCGATGATATCAGAGAGATCAGTAGCATGGTCGATTCCTTTGATGCGATCCAGATCGTACTGGCAGCACCATGGAAACGCGAGGCAGTTTCCATCATCAAAGACGAGTTCGAATCAGCAGAAAGCCTTGCCATGGGTACTGTAATGGATCGACTGACCGATCATCAGGACCTCAGCAGCTATGGCTCACAGCTGTCCGATATGGCACAACACTACACCCACGATCCTGGCTCCCTGCCCGAGCGCATGTTATCGCTCCAGGACGAGCATACTGTCCTCCAGGAGGCTACCAGCTTCATCGAAGACGAGTTCGATGCAGATGTCTCGATCACACGGGAAGATGCGGCCGATCACAGTAAAGCAGACCGGGCGAAACCAGGGAAGCCAGCCATTATCCTCGATTAGAGCTGGTTGAATGCTCGCTGTACGACCTCGTTCAGCGCTGGATGGATGTGGATCGTATCAGCGATCTCTTCGACCGTCCCATCTCCATGGCGCATCGCGACAAGCACTTCATGGATTAGCTTGGCCGCATGTGGCCCCATGATGTGGCAACCAAGGATCTCATCGGTCTCAGGATCGGCTAACACCTTGACGAACCCATCTTCTTCCTTCAAGGCCATTCCTTTACCCGTATCGCTGTAGTCATAGCGGGCCACACGATAATCACGACCGTTCTCCTCAAGCTGCTGTTCGGTCATCCCGACACCAGCGACCTCGGGCCGACTGAATATAGCATGTGGCATCGCTGTGTAGTCTACAGCCTCACCACGATCAAGCAACATGTTCCACATCGCGTACTGGGCCTCAAGATTCGCAGAATGCTTGAACATGTAGTTGCCCGCGATATCACCGAGTGCGTATACACCATCAGCCGACGTCTGGAGTTTTTCATCTGTTTCGATGAATCCACGATCATCTGTCTCGACCCCAGCAGCCTCAACATTCAAGGAGTCCGTGTTCGGAACACGGCCCGCAGCCACCAGCAAGGCATCACCGTCAAAGGTATGCTCTGTTTCCTCTGTATCTAGGGCCGTAACACTGAATGTGTCTCCATCTTGATCGACAGCGGTCGCTTTCATCTCAGTATGGACATCGAACTGTTCTCTGGCTATCTCGGTGAATTTCTCCGATATTTCACGATCTTCATTACCGACCAGCACATCACTCATCTCGATGATCGTGATATCCGTGCCCATTGCCTTGTAGAAATGGGCAAGTTCAGTCGCGATATAGCCACCACCGATGATGATCATATGCCCAGGTGCTTGTTCGCGTTCGAGGGCCTCTTTGCTTGTCATGTACTCGACATCCTCTAATCCATCGACCGGCGGAATCAGCGGACGCGTCCCGGCCGATATCAGGACCTGATCGGCCGTGATCCGCGTACCATCGACCTCGACCGTCTTTTCATCTACGAATTCTGCCTTGGCCTTGTATAGATCATAGTCATCTGATTCACGGACAGCCTGCTCGATCGAGGCTGCATCCTCACCGACGGTCTCATTGACCTCATCGATGATATCTTTGAACGAAATATCCTCCACCGACGCATCGATATGGAATCTATCCGCATCTTTGATCGTCTCGACAATATCAGCTCGATGGATCAGCATCTTCGATGGAATACAGCCACGATTCAGACATGTTCCACCAAGCGGCCCTGGTTCGACCAGTGCTACACGCTTCCCCCGGCTGTGATATGCCGAAGCGACATCGAGGCCGGATCCGGCTCCGATCACGAGAAGATCATAGTCTTCTGTCATTGTTTCTTCATCAGTATCTTCAGGATCATCGATCGCGAGACCAGCGCCACAGTTCTCGCAGACATTCTGTGATTCGTCAGTCATACTAGAACAACATGAACTGGAGGTATAAATGGCCTTTCATTACTTCAAGCTCAGTAGTCCTTCAGTGCCTGTGAGAGCTCTTCATCCGAGAGGCCTCCATCACGCTTCTGTGCTTCTGTCAGGAGCTTCTCAACACGGATCAACCGACGGTTCATTCGGTCAACCTGGATATACACTTCTGCAAGCGCCACCCATAACTGTGCAATCGATTCATGCCGTGACTGCTTGTATGAGTCCTCGAACGGTTTGATCCGCTTCAATAATTTCTCAAGCTTTCGTGCAATCTCCGGATCCAGATTATGGCGCCAGTCTTTATCCGAAAACACACGCTCAATAATACCCATCGTTCCTCCACTGCGAGCCTCACTTATAAAAGGATTTTGACAGAAGGAGTCATTGAGTGATTACAGTGGAACCCGGTGATGTCGTCAAGCTCCATTATGTCGGACGAGATGCGAAAACAGGAGAAATATTCGATCTAACAGACCCTGATGTAGCAGATGCAGAAGATGTCGAGACACAGGAAGAACTCGGACCAGTCAAGATCTTGCTTGGCGACGATCAACTGATCGAAGGCGTCGAACAAGCCGTCATGGACATGGAAGAAGGGGATGAACAGACCATCGAAGTTCCGACAGAGAAAGCATTCGGATCCAGAGACAGCGACAATATCAAGACCATCTCGGAACGAGAATTCGAACAACACGATGTCACCCCGCGACGCGGTATGCCGGTCGAGATCGATGGCCAGCGTGGTCGGGTGATCATGGCGATGAACGGCCGTGTCAAGGTCGATTTCAACCACCCGATGGCAGGCAAAGATCTAGAATATGATATCAGTGTCCTTGAAACCATCGAAGACACCGAAGGACAGGCACGGGCCGTACTGGACAAGCATTTCGAAGACCAGTACGACCTCAGCGTCGACGAACAGGACATCACGATCACATTCGATGCCGATGTCCCCGAGGACATGGGAGAAGCGATCGAAGACCAGCTCACAAAGCTCAATGCCGTTGAGAACGTCACAATCGAATTCGAAGCGGACGAGTAACAACCAACTTACCTTTAAATATCTTTATATAGAAGACAGGATTAGCACAGATATAGTCATCCATCACCCCGTAAGGAGATAATCATGGAAGATATGGTCAAAGAGGCAAAGAAATCAGACGACGGCGAGGAGACACTTCCTTCTGAAAAAACACAGGAACATGAAGTAGACGAAGAACTTCGTGAGATCATCGAAGACAGGAAGGCCGATATCAAAGTAATCGGAACCGGTGGAGCAGGTAACAATACCATCTCCCGACTCATGCAGGTCGGGATCGCCGGTGCGGAGACTGTCGCCGTCAATACAGATGCACAAGATCTTCTCTATGCAGATGCAGACCACAAGGTCCTGATCGGAAAGGAACTGACCAACGGACTGGGCGCAGGTGCAGACCCATCCGTCGGAGCAGAATCCGCCAAGGAGAACAAAGACCAGCTGAAAGATGCACTCGGCGGATCTGACATGGTCTTTATCACATGTGGACTTGGTGGTGGAACCGGCACCGGATCAGCACCCGTCATTGGCGAGATCGCCAAGAAGATGGATGCTTTGACCGTCGGTATCGTCACACTACCGTTCAAGATGGAAGGCCAGCAGCGTGAAGAGAACGCACGAAGCGGCCTAGAACGACTCGAGTCCGTCGTCGATACGTTGATCGTTATTCCGAACGACAAGCTTCTCGAAATCGTACCGGACGTTTCACTCAATACAGCATTCAAGATCGCCGATGAAATCCTCGTCAATGCAGTCAAAGGCGTCACAGAACTGGTTACAAAGCCAGGACTGGTCAATCTTGACTTTGCAGACATACGTGCGGTGATGGGTGAAGGAGGAATAGCCATGATCGGTATGGGACAATCCGATACCGAATCACGCGCCTCCGAGGCCGTCCAGAAGGCACTGACCAACCCACTACTCGATGTCGATATCGAAGGCGGGGATGGTGCCTTGATCAATGTCTCTGGTGGCAGCGATCTCAGCCTCCAGGAGGCACAGGAAGTTGTCAACACTGTTTCTGAAAAACTCGATGATTCTGCCAAGGTCATCTGGGGTGCACAGGTCCTCAAGGAACTGGGCGATTCACTACGCTCGATGATCATCGTCACAGGCGTACAGAGCCCACAGATCTTCGGACCAGACCAGACCTACAAGGAAGAGTACACCAAGGAGATCGAACAGGAACTCGGTATCGAGTTCGTCTGATCGAGACCGATGGCAGACAGCTACACCGAACTGCTCGAACAGCATCGGGATACTGGCCAACTTGTCGAAGACAACCTGAGGGCTGCCGATAGACACCGTGGGCTCGAGGAGGATATCTTCATCACATACGATGAAGACACCACGACAGTCGAAATGCAGACCGAAGAGCCACTTGACACACTCACAACCTTCATCACAGAGCAGTATGAATCAAAGCGATATAGCATCACCGCAAAGACAGATGCTCTCCCCGAGAACCATCATTATCGCGTCACAGATATCGATGAAGACTTCGAGATCGGTCTGACAGCACTGGATGATGGAACAGCCATCTACATCGAACATCCATCACGTGATGGTGCCTACGATGAAGCATTGACCATCGCCGAGTACCTGGACCAGTGATCACTCTAAAAACATCATGACCTCGTTGAGATCCACAGCTATCTCTTCACCGAATCCGAGCTCCTGCCAGAATTGTACCGGGTCGTTCCCTCGCATCCGCGGGATCACAGAGGAAAGGAACATGCCATGGGTGACAGCGAGAATCGGACCATCGACCGCATCAGCCCACTTGATGAATGAACGCCACCGTTGTTCGACAGCTGTTCTGTTCTCCCATTCGAACGGGACCGTGTCCGCTGTGAGATACGCTTCGACCATCTCTTCATACTGTGTTTCAGAATCGATGAATCCCTCACCGCTTCGATCGACCTCAGCGAGATCATCGACCACCATCAAGGGGAGCCCGCTTTCTTCAGCGATCTTCCGCCCGGCAACTTCTGCCTTCGGTTCCGGACTGGTCAGGATATGGCCGAACCGGTCGAAGGAACGATCAGCCACATACTCCTTCATGGCCGCATGCCCCGCATCACTGAGCACCCATTCACTGACCGGACGATCCGGCTCGACACGGGTCTCGAAATGACGGAGAAATGTACAGTCTGTCATGCCGATTCATTCATCGCTACAGACATAAAAGTATATCCGGATCAGACCTGCTCATCAATCAGCTGTTCGATATCCCTTTGAGCAGCATCAGGCGAACGGACAAACCGTAGCCGCATAGTCTCACCATCTTTGCGTTCCAGCACCAGATCAGCAGAATCGAAGAGCCATCGTTGGAGCATCCGTTGTTCCGACCTGACTGTATCAACATCCTTGAGCGGGTATCGTGTCTCATCATCAATCGGGAACCGCTCGATTTGTACCACCGCATCACGGTACAGTTCATATCGTGTCCGACGGATCGCCACGATATAACTCAGCATGAGCACGATCGGCCAGAGAACAAAAGCAACCACTGCACCGAGTATCACACCCAGAGACATGAACGTGGGCGGTGTGATACCAACAAGCGGCAGGATGACCACGATCCCGAGCATCGCCAACCAGCCGCCATAGAGGATCCAGTCGATATGGAATCCGAAAATATCATCATAGAGCTGTCGCGTGTTGATCCAGCCGGATCCGGCATTCCGCATCCAGCGATCCATCCAGAACAATGCCCCGTCCCACGTGTGTGCATCCAACACTGCATTGGGCCGGCCCCGTTCTCGATCAGGCATAGAGAATCATGCGAGAACCGTGGATAAAAAGCCAGATATAACACTGTTATAC
>JALIDO010000012.1 GCA_022865265.1 Candidatus Nanohalarchaeota archaeon QJJ-5
CTCGATGAAGCGGTCGTTGATATCGAACTCTTCCTTGATCGTCTTTGGAGCCGTTCCATTTTCGTACAGCTGAATTGCCTCTTTGGCTATCGTTGTACGCTTTTGTTTCGCTTTCTCTTTTTTCTTGAGGTACTGGGTCGCCTGGATGGCTTTTTTCTGTTTTTCAAGGTTATAACGGTATCCAACCGTACTGAAGAATCTTATGAGGGTCTCTGAGTCGTTCTTGATACCGAGCCGAAATCGAACGACATCATGGTTCTGGTTGGCTTCGCTTTCCATTATCTCGATAGTGTTCGTCTCGATATCAAGGTTGCCGAGCAGCTGCTTGATCTGTTCCATGAACCGCCGTCCGGTGTCTTTCTGCTCTTCGATGCGGTTGTGCGATATCTTTGGACAGTAGAGATTAGTACGTGTCTGGGCGGAGGGTTTACTCATCTCTGCACCAAAGAAAGCGGAGAGATACAGTGCCTGCTGCCACCGCGCCAGGTTATCGATATATTCTGGTACTGTGAAATCGTTTTCGACCTTTGGACCTTCTGGAGCACCCAGTTCCTGCATCAGGCGCTCGAACGCCTTCGAGGTAGAGCGTACTTTATGTTCGGTCTGCTCGAACTCAACACCATTGTATTCGTGCTGCCGATCCCGGGAGTAGATAGGTGAGGCCGTGAAACCAAGCCGATCTATGTCGTCTTTGATCGTCTCTAGATCTTCCTCGGGGCCGTAGAAGGCGGTATTGCCCTGCTTGTTGAATGTTCCATCGCCGGTGTGGTACCCGACCAGTTTGAGCAGTATGTTGAATGCAGGATCCGTGGTCTTGAGCGGGAGCAGATCACGTTCCTTCAAGGCATCCACGAGCTGTCGATCTGCATCATCCAGATCCGATTCGGTTACGATCGTCTTTTCCACAGGGTCATCATCAGGAAGCCCTTTAAATGGGTGGATATAGATAGTGTCTCCTTCTTTGATTCTTTCAAGCTTTTTCATACCGTCATCAGTCAAAAGTGGGTGATCGAGTGTCGCTTCGAGAGATTCTCCAGTTTCTGTCTTGACAGTGTAAAGGTCTTTATTATCGTGTTCGGTCAACAATCTGATCGTTGATGGTTCTGATCGCTCTGCCGCTACCATGGCTCGCTCATCGCCTAGTCCTCCTTTGATATCTTCTATCTTTCGTCGCCGGCCGAATTCGAGGAGAATATCTGAGTCTTCTGAAAGGCAGTTGATGTCGTAGCCGACCGCTCCAGGGCTTATAGCACCGTTCTGTGTCGAAAGAGCTGCTACACCGCCGACAGGGAAGCCATACCCCTGGTGTCCGTCTGGCATCGTGATACCGAACTTCTGGATGCCTGGCAGATGGGTGACGTTTTTCGCCTGTTGCAGTGTCTTGTCTTCACGTATATGGTTGAGAAGTTCTTCTGAGGCATAGACACGCGCTGGAACGTTCATCTCTCCTTCTTGTGGAATCTGCCAGATATGATCATCGATCTGTTGAAGCTCGATTGTGGACACCTATCCTGTGGTCGGTAAGGGACTCTTTTAAGCAGCCACGATGATTTCAGACATCCAGGGTCACGGTAACCTGCCAGTGGTTATCATGTTCGATCGTCATCCCACTGTAGGTCACGGCTTTTACATCGAGTGTGGTCTGGATCTGGTCCATCGGGATGCCGCTGGCAATTGCTTCCAGCCGATAACCGGTTCCTGTTTCTTCGATCGTGACATCGAAGGATGTATAGATCATGTACTCCGTGTCACGGCGGTATATCAGTTCGTCCAGGAAATCATAGAGCAATGCTTCATGGTCTGTTGCTTCACAGCTGATGGTGGTCGTATTGTCTGGTTCTTGGTCAGTGGTCTCGGCCATGATATCGAACATCGCCACACCGGCGTGTTCAAATGCACCTGCTAGTGTCTTCCCGTATGCCGTGAACGCCACCTCGGACGTGTGACCATGGATCTCATGCGTCTTCATCGGCTGTGATCTCGATCCCGAGGTACTCGAGCAATGTTTCCTTGGCAGGATCCCAGTCCTCAGCGTGGTCCTGAACCTTCCGCCAGGTCTTGAGCTGGTCGCCACCGAAGATACTGTTGTCAAGCAGGCTGTCAACGTGATTATTATCCTCGATCCGGGCCAATGATCTATACGCGATCAGGCCCGCTGTCACATCAAGAGCTTCATAGCCGGGCTCGAGCATCTCGTGCTGTTCGAGATCCCTGAGGTTCTGATAGATGAGTTCTTTGCTCATCATGTACAGTAATTCGAAATACATGATCTCGGTATCGTCCCGTGCCGGTATGAGGATCGGTGAGGCGATCGGTGCATCACCGCCATTGTAGACCCAGGCAGAGACCTGGAATTCCTGATAGGCCAGGCCACTGATATCTTCCATGTGATCGAGGACCCGTGCCGTATCCGCGAACCGATCGATCAGTGCATCCCGGGTTTCACGGAGATCGGCCATCGTTTCTTCGTCAGTATCTGTATCGAGGATCTTTTCCTGCAGTGGATAACTTGTCTTGATCGTGATCTGTGGTCGCATTGTTGTCGAAGTATATGCTATGGAGCCTTTAATCAATTATCCATCACAGCGGTATCCTTTAAAGCGTCCTGTCAGTAGAGATGGGTATGTCGGCTTCACCGTATGACGATGGCACGATGACCGAGGTGACTGACCCGGTCGATCCAGCTATCTATGATGATGTCGACTATGATGCCACAACGATGGAGCCAGAAGATCTGTACGAGACAGTCGAGCCGTTCGAATATGATCAAGCACAGGAACTGTTCGAGGCATCGTTCGAAGATGCCCTTGAGGCGTTTGAACAGGACGATGTCGAAGAATATATCGCGACGGTCGAGGATGAATCACTGGCTGTCGAGTATGAATTGGACGAAGAACCAGATGAACAGTATCCATCGATCAGGGTCAAGGTCCATGAGATGCCCGATGGTTTGTTCGGCTGGACGGATCTGAATGAATCTTCTTCACAGGCTTCGGTCCATGTGAACAGTAATGTCTATGATATCGATTTCGAAGGCACACCGAGTCATGAAAAAACCCATCGTCTACACCAGGGAAAGGATGAGTTGACGATCAGGTATATCAATGGTGATCTCGATCCCGAGAACACCTTGACCATGGCGCACAACGGTGGGAGAAAATGGAGCTATGATGCATTCATGGATGGCGACTATTAGGTCCTGATCTTCGATGCTTCGACGTCCTTATCCAGCTTCTCAAGTGCTTTGACGATCTCCAGTCGGTAAAGTAGTGGTAGTTCATTGATGGTCTCTGTATCCGTGGATTCGACCAGATCAGCGATCTTGTTCAGGATTTCGAGATTATCCAGTTCTTTCTCTGACAGTTCTTCGACAGCCGCTTTCAGCTCCGTATCGTCACTCATATGGTCTCCATGGACACTGCTGTGTAAAAAAGATGCGTGGTCTCACCGGGTCACGAAGATACGATCCTGTATCTTGATCAGTCCCTCGACCAAGATGAAGAACACGAGCAAGGCACCACCGATCTCTAGCCAGTTGATCAGGCCAAGTGGGACGACCTGGAAGTAGGTATTCAATGGGCTGTACAGGACGACGAGATGCAGCCCTAATGCTCCCGCGACCGAGATCCACAGCCACTTGTTCGAAAACACAGACATGTTATAGACTCTTCGGATGGCCTGGATACCGATCATCTCGAAGACAACAAGTGCAGTGAATGCCATCGTCTGTGCCAGCATCATCCCTTCTCCCTGATGCAGGTTGTAGAAGAACAATGGCAGGATGGTCACCGTCATCAGGGTACCGATCCCGGCGATCATCGAGAACATCCGCTTATCGATGACTGGCTCATCCTTGTCTCGTGGCGGTCTGTCCATGATGGCCGGTACTTTCGGATCGGCTCCGAGCGCCAATGCCGGTAGGCCATCGGTGACAAGATTGATCCAGAGCAGCATCACCGGTGTCAGGACCAGTGCTTCCGATCCTTCCTGGAAGATATCAGGGAACAGGAAGCTTCCCAACAAGGTACCGAAGAACACGAGTAATACCTCTCCTGCATTGTATGATAAGAGATAGCTGACGAACTTCCGGATATTATCGAAGATACCACGACCTTCAGCGATCGCGTTCCGGATCGTCACAAAATTATCATCTTGTAGAACCATGTCTGAGCTCTGCTTGGCGACATCGGTGCCACGCTGTCCCATCGAGATACCGACATCCGAGTTCTTCAATGCCGGTGCGTCGTTGACACCATCACCAGTCATCGCGACACGATGACCGTTGGCCTGCAGTGCTTTGAGTATTCGTACCTTATGACTCGGTGAGACACGAGCAAAGACTTCTGTCTCTTTCACACGATCCTGTAGCTGTTCATCTGTCAGCTCTTCGACCTCTGTGCCTGTCAATGCACCATCTGGACTGAACCCGACCTGTTCGCCGACGGCCTGTGCTGTCTTTTTGTTATCACCGGTGGCCATGATGACCTTGATACCAGCTTCCCGACAGTCCTCGACCGCCCGTTTGACCTCTTCACGTGGTGGATCGATCATCCCCTGGAGGCCCAGGAAGATCATATCATTCTCGATGTCCTCATCATCTGCCTCACGGTCATCGATGGCTTTTTTCGCAAATCCGAGGACACGGAGTGCATCCTCTGCGAAAGCTTCATTCTGCTCGAGGATTTGTTCCCGTTTATCATCGGTCAGTTCCTGTTCCTCACCATCGATACGGATCCTGTCACAACGTTCTAGTACGTATGATGGTGCGCCTTTCATGTAGGCTGTATCAGTGTCTGTGATAACAGTCATCCGTTTCCGGGCTGATGAGAATGGGATCTCTCTGACTCGTTGTTCATCTGTCTCGATATCGCCTTTCTGTGCCGCAACCTTGATAGCGACTTCTGTCGGATCACCGAGCCACTCTCCTTCGGTGGTCTGTTCTGCATTGTTACAGAGTGCACCACAGCGGAGGATCTCCTCGAGTTCATCGCTTTCTACTGATTCATCATCACGTTCGAACCCGCCCTCGCCAGTGGCGCCACCGGTCACATTGTAGACACTATCATTATAGTGGATTTTCTCAACAGTCATGCGGTCCTCGGTCAGTGTTCCTGTCTTGTCGGTCACGATCACATCGATACTACCGAGTGATTCGACTACTGGAAGACGACGGACCAATGCATTCTGCTTTAACATCTTCTTCGATCCGAGGGCAAGTGTCAGTGTTACGACAGCTGGTAAGCCTTCTGGTACAGCTGCGACAGCAAGACTGATAGCGACGAGGACAACAGAAATAAGTGATGCATTCGTAAAGATGCCTTGGAACAGTGCTACGAAGGCGATGATCAACATGATGCCATATCCGATCTGTTTCCCGAGGTGATCGACCTCTTCCTCGAACGGTGTCTCTTTGTCCTCGGCCTCGGTGATCTGTTCGGCGATATCACCGACCTGTGTCTCCATCCCGGTACTGACAACAACAGCTTTGCCACGTCCTTTCACGGCGCTCGTGTTCATGAAGGCCATGTTGGTCCGTTCAGCGAGTGGTGTCTCTTCATCAAGCACTGATGCTTCCTTTGTGACCTGGGTACTTTCACCGGTCAGTGCTGCCTCGTCCGTCTCGAGGTTGCTGTCTTCGATGATCCGGACATCCGCTGGTATGGCATCACCTTGGCTCAAGAATACGATATCACCAGGGACAACATTACGTGAATCGATCTTCTGTTTCTCACCATCCCTGAGTACGGTCGCATTCGGACTCGAGAGATCACGAAGTGCTTCGATGGATTTTTCTGCCTTATAATCCTGGAAGAACCCAAAGATACCATTGCCTAACAGGATGAGCATGATCAAGATGGCATCAACCCATTCGGGATCATGACCTTCGAACAGTCCGACACCGATCGAGACCAGTGCTGCAAAGATCAATAGATAGACGAGAAAGTCACGGAACTGGTCGACAAAGATCCAGAACGGGCTTATCTCTTCGCCAGAATCAATCTCATTCTTGCCATGTTCCTCAAGGCGCTTTTCTGCCTCTTCAGAAGATAGTCCTTCGTCTGACGTTTCTAATGTCTCGAAGGTCTCATCGAGTTCCTGGGCATGCCACTGCTCATCAGACATCTGAAAACATATTTCTATGCATGATTCTGGTTTAAGTAAGATGTGGATTGAAATGTGGCCAGCACCATACGATGGGCATGAACAAGGGCCGTAACGTGGTGGCGATACTTGTCAGTCTTGTCTTGTTCGTACTGGCATTCAGTGTTCTGGCGATGCTCCCGGGAGCACCTGTCCCGTTCATCGAGCCAGAACTCACCATCACTTCGTTCCAACTCGATGATGATTTCCGATACAAGACACATTACGAGGTGGAGCTAGAAGAGACGTATCTGATGCCGCCGGCGAATGCAACGATCCGGAGACATACCTATGACTTGTATGATGAGGTCTTCCGTTATCTCGAACACGAAGAGGCCAAAGAGGTCTTTCCGGCCGAGACCGGTCCGCTGTCGAATGAGTCCTTGGCGATGATGAGGCCATCGGTCCTTGTCCAATCGAACGGTACCTATTATAATCTTACCGCGCACGCGTACGAGGAATCGAATGTCGATATGGTGGTTGATGCAGCTGTCACTGATCCAGTCATGCGACATGATGATCCGGCCGTGATCAGTCTCTCACTTGCAAACAACGGTGGACGGGCCGTCTCGATCTCGAGCGGGATCGCCTGGCCCTTTGGTCGGCTCTGGGCAGAACGGACGACGGATGGGCATACCTTTGTCATGTGGACACCGATCTATGATGACCGTCTACGCTACAATGTGACTGAAAGAGAACATGTGGTCCTTCCTGATGTGGGCAAGTTCGGATGGATGAATGCGAACACAACAAATACGACTACGTTCAAGATCGGTAACGCATATGGGGACATACAGGCCGGACGATACAAGGCAGTGACCGATATCGGTGTGAGTGCTGTTGCCGAACCGATCGCAACCGTAGATACGAATCAGTCATGGGAACTGATGCCAGAGACCCTGCCCGGTGGAGAATATCAGTATAATCTCACCTTTACTCTGGAACGAACCGGTATATCGTTCAATCCTCCATTATGAGAAGATGGATAAAGCGCCGGGAGTGGGATTTGAACCCACGCAGGCCGTGAGGCCCACTAGCTCTCCAAGCTAGCGCTCTACCAGACTAAGCGACCCCGGCAGGAAGATATGTGTCTAGACCTATACACGGAAGACACCTTGAAAAGTCTTTACCGAGAGGATCGCCT
Source organism: Candidatus Nanohalarchaeota archaeon QJJ-5 (assembly GCA_022865265.1). Taxonomy (GTDB): domain Archaea; phylum Nanohalarchaeota; class Nanosalinia; order Nanosalinales; family Nanoanaerosalinaceae; genus JALIDO01. The sequence continues at coordinate 7,286 of JALIDO010000012.1, forward strand.
GTACCACCGGATGACAGAACCTTTTAAAAGATTCACTGTGGTAACCTCTGTAGGATACTCATGGATAAGGCACGCGTCAAGCTGACAAGCACAAGTCCAGAAAAATTGGATGAACTGTCTGATGAAGTCATCGAGACTTCGAAAGAATACAATGCAGCTGTTTCGGGGCCAGTACCGCTCCCGACAGATCGGCTGACTATTCCTGTCCGGAAAACACCGGATGGTGAAGGCGCAAGCACGTTCGAGACATGGGAGATGCGTGTCCACAAACGGATAATCGATGTATCAGACTCAGAACGAGCACTCCGTCAGATCATGCGTGTCCATGTCCCAGAAGGCGTCAACATCGAAGTCGAACTGATCGAGTAAGTTTTATCAGCTGATTCTTCAGGAGTATATACATGGTCGATGCCGGGAGTTTGATTCTTGTCTTTATCGCCGGCCTGATCACGGCACTGGCGACGGGCCTCGGTGCCATACCGTTTTTCTTCGTTGATACTGTCGATGATCGATGGGAGGTACTGCTGTGGGGTCTTGCCTCCGGGATCATGGTCGCGGCATCACTGTTCGGACTGCTGGAAGAAGCTGTCGCTGCCGGGGCTTACACACTGACCGGTGCAGGCATCCTCACCGGTGTCATACTCGTGATGCTTTCGGAACGGTTCCTTGACCAGTACGATGTCGATCCACGGGATTTCGCCCAGGCCGATATGGATAAACTCGTGTTGATTCTTGGGATCTTGACCATCCATAGCTTTCCTGAAGGTATAGCGGTTGGTGTCTCATTTGCGGAACTGAATGTCAGTGGGTACTCGATGCTCGGGTTCACGGTGCCACTTCTTGCCATCATGATGACCATCGCCATCTCGATCCATAACATCCCAGAGGGCCTGGCGATTTCGATTCCATTGCGGTCGATGGGTGTTGGAAAACGTGGTATGGTCTGGTGGTCGGTCTTTTCCAGCCTGCCCCAACCCATCGGTGCTGTCATCGCTTTCGCATTCGTGAAACTCGCACAACAGTTCCTTCCCTTTGGGTTCGGGTTCGCGGCCGGGGCGATGATATTCCTTGTGCTCTCTGAATTCATACCGGAAGCACTTGAGCACGGAGACCACCTCGATGGCGGAGGACGGAAAGAACTGATAGCCGGTATCGTGATCGGTGTGACATTGATGCTTCCATTCTTGTTCCTGGATATGGCTTAACATTCGAAACTGAAAACCGGAAGACATTAAAAGATCATTTATCTCTACGGCGGTATGGTCTATGACGCTGACACGATACCGGCGGAGGAACTTGCCACCAACACAGACTATTTCGAACGACTCGCCATGCTCGACCAGCTGGCCGGTCTTCGTCCAGAACAGATGCTGGATGATACTGTCGTTGGCAGCTATGCGGACCACAGTGAACAGGTCCAATATGACCTCGATCGGCTCACGGCAACGGATACTGAAGAGCTTCCCGACCAGTACCAACAGCAGTTTGCAGCTATCGACCAGTACGAAGATCAGTTAGCCGGACTCACCGACCATCCGCCACACCACAGTGGAGAGACACTGACTGCCGAAGAGCTGAAAGGCGAAGTGGCCGAATACCTCAACGAGACCGAAACACAGCACGACGATCTCGATGATGCGACCAGACTTTTCTATGCCAAATCAATCGAACACGAACTCAGAGCCGATCATACTATCTCAGGCGTACTCGATAGTACCTATGTCCTTTCGTTGTTATCATGATCGAGGCCATCCTGTTGGAGATAGCGTTCGACCGACTTGATCCCACCGATCACTGTTGATGGTGCATATGGGGCTAGAAAGACGGGATTGGCTGTACTGAAAAAGGCCACAGCAGGTAGACCGGCACCGACTGTTGTTCCAACATCATACGCGAAGTCTTCATCATCTCCTGGTGCATAGGCCCGATCACCATCCATCCGTGCACCGAGACTGTAGATCTCATCGCCGCGCTGTTCATCATAGGTTGCTGCATCCTGTACATAGGCAGGAAGATCGAGACCTTTCGCTATCCCGCTTACAAGATCGGTTGACGCATCGATGACCGTGTCCATGTATTGATGGTCTGTCATACAGCTATGTCTGGACTGGCGGTATTTAAGAGACAGCGATGGTTGGAAGGATAGTCGTTAGCTGTAAAGGAAAAAGAAAAAGAGAAAAGTGGACAGAGGCTGTTTATGCCTCTTCCAGATCCATACAGAGACCGGCACCAACAGTCTGGCCCATGTCTCGGATCGCGAACCGTGCCATCTGTGGGATGTCATCGTTCTTCTCGATGACAAGTGGGTTCTGTGGCTTCAACTCAACGATGGCAGATTCATTCTCCTGGATGTAGTCTGGATCTTCTTCCTTGGTCTCTCCAGACTTTGGATCCATGGTCTTGACCAGGTTGGTGAACGTACATGCGACCTGAGCGGTGTTAACGTGGAATACCGGTGTGTAACCCTCAGTGATGACGTTCGGATGGTTCAAGACAATGATCTGGGCCTTGAACGAATCGACGACCGTCGGTGGATTATCGGGTGTGCCACCAACATCGCCACGCTTGACGTCGTCCTTGCCGACACCACGGACATTGAATCCGATGTTGTCACCAGGCTCTGCTTCATCGACTTCCTCGTGATGCATCTCGATCGACTTGACCTCGCCACCGACGTTCTTGTTGAGTCGGGTGGAGGCTGGCTCGAACTTCACATCACGACCGACTTCGAGCTTTCCGGTCTCGACACGTCCAACCGGCACCGTTCCGACACCTTTGATCTTGTAGGCGTCCTGGATCGGTACACGGAGAGGTAGGTCGATAGGCTTCTGCGGCTCATCGAGGTTATCGAGTTCCTCATGGAGGGTCGGTCCATCGTACCAGTCAAGATTGTCACTGTCTTCGACAACATTGTCTCCTTCGTATGCCGAGATCGGGACGAAGGTGATCTGGTCAGTGTCGAAGCCGACACCATCAAGCAGATTGGTGACTTCTTCTTTGCGTTCTTCGAAGACATCCTGTGACCAGTCTTCCTTGTCCATCTTGTTGATGGCAACGACCAGCTGCTCGATACCAAGTGTCTTTGCGAGGTATGAGTGCTCTTTGGTCTGTGGCTGGACACCGTCGTCAGCTGCGACGACGAGAATACCAGCGTCAGCCTGTGCTGCGCCGGTGATCATGTTCTTGATGAAATCTCGATGCCCTGGTGCATCGATCATCGTGAAGTAGTAATTATCTGAGTCGAATTCCTGGTGTCGGAGATCGATCGTGACACCACGTTCTCGCTCTTCCTGCAGATTATCCATAGCGAAGGCGAATTCAAATGTCTCTTTGCCCTGCTCTTCTGCTTCTTCTTCGAGCTTACGCATTTCTGATTCTGGAAGGTTTTCTGTGTCCCATAGAAGACGGCCAATCATCGTGGACTTTCCGTGATCCACGTGTCCGATTGATACAAGGTTAATGTGCGGTTTTTCTGCCATTGTCATTTCACCTGTGCGAATAGGAGTTATCAGACCATTTCCAGATAAGCTTTATAAACCTAAGTAGGATTTCCGGTGATCGCAGCATCCCTGCTCTTGTGCGGAAAAGGGTATTCAGCGGCTATAGAACCGTTCTAAGAACGAATCCTCCATCTCGATGATCGTCTCAACTACCGTGCTCTGATGATCGAACACGATCAGTCCTGCCCCGGCTGTATTCAGTACCGCATCTTTGATAGCAAACGTCCGGAACGGGAGCTGGTACTGGATCATCTCAAGGATGAGACCGATCCCAGCAGCCACGGCGATCGCTTCGAGATGACCACGTGGTGTATCATGGAACACCAGCAACAATGACCCGGCTAACAGAAAATACATCCCAGCGTGAAAGAGCATACTCCATGGAATCGTCGGTGCCGTCCCCGGCTGTGGTGGTGCAACGGGGATCAGACTTAGCACAACAATAACACAGAGGAGTCCGACCACCAGCAGCTGATTAAGCCGATGACGCATATCGTTGTAATATGGTCCGCAGACGTAAAAGCCCAGCGGCCCTGCGATCGAACAGGACCAATGATACGCCGAACAGGTTCAGATAGATATCCTGCATATCGAAGACTCGGAACGGCATCACCAGCTGGACGAGTTCAGATCCGACTCCAAGCCCTACGGCGATCATCACAGCGGGCCGATACGGGTGTTCACGGGCCCGGAACCAGTCGATCAACAGATATGTCAAAAGGAAATATCCGATCACCCACAGATCATGGGTGATCCCGTAGCCATAGATCGTGAATGAACTGATGACTGTCGGGACTGGAAAGACACTCCCGATGACAAGGAAAAAAGCAAGGCCAAAGATGATGGCTGGCAGCATATCTTACTCTGGACAAAAGCAGTATATCAACATCAACGGAGGATAAAAAAGAAGGAAAAGTGATGGACGGAGGATCTTACTCCTCGCCCGTGTCGACGCCAGGAATCTCGTCCTTCATACCCTTCCGATCACGGATTTCCCGGATCGTCTCGATCTGAAGGTTCGATGGCATCGGTTCGAAGACCTGATCAAGCAGGTTGTAGAACCCTTTACCAGCTGTCGCGGACTTGAGATCGGCCTCGAATCCAAACATCTCAGCGACAGGGACCTTGGCCTCGATGACAGCCGAATCACCGTCATCATCCATATCGAGGATATCACCCCGTCGGTTGTTGATCTCCTTCATGGCCGAGCCCATCTTGTCCTGTGGTGAATCGATCCGGACAACCTGTTTCGGCTCGAGCACGACAGCCTCTCCATCGATCATACCCCTGGTGATGGCCTCACGGACAGCAGGGATGACCTGTGCCGGACCACGGTGTGCTGGATCTTCGTGGATATCGGCATCGTGGAGTTTTGCCATCAACTTGACACATGGTTCATTTGCCAATGGACCTTCATCGACCAGATCACGGAACGCATCGACAACCAGCTCCATGATCTCATTCAGATGCGTGACACCACGGGTCTTGTCCACGAACAGATTACCCTGATAGACCGTGTGGATATCCTGGATATCTTCCTTGTCCAGACCAGTATCGGCCAGTTCTTCACGGATGGTCTCTTCATCCTGATCACGAACCTTCCCGGTCGGTACCTCACCGGACATCAGTTTCTCATATGCCTCATCGGTGACAGGCTCAACCGTCAGCCAGAACTTGTTGTGGCGATTCGGGGATTTGCCCATGAATTCATCCGATGGATTCCGGATGGATTCACGATAGACGACGATCGGTTCAGAGACATCGATATCGATGCCCTCTTCTTGAAGATGTCGTTCGACTTTTGCTTCGATATGGAGTTCACCGAGACCTGAGACAAGTGTCTCACCGGTCTCCTCATCGATCGAGACCTGGATCGTGTTGTCCTCTTTGGCACGTTCACGCAAGATCTCGATCAGATCAGGCAGATCGGACGTGTTCGTCGGCTCGAGTGACTTGGTCACGACCGGTTCGAAGATATGCTCGATCTGTTCGAACGGTTCGATCTCTTCACCATCAAGCACGATTGTCTCACCGGTCGAGTAATCGACACCGGTCAGGGCGGCGATATTGCCTGCCGGGACATCATCGACAGGAAGCTTGCGTGGACCTGAATAAATGCCGACCTTCTGTACTCGCTGGGATGAGCGACTCCCTACACCATAGATTTCATCGCCTTCGTTCACGGTGCCTGAGAAGAGCCGAGCCGTACAGATCGTGCCGGCGTGTTTATCGCTTTCAACATTGGTCACGACACCGACGAGTTTACCATCATCGGCACAGGCTTTCATATCCTCACCGATCTCTGATTCATGATCACCATTCCAGATCGCCGGGATACGGTATTCCTGTGCTTTCTTCGGATTGACAAGGTGCTTGACAACCATGTCCAGTGTTACCTCATGGAGCGGAGCCTTCTCAGCCAGTTCTTCATTCCGGTCATCATTGACATGATCGACGATATCGCCGAAATCGATACCGGATTTCTCCATGAATGGAATACTGATCGCCCAGTTCAGTAATGCTGAACCGAATGCGACGGTCCCGTCTTTCACATTGACCTTCCACTGTTGCTTGTATTCCTCAGGGGCGATCTTCTCGATGAGATTGTTGACCTCTGCGATGATCTTCTGGAACCGCTGCTGCATCTCCTCATCATCCAGCTGTAGTTCTTGGATCAAGCGATCGACCTTGTTGATGAACAAGATCGGTTTGACTCGTTCCTGGAGGGCCTGCCGGAGGACTGTTTCTGTCTGTGGCATCACGCCATCGACAGCATCCACGACAACAAGTGCACCGTCGACAGCACGCATCGCACGTGTGACATCGCCTCCGAAATCGACATGCCCCGGTGTATCGATAAGATTGATCAGATAGTCATCGCCATCGAGTTGATGGACCATCGAGACGTTGGCCGAGTAGATAGTGATCCCTCGTTCGGCCTCCTGGTCATCATAGTCCATGAACAGCTGGTTCCCGGCAAGCTCATCCGAGATCATCCCAGCGCGAGCTAGTAGATTATCAGTTAGGGTGGTCTTCCCGTGATCGATATGCGCTACAATACCGATGTTTCGAATCTGTTCGGGTGTTCCGATTATCTCCTTAATTTCCTGTATTTCTGCGTCATCAGCCATGAGAATGCACCTATGAGTGTGTGTATCTGTGACCGAGTGACCAGACAATATTTATAAACATATACCGGGGGCCTACATTCACCGGCCCCGGGCCTGTTCTGCGGCTTTCACGCGATCGATAGCTCGCAGGTAGGCAGCTTCGCGCAATGAGGTCTCCTCATCGTTCTGCTTCTCTTTGACATTCTTATAGGCATCTTTCATGTAGTTTTCGAGCTTTTTCTGTACCTTTTCCTTGTTCCAGTACTCATAGCTGATGTTCTGTAACCATTCGAAGTACGAGACCGTCACACCACCGGCATTCGCCAGGATATCAGGCACGACAGGGATTCCGCGATCCCGGAGATGTTCATCTGCGGTTGGTGTCGTTGGTCCGTTCGCCATCTCGACGATCGCCGATGCCTGGATGTCTTCCATGTTGTCCTCGGTGATCTGGTCCTCGATCGCAGCCGGGATCAACAGATCAACATCCATCGTCAGTAGTTCATCATTCCCGATCTCATCGACCCCATCCATCTCGAACAAATCTCCGTTTTCCTCATACTGATCGAACAATGCCTCGATATCGATCCCATTCGGATCATAGATGGCTCCGGCCACATCAGAGACGGCAACAACATTGTATCCACGCTCGTGGAGGAACTTGGCCAGCCATGAACCTACATTGCCAAAGCCCTGGATGGCAACGTCAGTATTCTTGTTATCCCAGCCCTGATCATCCACGAACAGGTCCGTGATAATCGCACCGCCCAGGGACGTCGCCGATGTTCGGCCCTTACTTCCGCCGAGTTTCGGCGGTTTGCCGGTGATCACGCCTGGTGATTTCTCACCTTCGATCCGTTCGTATTCATCCATCATCCAGCCCATGATCGTTCCATTTGTATTGATATCTGGGGCCGGAATATCCTTTTTCGGACCGATGACATCATGATACGCCCGGATATACTCCCGAGACAGTCGTTCGAGCTCCTGTTCTGAGAGCTGGGATGGATCGACGACAACACCGCCTTTGGCACCGCCATATGGAATATTGACAACAGCACACTTCAGGGTCATGAGGAACGCTAGTTCTTCGGTTTCGTCCTGTGAAACAGATGGGTGGAATCTGATACCGCCTTTTGTTGGTCCACGGGCATTGTTGTATTGAATACGGAAGGAGGGGAACGTTCTGACACTCCCATCGTCCATCTTTACTTCGAGATTGGCACTCACCATGCGGTTAGGTTGCTCGAGGATATCCATCTCCTCATCGGTGATCAATTCGACCTCTGCTAGTCGATTCAGTTCGATTTGACATAGTTCACATATCGTCTCTGTACTTTTGTTACCAAGATCATTCATTGTGATTCACAATAGAACTATGAATGAACTGACCATAAGAAACATCCCGTTACTAGTTGTTCACCGAGAGTATAACGGTGTTATACGGATTCATCATCGGTCAAGGAATCGTAATAGGAGTGGATATCCATGTCTCTGTGTTCGGTCAGCATGTGATATGAGAAACCGATATAGTTGGCGGCGATATCGAGACCATCGGGTTCTGCATCATAGACGAATTCTTTGAGACCAGAGAAGGCCCCGACCGCACCAAAGGCCAGGGCTGTTTTCGTGTAGGGATCTTGGAGCTTTTCACCTGCGGTTGCGATATGCTCATAGGAACTGTCGTCCAGATATTCCCCGATCCGATCTGTTCCGTTCCAGACGGCCTTCGACAGGTCTTTCGAGAACCACCCATGGATCAGCTTGTCACCATGCCAGGGATCGATATAGGATCTGAACACACCCTTTTCTGTCATGGTTCCGATGGTCTCGAGGGCTGTTCCGGCCAGAAGGCCACTGTAATCTTTGATACTGTCTGTTACTGGTCTTGTTCCCTCGAGTTCTTTTTCAAGCTCATCCCATGAGGACATGTGGTGGTTCCCTGGTATGATCTTGAAAATGATTCCGGTCAGAGCTCGTACTCATCAACGATCTTTTTCTCCTCACCATCGATCTCGGCTCGGACATGGATATGGTCTTCGAGTCCTGTCCCTTCGATCTTCTTCCGCATGAGCTGGTCCATCTGGAAGATACCAGATGAGTTACTCATCTCGATACTGATCGTGACAGGTTTCGCATCACCTCGGACAATATCGACATTCTCGATCGACATGGCCGAGATGGAATGGATCGACTGGTTGCTGAGATCTTTGTCATGACGGGCCCGTCCTTTCTCGATATCCAGCGAATCAGCGACACGAAGGATACTTGCTTCAAGTGTGAGCGGGTTCGCTTTCTTGTGATGGCTCTGGATCGCATGCAGGATCTCGGATTTGAAGATGACCAGTTCCTGTTTGTCATACATATCACCGAGAAGCTCCTCGATCAGATCCGCTGCGATCGGGAGGCTGTATTCGGAATGTTTGTATCGGTGGATAATGTGACCAGTGTCGTGTAATAGTGCTGCTGTCGCGAGGACCACTTCTGCATCTTCATACGAGTGATCGTAGTCCTCCATGATACCGGGTGTCAGATCCTCCTTCAACAGACGGAGAAGACTGAGACCGCGGTTGGCAACGATCTCGATATGTTTTTCACCGTGATCGTTCAGTTTCATCCGGTCTTTGGCGATGACATTCGCGGATCGCCAGTACTGCTGGATATGCGGATGGTTGTTCACGTAGGTTTCGATCTGTTCTAATTTCGGATTATCATTCGTTTCTAATTCTATCATCTTATTGCACCAAGCTGTTAAACGGAGTGTAACTTTTATCAAACACGTCCGCCACAGCTTCGTATGTCACGGTACCATTGGCAACATTGAGCCCGTTTTTGATCTCGCTATTGTCCCTGCAGGCATCTTTCCATCCTTTGTTTGCGATCTCGACAGCATACGGGAGGGTGGCATTTGTCAGCCCATAGGTTGCTGTCTTCGCATAGGCCCCGGGCATGTTGGTTACAGCATAATGTAGGACATCGTGGTGTTTGGTGACCGGGTCTGCATGCGTTGTCGGTTCTGATGTCGCCACACAGCCGCCCTGGTCGATAGCTACATCAACGACCACGCTGCCTTCCGGCATCGTCTTGACTTGTTGTTCTGTCATGACTGTTGGGGCCTTATTGCCTGGAACAAGGACGGCACCGACGACCACATCCGCATCCCTCACTTCTTCACTGATCGCAGTTTCAGTTGAGAACCGTGTATCGACCCCGAGATGATCTTCCAGGTAGTTCATCCGTTCTTGGTCGATTTCGATCACGGTGACATTTGATCCCATAGTGTCTGCGACCATTGCAGCGTTTTTCCCGACAGTTCCACCACCGATGATGACGGTCTTACTAGGTTTGACACCAGGAAGCCCCATCGGTAAGGTACCGCTTCCGCCTTCGTGTTCGGTGGAGAAATATGCAGCCATCAGCGGCGCCATTCGTCCGGCGACCTGTGACATTGGTTTAAGGAGTGGAAGTGTTCCATCATCGGTCTCGACGGTCTCATATGCGATCGCTGTGACATCTGTCTCGAGCAATCGATCGGTCAGATCTGGAAAGGCAGCAAGATGGAGGTATGTGAACAAGATCTGGTCATCGAGATGGTGATATTCATCTTCGAGTGGTTCTTTGACCTTCATGACCATATCACTGTTCCAGGCCTCATCCTGGCTGACGATGGTTGCACCGGCCTTTTCGTATTCGTTATCGGAGATACCTGATCCTTCACCGGCCTGTTCGGCAACCTGTACTGTATGTCCATTATCGGATAGCTGTTTGACACCTTGTGGTGTGATAGCGACACGATGCTCGCCTGTCTTCCGTTCTTCTGGGATGCCGATCTGCATAGATATCACTATCCGATTGGTGATGCAGCTACAAAAAAGAGGGTTCTATCGATTACCCTCGAAGAATGACGAATCGTAGCAGCTGCTTGACGACACTGATCGCCATCGTGCTACCAGCTTTTGCCAGATCTGTTGCAACCTGGACACCTGGGATCAGAGCATCTTTCAACACGTATCCACCAACCCCGCTTATCAGCAGGCCAGCATAGCTGGAAATGGTGGAGCCCGTGTACCCAGTGTATAGGGCCACGCCGCCGGCCATCATAAGGACAGCAAGGCCCGCGATGAACAGGACAGCACCTCTCCGGAAAAGAGAGGTAGCTTCCTTGTTTCCACTCATATATCGGCCTATTACCCCCACCACTTATTTAAAGGTGTCGATTGTTTCAACCCGTCTAAATCCGTGTTACAGAGGCTAGCGACCGATAATTTCGGGAATATCGGGTGCCCAAATGATGATAAAAGTTGTAACAATCGTTTTTCACCTTTAAACCGGTTCAAATGTTATTAAAGAGTAGAAAAAGGGTTAAGGTATTATTTTTTGGGTTTATGAATGATATTCGATCTTATTTGATAGAAAAGAACTGATTGCGATGATCTTGATTTCAGGCCTGTCTGGTCAACTTCCGAACTCTTCTCCCCATTCCTTATATCGCTTCAGATCGCGTTCTGAGGTCTTTGGATCGATATGATCGAAGGCCTTGTAGAAATCATCTTCTGTGAGTTGTCTTACCTTCAATTCATATTCTTTGATGTCATCAACAGGCTTTGTTGCCAGTTCCTGGAGTTCAGGGTTCATATCATTGACCATCTCCCGTACTGCTTCCTTTGCAATGTTTTTTATCTCTCGTCCGGAGTAATTGTGCTTCACACATTCCTGTGCGATGATCTGTGGATCGACGTTCAGACCGATCCCATCATCGATTGTGTTCAGTTCGATGATTTTCCGGGCTGTATCCACATCGGGCAGTGGGACATAGATGACTCGTTCGACCCGTGACAGGACGGCGGGATCGAGGTCCCACGGAGCGTTGGTCGCACCCATGAACATGATATCTGAGTTCTTTGCGTCGAACCCACTGAGTTCTGTCAGTAATGTCGATAAAACACGTCGTGTGGCTTCATCGAGGTCCTGACCACGGCTCATCGCGATCGAGTCAAGTTCATCCAGGAATACGATTGCCGGGGCTTTCTCCCGTGCAGCCTGGAAGATCTGTGAGACGATCTTCCCTGATTCCCCATAATACTTCGAGAGTGCATGTGAGAGTTGTACATTGAAGAATGGGTAATTATGTGATCCAGCGACCGCCGATGCGAGTAAGGTCTTTCCTGTCCCGGGGGGCCCATACATCAGGATTGTATGGATCCCTTGGACGGCGGCTGGTTTATCATCGATGGCAGAGAGGGCAAATGATTCTTTGATATCGCGTTTCGTCTCTGTCATCCCGGCCACATCATCCCATGTCGTATCTGATTCCTGGACAAATCGATCTACATAATCTGAGAAGTCTTCGTCATCATCGTCGCCGGTCTTGACCTTCCGTTTGTCGTCTTCATCATCGAGAGAGTCACTCTCGCCGTTCAGGTTCTTGCTTATCTCATAATATTTCTCTGCGATCTTTTCCTTTTCTTCTTTGGCTTTGCCCCGTTTCTTTTTGGCCTGTTCCATCAAGATATCGCCACAGCTCTCATAGTGGCTTGCTGCTAGTGATTTATCGCCAGAATCAAGTGCTGCCTCGGCCTTTTTCTTGTTCTTCTTGAACAGTTCTCGGAGCTTTTTCTCATACAAGCCCTCTCACCTCTCAGATATTCATCTCTCGTTCTTCGGTATTGCTCTCATCGCGGTCCTGGAGGGCTTGCTTGACAGCATCCTTCGTACCGAGCTCTTCTTCAAGGTTCTTGACGTCTTCTGCCTGCTGGATGATCTCATCAACACGATCATTCGTCCGCTCCTTGGGCGAGAGCTGGCCTTTCATGATCGAATTGAGCTCTTCCCACTTCTCGTCACGGATCATTTCACGTACATCCGCACGTCGGAGCTTCTCGACGATGTCTTCTTTTTCCATGTTGCGGATCTGGTTGATAAGTCCTTCACGTTCGGCCATACGTTCTTTGCGTTTGATCGAGATCAACCCATCGATCACGCGGAGTGCATCCATCAGCTGGGCGTGTTCATTGTGCAAGATCGCCATCTCGTCTTCGATAGACGAGATCTCTTCTGCCAGCTCGCGTTTGAGTAACTTATCATCTGCATCGACGATCTTTTCAAACATCTTTTCCCGTTTCTGGGACAGATCCTCGTGTCTGTCTCGCTTGAGTCGAACAGATGCTTTGATATTGGCCTTCTCCTCATTCAGCTGATCCAAGGTAAGATCCTGGATATTGAGAGAGCCGCTGGAGGATCCAAAGACCTTTTGTGCGATATCTTGTATCACGCCCATCGGTATACACGCTGATGTTAGAATGCGACTCGGTCCCTCTTATAAGTTGGGTGGTGGTATGCTGTGTCAATCCCCGAACATATCCATGATCGATTGTGGATCCTCTGCTGCTGTCTCGAGGATATCAGTGGGGCTGCTTTCCGCTTGCTCGTTTTTCTGCTCAGGCTCCGGCCCGTCCTGTGGTTGTTCGTCCGGTTCTGGCTCAGGTTCATCATCCTCGACATCGACCTGTGCCGCAGCCGGTTGTGGTGCATCGTCCTGGAAATCATAGTCAAGCGTGTGGATTTTCCGCCGTTGCCGGTTCGCTGCCCACGCCTTCTTTATCGTGCTGAGACAGTGATCGACATCATCATAGCCATCAGGTGATTCATCTTTGAAAAACAGCATCAGTCGGTGTTCGTTTCCATCCTCATCCTCTACTAGTAGGTCGATATGAGGATAGCTGAGGTGATGGGTCTTGGCATCGACCTCTTTCAGATATGCCCAGGGGAGATGACCCTGGAAAATCTCTTCAGCATCCATCGTGCCGGTGATCCGGTGCCAATCCTCTTCGCTTTTCAGTTCCTCGCGCCAGATCCCTTTGTCATCGATAGTGATATCACCGAGGACAGATTTGATGATATATTGTTGCTCGGCATCGACGGTCACCGAGGCATCACGCCATGTCATAGCAACAGGTACTCAGGCATGTTAATATTGATTTGGGCCTTAGCCGACCAGACCCGTCAGCCATCCGATGGCGGTCTGTCCCAACCAGGCCATATAGACCAGCGCAGGCAGCCCGAGTAGTGCCATCGCTCGCATCCGGGTCATCGGGGCATGGACCTCCTTGATCGCCTGGAACCAGATATACAGTGTAAGGAAGCCGAACAGTGGACCGATGATCGGGATCCACATCAGCAACAAGCCCATGGTTCCATAGCTCACCGCCTCGATGGTTTTCCGTTTCTTTCCACGTTCACCGAGGACGAGTCCGCCGATAGACAACCAGATCGTCATCACCACGCCGCCAATGAGATATGGAATCAGTGTGGTCAGACCTGATACGAATGCCGTCCCGAGCAACCGTGGCAGTGGGTCAGAGGAAAAGACAAGCCCGATAAGCACATCGATCATCGTTGCTCCAAGCAGGAAGCCAACGACATTGATCAGGGAAAACAGTATCATTCCACTGACAGACATACTCGAACGACGGATCGTTCCTTCAGGAGAACTGAGAATATTGACCAAGGCATTGGTATAATCATCAGGTCTGAGCTGTGTCAGCCCGTGGCCCATGGTGTCGACCGCCATATAGTCATGTGAGATATAGGAAAGATCAGTATAACTGTCTTCATCCTCTTCCCAGAACTCATGGACGATCCCCGGATCATAGCCTTCTTCTTCGAGGTAATCCTGGATCTCTTGCTTACTGTATCCTTCCTCTCGGAGATCCCGAATCCACTCACGCCACTGCTCCATGGAAACTAATTAGTACCTTGTTACCTTAAAGCATGACGCCCGCGCCGGTGGTCCAGTTCGGCTTACGACTCCAGCTTCCCATGCTGGCGACCCGGGTTCAAATCCCGGCCGGCGCATCACCGGATCAATGATCTGTACCAGACATGGAGGGTCTCGGTGAATGGTTCTTCTAACATCGTGTAGCTCAAGGCAGCGATCGTCACGATCAAGATGTGTTGGGCTGTACAGAACGGACAGATCGCCAGTTGCCCGGTCTCAGCGGGAAGGAGATACAGTTCGACAAACACAAGATAGCCGGTCACAACGACCCCGCCCAGACTCATCACGAACAGGACGAAGAATACATCGGTCAGCCACTGACCTGGCTTCCGGAGACTGATACCGGTTATCGTCAGCATACCGATCCACCAGACAGCACCCCAGAGTGCGGTCGCGATCCCGGAATTCGGTGGCAGTGAGCCGTAGGCTGATTCGGTCACCAGAGCACAAGAGAATACAGAATCCCCACTACAGATCGCTAGTCCGAAGTAATAATCATAGGTCTGATATGTGGCAATCAGCAGGCCGATGAGACTGAGCCCGAACACGATTTTGAGTTTACGATCCTGTTCCATCAGTGATACTGGTCTTTACAGTCGACAGGAAGATATTTCAAACACAGCCCCAGCGTCACCGTATACCGGGGACAGGCTGTAACTTTGGTTTGTTAAATTTACCCCTCCGTTTGAATCACATTTTTAAGCAATCATCTTTCATACGTTTGCAGTGGTTATAAATGAGTGCGGGAACAGACGACACGGACGCCTATCGATTAGCCGAAGTAGCAGAAATCAGAGTCGAGACACCGGATGGGACCGAGGTCTATTCCAATGGGGTTGAGTTCCTCCTCGATCTCGATCGGTATGATGATGTGCTTGATATTTGCTATGCCGAAGATGTTGGTGTTGAGGGAGACGAAGAATTCACCATCCAGGTCTATGACAATGAATGGCATGTCTCGCCAGAGGAAGTCGAAGAGATGGCAGAGAACTACCAGGATGCTCTCGATGACAAGGCCGCACTCAGAGAAGAGGTCCAGGAGCTCGAAGACGAGCTGGATTCGATCGCTGATAAGCATAAAGACCAGAAAGAAGAACTTGAAAAACTCCGTAACGAAGTCGAAGACTACCGCAAGGGCCTGGCACGTCTAGGGACGGTCGATGAAATCTATGATGACAGAGGCAAGATCGAGTACACGCCGGAGGGGTCGAGTCATAGTAAGGTCCGTGAGATGCGGGATGATTTCTTACAGCGTGTCGATGAAGGCGATCGCCTCCTGCTGGATAACAAGACACTGGCGATCCAGGAGATCTTCGAAAAATACGATGAGGCCGGATCGGGGTATGAGGTCGATGATGAGGCCCTGCCGGATATCTCATTCGATGACATCGGTGGCCTGGATGACCAGCTGGATACCTTAGAGCGGAAACTCGTCCTCCAGCAGGAATTCCCGGATGTCTACGGTGAAGATGGTGTCTTGGAATCGACTGGTGGCTTGTTGCTCTACGGTCCGCCAGGGACAGGAAAGACCATGTCCGTCCAGGCATTGGCGAATGAGCACGATATGGACTTCTATGCGATCAACGGACCGGAGGTCATGACCAAGTGGGTGGGCCAGGCCGAAGAGAATATCCGTCGGGTCGCGGAATCGGCTCGAGAATCGGCACCGG
>JALIDO010000013.1 GCA_022865265.1 Candidatus Nanohalarchaeota archaeon QJJ-5
CCCCGGCTGCCAGTGCTTTGGCAAGATCGCCTGAATTCTTGATCCCACCATCAGCGATGACCGGGATATCATGATCATCAGCTATCTCGACACAGTTCATCACAGCTGTGAGCTGTGGGACGCCTGCACCGGCGACGATACGTGTCGTACACATCGATCCTGGTCCAACACCGACCTTGACACAATCCGCACCAGCAGCGATCAGGTCCTGTGCTGCCTCCTGTGTAGCGATGTTGCCAGCAACCAGATCCACGTCGCCGAATTCCTGTTTGACCTCTTTGATAGCATCGATCGATGCATCGAGATGACCATGTGCCACATCGAGAACGATAACATCGGCTCCTGCTTCAAGCAAGGCTTCTGTTCGTTCGATATGGTCATGGGCTCCGATCGCTGCCCCGACGCGGAGACGACCATCCCTGTCTTTGGTTGCATCAGGGTAATCTTCGATCTTCTCGATATCTTTTGCCGTGATCAGTCCATACAGCTCATTCGTATCGGTCACCAGTGGTAGTTTCTCTATCTTTTCGGTCCGGAAGATCTCTTTGGCATCTTCGAGTGATGTTTCCGGGCCTGCTGTAATGAGGTCTTCCTGTGGTGTCATCAGTTTTCTGATCTCACAGTCAAGCTCATCTTCGAACATCAGGTCGCGCCGTGACACAAGGCCGTCCAGTTTGCCATTGTCCGTGACCAAGATACCGGAGATACCGTTTTCTTCCATCAATGACCAGACATCAGCTGCACTGTAGTCAGGGGTGACACTGACAGGATCGCGGATGACATGTCCCTCTGATCCTTTGACAGCCTCAACTTCACTGACCTCATCCTCGATCGGCATGAATCGATGGATCATCCCGATCCCGCCCTCTCGGGCCAACGCGATCGCAAGCTCTGCCTCGGTGACCGTATCCATACAGGCAGATGTGATCGGTGCCTCGAGGGTAATGTTGGATGTCAGTTCAGTGCTTGTATCGACGTCTCTGAGGTCTGTCACGGATGAACGCTTTGGTTTCAACAGGACATCGTCATATGTTATCGCTTGTTCGATATCACGCATGATTGATCACAGACAGAGAAATATCAGTATTGAATGGGTTTGCAATGGTCCTAGAACCTGGCAACTGGTAGATGCCGTACAAATCGATCCTTAGAAAACTATTATTCTGCTTGTTTAAGTGTCTTACTCTGTCCGGCGGATATGGGACAAAAGACCGAGACCGATCGTGATCGCTTCCTCGGTCCGGATGGTTTTTGTCTCCTGTTCAGGGACGAGATTCACAAGAAGATCATATTGATCGCTTTCCAGATCACCACGGTCTTCCATCGTCGGGATACCGCGCCACGCACTGCCGAACAGGATGGCACAATCATCATATGATGCAATATCGTCCTCCACCGTCTCGACTGGAGAGCCATGGAACGATGTAGCGATGACTGGTTTCGTGATTGTCTCGAGAACAGCACCAAGCTCTTGTTCCGGTCGAAGCACGTCATATGTCCAGAATCCATCAAGGCTTTCGGGGTCGATGATCTGGGCCTGATCGCTCTGTATGCGTTTCACCGTCACGCGTTCTCCTTCCTCACGATCTCCATAGGCTGTAAGTGGTTCATCGAGTCCGGCATCAAGCTCGAGCACACCCTCATCAACATCCTCGATCACTGCCTCTCTGAACTCATCGCTGTAGCCATGTGAAAGGATCTGTAGGGCCGGCATGATACTTGCGTATTTAAGATCGTCATCACGCGGGATCAAGGCCTTCCGCAGATAGGGCGGGCATTCTGCATAGTTCAGATATTTCTCGAGGAGCTCACCCTGCCGTGATGCGTCCATGTTCGGATCTGGATCGGTATAGATGATGATCCGTTCGATGCCGAAGATGGCTGCACTCCGGGCCAGCATGCCATATTTCATGACCTGGAGTTTCATATCGCGTTCATCAGCGGCAAATGTCGATGGTATCAACAGATCCATAGGCAGGGATTGAAGCGACAGGCTATTATCAGTGGTGGTCGACCACAGTCATTATAGGCCCATCTGTCCCATATTATACAGAATGGTACCGTTCTCTCAGCCCATGCGGAAAGGCCAGGCTGCACTCGAGTATTTCGTGATGATATCGCTTGCATTATTGATCGCCACACCGCTTATCATGCAGTCCCAAGGTGCGCTTCAGGATGTCCAAGACAGGAACCGCGAAGCGCGCATGCAACAGGCCCTCGATGCGATTGAACAGGGGATCAAGATAGCCGCGTCCCAGGGCCAGCCCGCCCGGCTCAGTTTCACGGTATCGATTCCACGTGGTGTGGTCCAGACGAATATCACTGATCAATATATCCATTACCGCATGCAAACTACAGCAGGCGAGTCGAGTTTCTTCCGCACGTTCGATACACCGGTCAATGGCTCACTGCCTGAACAACAAGGGAAATACCTGCTCCGTGTCGAGGCGATCGGGTCCTATGTCAATGTCAGTGTCAGCGAATAAGGGCCAGGCATCATTCGAGTTCATGATCGTTATCATCTTCCTGAGTATCTTGTTTGCAGCGACGATCCCTACGCTTGGTGATCGACAGGTTGCACTGACTGAACGCGAGGTCAGTCAACAGGGCAAAGCCATCGCTGATACGATCGCTTATGAGTTCGATCTTGCCATGGCACAGGGCGATGGATACTATCGGAACTTCGAGCTTCCGGCCGAGATCGCTTACAGTGACTACAATGTGACCGTCGACAATGGCACAGTGCTTGTCGAATGGGCACAGACCCAGCGGTTCACCGGGACAGCAGCATCGGATGTCGACGGCGAGATCGAGCCAGGCGTCAATGCTATCGAAAATCAGGATGGTACGATCGTGGTGGTCGAAGAATGAAAGGACAGATATTCTCCATCGATCTTCTTTTGAGTGTCTCGGTCTTCCTTGGCGTGATGACTGTCGGTATCCTGGTGCTCGATGATGTTGTGACAAGCCAGACCCGGTTCAATGACCAGTATCAACTACAGCAACGAGCCACACAGATCGCTGATCTGTTTGTCCGGACGAATGGATATCCGACGAACTGGAACAGTTCGTCTGTAGAGGTGATCGGGTTCGCGAAACAGTCACATGTCATGAACATGTCCAAGTTCTATCAGTTCGATGAGCTGATGGAGACCGGTGATGCTGCGGCGATCCTTCAGATCCATCCATGGAATATCTTCATGGATGTACAGCAAGACGGAGAGGATGTAGTCCTTGGTGATGCAGCTGGAGCTGATGGTACTGGACGGCCACCTGTTGCCTATATCGCTGAAGAAAGCGATGCATTCAGTGATGTGACGGTCCTTCATGCATTGAATGGTTCGGATGTCACATGGGATCTGTATTGGCCGTCAGAGAATAACAGAGATCAGCTTGATGATCTTACTGCCCGTCATATCTATAATATGACCAATGATGGCCCGACACTGACTGATATGATGCTTGCGAATATTTCATCAGGAAGCTATGACACCGTTATCGCCGAAGATATCAATCTGGATTCGTCCGATCTCACGAATGAGGATGCACTCGTCAGTCATGTTGAAGAGGGAGGGACGATGATCCATTCAGAAGACAAGCCGGTCCTGATCGAGAACCTCTTTGGACTGGATGCTGCAGGTGGCGAAGACGAGACAGGAGAGGTGGTGGCGACATCACCGCTGTTGAACCAATCGCTTGCTGTCGGTGATATCATCGAGTTCGATGATGCACAGATGACCTTCCAGAATGTCTCGGAACGGTTCATCAATGATACTGATGAACCATACGGCTGTCTTGCCTGTCGGTGGTCGGTCGGCGAAGGCGATCTCTACTATCTGGCCGATACATTCGGAACGAACGGTGATACGATGAGTTTCACCGATGGTTCTGTTGGTATCGATCTCGGGCTTGAACTGACATTTGGTCAAGAACCAGGGGAAGAGGCACTTGATATCGCTGTAAGCAGGCGTTCAGTACTCTTGGATATCAACGGATCGATCGAACGCGGAGAGATGCGGGTGATGCTATGGCGATGAAGGGATTGTATTTCTCTTTCGATGCCCTGGTCGCTGCGATCGTGATCATCGGTGCTGTCTCGATGGTAGCCCAGACCGATTTCACACAAGATATCCGGACAGTATCAGCGGATTATGAGGATGTCGATAGTGCTGCAGAAGATAGTGTTCAACTGATGATGCGTTCTGAGCTTTCTGATACACTGAACGAATCTGAATTACAGCAGCTCATCGATACGACGAATCTGACAGAGGACGATAAGACTCGATCCGTGATGGATGCGGTCTCGACACTGTGGGGATCTGGTGAAGAACAAGAGGCGAAAGAACTGACCGAGTCATTTCTGGGTACAGAGTTACGTGAGGGGCTGGAGTACAGGATCAAGGTGCAGGAAGGAGGGAACACGTCTGTCATATATAATTCCTCGGACACGTATGATAATGCGTCACTGGTAGCACGATCTTCGCGGATGGTATCAGGGGTTTCGCGCCAGAAGGCATCGGATGGATTCACCTCCCGGGCATCACTGTCCAGTCTTGATGCGATCGATTCAGAATACTTCTTCTTCGGTGGCTATGTAGGCGATGGCAATATCACGGCGAACATGTCGCTTCCAGACTATGAGAACATCGATCAGATGCTCATCGAGGGTGATGCGGGATCAAACTTCACGATCGGGATCAATGGACAAGACCATCCACAGCAGTTCAATAAGACAAGCGGACCATTACGAGCTGATAGATGGCAGGTCTGTAACCAGACGATGTATGATGATCTCTGTAATTCGCTTGAACCCGGGAACAACGAGATCGATATCTCATTTACTGGGAATGCAAGTATGAGTGGAGGATTCATCAGGATCGATTACAATCAATCATATTCATTGCAGTCAGAAGGTGCTACATACCAGATACGTGAGAAGCGATTGCCCGGGATCAATGATGTTATCAATCTCTATGATGGGTTCCGAACACCAGGAACACTCAATGGGATAGAAGCACGTCTCAACTTTGATACCGATGCAGAGATAGCAGTGCGGATCGGCAATGCGACAGTGTTCGAAGGATCAGGTGATCGTGATCTCTATCTTTCGAACGAGACAATCTACAATAATATAACCGATGCCGGGTTGTCCTACACACGTCTCAGTAATACGACAGTCCCCTTCCGCCTTGGGGTCGATGAACTGCGGACAATACCGGGTGTAGAAGGATATGTGGATGCAGTCGGTGTGACAGATGTATCAGGGAATATGAACGCGAATACAGATGATGGAAAGAAATGGGATCTGGCCCAGGATGCGACAGAACGATTCATCGAGATCATGGGAAATGCCTCCAGGGCACGTGCGGCTATCAATGGCTTCAAGAACGAGATGTATTCGTATGAGGGACTGACCTATGATAATGAATCACTGCATCAGGAACTTGATTCGTGGAATCCAGGACGAGGGACCTGTGTCGGCTGTGGTATCTTGAATATGATCGGGATCCAGCTCAGTGGCCAGCAGATAGAACCAGTGACCGAGCCATCGATGCAGTGGCGGGTGACGACAGCTGTCCCTGATGATGGCTGGACGACAACATCCTATGATGCGAGTGGATGGACACGTGGCCCGGGACCGGTCGGGAACGGGTCGATGGCACGTACACAGACAGCGGATGCTGATACGTATTATCTCAGGACCGTGTTCGACTATCCGTCATCACAGTATCGAGAACCATATCTCTCACTACAGGGCCTCGGTAATGTCACAGCGTATATCAATGGACAGGAAGTTGCCAACTACCGGCATGGTAGGGGTCATATATGGGATGGCTGGCAGGGACGGTGGGCTGATCGTACCGGGCTGTGGCACCGTTCCACAGAGCGTGTCCAGACCGGCAATGCCTCCTGGTACTTTGGTCTTCCAGAGGCGAATCATTTCGCGACGAATGAACGCGAACAAGGTAGACTCGTCACGCCATGGATGAACCTCTCCGAGCGGCAGGATCCGACTATCTCGTTTGCACAGTGGCTGGACATCGATGACAATAACAACAGACATGTTGCCTCGATAGCGTATGATGATGGAAGCGGGTGGCAGCAACTCGATGAGATCACTGCATCAACAGGAGGATGGGAACAACGCCAGTATGCATTGCCGAACGAGCAGGTCCGAGTCCGATTCATGTTCGACAGTGGCCAGGAGGTTTCTGACTTCTATGAGGGCTGGTATCTCGATAATCTCTCGATCGGAGGATTTGATGGTCGGACGATCAATCAGTCGCTTCTGAACGAGGAGGACAATGTTCTTGCCCTTCGGTATGATGCAGGATCGCTCGAACAACAGAACTGGACGGAGACAGAGACGACCTTCGAGCACGGATCACTGACAAATCTCTCCAGGACGAATACAGATGAGTTAGTGCTCGAGAACGGTGCGAACCAGGGTGTCTATGACTCAGCGAGCATACGGACACCGAAACCGTCTACATGGCAGAGTATGGATGTAACAGCAGATGAGCCCGATGGCAGCCAGATCACGGTCACGTATGGAACGAATGCTACTGGTGAGTGGAGATATTATGATTCGATCCAGCCCGTCCCGACACATCACTGGTACCGGTATCGTCTTTCGTTCGAACGCGATGATGCGACGACAGAACCGATGGTCTCCAGTATCTCATCGGAGTGGGGTTCTGAGGGCAAGGCTGTCGATGCACGTCTATCAGGCCAGCAGCATCGATATCGGTCAGCGGTGGTGTTGTCCGCCGGAGGGTCGAATACGGAGACACAGCTTGATTCTGTAGAGACAGTGACCGGGGATTCAGCGATCGATCATTCGATAGAAGCAGCATGTCGGGCACAGGAGAATCATGATATCACGGTAAATGCAATCAATTTCGCCGACAGCAATGACAATGATGCGGTGACTGAGCTGCAGAATGTTGCCGACTGTGGTGGTGGCGAATACTATGAAGCAGCACCAGGCAATCTTACGAAACTGTATGAACAGATCACCCAGGATATCTTGGAGGCAAGTCTACAGGCACAGCGGATCATGGTCGAAGGAAGTGTGAACGATACATTGCATCCGGATTCGTGGATACGGGTCAACTATACGGATCCGACGGATCTCGGATTTGGGGAAGTCCGGCTGACACAAGAAACAGATGCTTTCGGAGAACCAATTACCTCTCCGAAAAACGGATCATTCTATGTTCCGGACGGTATCCGGCTTGCTGATGCCCGTGTGTATACATACTCGTCCCAGTACTGGACCGATCGAGCATTTGTCCACAATGAGACAGAAGGATGGACACCGATCTACAGGCTTTGGAACTATGATATGCCCTACGAGGATATGGGTGAACCATTCCGGTTCCAGATACCACAGCAGTACCTGGAAGCGGGTGGCTATACTAATATTTCCATTGATGCAGCTGAGAATCAATCAGTTACCCAGGGAGGAAGTCCTGATTCGCGTGTGGTCTATGACATCATCCTGGATGCTTCTGTTGGCTATGGGGATGTATTTGGTCGCTCAGAAGGCGGTAATACAACGATCCAATCGATCTACGGACCGCTCAATATAACAGTCGGCGCAGAAAACGATACCTGGGATCCAGAGACAGATGCGATCGATGATGCGGTAACAAGATTGACTGATAAGGTCGATGTGGATAATGATGGGGAAGTCGATGTCCAGATCGATGAAGAAAACATCAATCTTGATGAAAACTCCATGAGCGGTCTCCGCTGGTTGTGGGGGCCTGCTCGTGTTTCGATCGAGGTGTGGGAAGAATGAAACGCCATGGATTTCTATATGCTACGTTTGCGATATTTCTATTAGGCCTTATCGGTATGACTATCGTGCTTCAGACAACTGCTGATATGCAAGATCGGTCAACGACGAATATCAGGATTGACGAGTTATATTTCTTTGCAGAAAGTGTGAATGATGATATTGAACGGGCAACATCGATCATCGGGCGACGAGCACTTGTTGCAGCAACAAATGGCGTCGTTGAAAACGAAAGTGGTCTTGATGATTCGGCCTACAGGATCAGCGAAGCATTCTACAATGGTACAGTTGACGGGAACACCTCACAGTTGATGACAGATTCCACATTTGAAGACTGGATAGTATCGATGGAACAACAGGCAACAGGAGAAGACTATGATGTCAATATCTCTACGGCTATCGATGAGATCTCCGTGACACCAGAAAACAGATTTGCTTTGTCCTTCGCGGTCAATCATTCATTTGCTATCGAGGATACTGCAATTTCCACTGGGTTCGATGAAGGATACACGATGGCAACTAATATGGTAAGTATAGAAGGCGTTGATGATGCGTTGCTGGTCTTGAAGACAGGTGGACGTCGCTATAACCAATATAGGGAATGCTCCAATACTGGTGCATCGATAACGACGTCTGGAACCGATGCCGAGTATAATTATACCAGTGATGGAACAGAACGAACCTGGGCTTCGGGAGACGCATTCCGGTATACTGGTTCCTCTATCCCTGATGTCTCGGAGAAAGATGAACAGGTCCTTGTGACAGCCGATCTCTGTAACTATGCAGTTGATGAGCTCGATCAGTTTGCTGGTGTCGTCTCAGAAGAACCGACCGATGGAACGAATGTCTGTGGCAGTGGCGAAGAGATCGATGCCTACATCGGAGGTATCGATGATCGTACAGAGATCATGAATGGAACACGTCTAGTTATGGACCAGCAAGATGTCTGGCATCAATACATACCACAGATGATCGAGGATCGGTGTTACTTTGCTGATCCGACAGGTCCATCATTCCTCGATCGACTGAACGGAAGTATGGGTGGCTCACCTGAAGGAATAGGATCGCTTCTCGATGTCCCAGATCTTCCGCCAGATCAGCAAGAATCCAATACAAGTGCTGTCGATCATGTGTACTTCGATCCGGAAAGTGATGCAGGCCAGACCCACGAGATTAAAGGTGTCTCGAACCATCAGGAGTGGTTTGTCCTCGATCAGACCCATATCGAACAGTGGAACATCACCGATCTACGATATTAAAAAGAAAAAAGAAGGAAATGAGGCGCGAGCTGCTTAGAACTCGCGTGTGGCCTGTCCAGACTCTGTGACATTTTCCCCAAGGCTCTCAAGCTCATAGTGAATGAGTACATCTAAAGTAGAGCATCCTGATACATCTTGGCTTCCTGCACTTGCATTAATTGTGTCACTTGTCTGTCCTCCTGCAACACTTTGACTACCTGTCCAGGAGAATGCCTCACCGCCATCAGTATAGAAAGTGACGTTTTGTAGTGTGATTTGGCTGGATTGACGGTTGTCAACACTCATTACAATATCGCCGTCACTTATCGCCCAATCACCAAATCCAACATCGCTGGAGGTGAAGGTGTCAGACGTCGGACATTGGCCTGAAAAGATACCCATCTGCATGAGTACGGCACCAACGATCACGATGGCCAACAACGCCCATCCATAGGTTGTCAGGTACTCGATCGCAGACTGACCTTTCCGAGCTGTTGAAGCAAGTTCTTCGAATGTCATTGCTATCACACAGATGTTGCCCTGTCCGTTATTTATAACTTTGGCAGTTGGTCTAGACGAAACCGCCGATAACGGCATTGATAGCGGTTGAGGCCGTGAAGAACACGACTGTCGATAAGATCACGAACACAGGAATGTACTTGATACCCTCTTTGATATTCCCATTTTTGATCTCGGAGATGATAAGGGCTGCAAAGATATTCGAGATGATGATCGCGACCAGCGCAAAGTCAGCAAAGAATTCAGGACGGAAATCGGGTTGCTGGAACTCCAAAAGACCGGCGGAAGGAAGTTCATCGAAATTGATCGATTGTGATCCCCACAGTGATGCAGTACTTTCTGTCAGGAAGACAGACACGGCAAACAGGATCGGCGCACCAAAGACAGATGCCATAAGGATGAACAACGAATACATCTTGACATTGGCGGCGATTTCATCCCGGAGATGGAGGGATTTCTGTACGTCATTGGCCGAGGATTCCAGCAGATCGGATATCTGCCCACCAGCATCGAGTCCATCACGCAACAATCGCAGTGTCTCTTCGAACATCTCCGAGTTCGTCTCATCCTCGAGCTCTTTTAACGCCTCATCGACCGGTGTGCCGCCGAAGATACGCATCGATGTCCGTTCAAGATCATCGGCAAGCGGACCAAACTCATCACGGGCACCGAGTAGGAATGCTTTCTCTATCGTCATGCCAGATTCGATATTGGCACTGATCAGGTTCAAGGCATCAGGTAACACATCTTCGACCTGTTTCCGACGCTTGTTCGCCATCAAGGAAAACAGCATATATGGCGCAACAAGAGCGATCGGGACGAAAATGACCGTACCAGCAATCTTGGCCGCTGGTGATGCTTCGAACAGAAGCACGAACAGTGTCAGGATGATGAACGAAACAGCATAGATATTGAATGTCAACTGTTCTGGATTCGGGATATGGGCATACTGGGCTTCCCGTTCGATCCCGCTCTGTAATCTATCAGGGAGATTCGTATAGACCAGTGTTCGCATCTCTTCGATGTTCATCAGCCTTTCACCAGTGGACGTTTGGATTCAACGAGGTTTATGAACAGGACTTGGAAGAGGACAAGAAAGATCAGGATACCATAGAAGATCGTATTGGACAGATCCATACCGGTGAATGTCGATAAGATCATCAAAAACGTGACACCTAGTGACGGCATGATGATCGCGATCATCATGTACATCAGTGTATATGGATTCAGTTCCTTGCCGTATTCCTCGACTGACAGGATCTGTTGTTCCATGATGGTATCGACCAGCGATGAGAGTGTTTCAGACACATCAGCTCCCGATTTGATCGAATTGATGATCTGCCACAGTGCACGGCGATACTGTTGTGAGGGATTGCGAAGAATCGAATCCTCCAAGGCTTCTACTTCTGATTTGCCAGCATTGATCTCGCTGACGATCTTATTGAATTCCTCAGACGCTTCACCATAGCCATCCGTGACCGAGACCATTGCTCGGTACAGTGATACACCGGCATCGACCTCGATCAATACGTGTCGCAACGCATATGGTAGTTCCTTTTCCAGCAGCCGCGTTCGCTTTTTGGCCTTGATCCGTGGTCGTTTTGCCAGCGTGAAGACACCGAATCCGAACAGGACAGGTCCGAGGATGATCGCATACCAGTACAGTGTGGCGTTTCCTTCTGTTATGCCGAAAAAGACAAGCAACAACAGCACAGTGAGTCCAAGCGCACCAGCTTTCATGATACACGATGCCAGATATTCGACATCCTCGTGATCCTCCATCTTTGCCTGGATCAGATCCCGTTGCAGATTCGGGAACAACGAGATCATCTGTTCAGCAAGCGGTAGCAGTGCCTCTTCGATATCCGCTTTCGTTACCGGGGGATGCGGTCCGGTATCATCCGTATCACTGTCTTCTGCCCGATCGACCATCTATCTTAGCAATGGTTCTGTCCACCATATATTGTTTGTGACCTCTCTGGCGGAAGTAAAGTTTTTATGCTGGACGAGGGTATGTTAGCACATGAGTGATGACCTTTCTGAATATGAAAAGCGCCGATTAGAACTCGAACAACAGAAAGTCGAACTGCTGACATCCATACGGAAAGACCTTCGCCGTCATCAGCGATTCAGTAATATTCACAGTCTCATAGATGAGCTTGATATCGATAAACACGATCTGACACGGGTAGCGAAATACCTGGAAAAGCGGTTCGAAGGAAAAAGCGATGAGACAACAGTGGCTGAAGATTCATCGGCCAGTGGTGGTCGTTCGGCAGCTATCGGAGAACTGATCGGTGCATTGACCTCGAAAGATGTCGATGTCTCGGTAGAAGTCGAACACGAGGACGACGAAGATGGCTAGTATGCTGGTCATATTTGCTGGGTTTGCAACAGTCCTTCTCGGAGCCACATCTGCGTTCCTCAGCTATCTGCTCATGCACGATCAGGATGATGCTGAGGATACGACATCGTTGATCTTTCTGGCGTTGATCTGTGTCTTCATCTCCCTGTCTGGGCTGTTGTTCACCATGAAAGAACAGTTTGGCTTAGAGACATTCATCGGTCTCCGCACAACATCCGGTGTACCGCTTACGATGCTTTTTGCTGTTATTGCCGTAAATGCAGTCATCTGGCAGTTCAGAGAACATCAATGATCAAAGATCAAGGACCTCATCGGGTTCTGCATCATCTTTCACACGGTCGATGACCGCTCCTTCCTCCTGGTAGAACTCCGCAATCACCTTCCCGACCTGATCGACATCATTGATCTGATGATCGACCATCCAGTTCAAGATCGCTTTCCTGTCCTGGATGCTCTGTTTGATCTCTCCTTTTGTCAGGCCAGCATGGAGATTCAGACGGTCAAACACTTCTCGGCTCTCTTCTTTCTTTTTGACCTCATCATCACGTGCATGCCATTTGTACAAGGTGTTCGGTTCCATCTCGGCATCGCCACCCATATAATCCGTCACGACCTCTGAGACCTGCATAGCACGTCTGATATTGCGACGCCGGTCACGGAACATGACGACATTGAGATCGATCGCTTCTACCAGTGTCTGTGGCACATTGATCGGCGGATTGACCAGACGACGGATTGTCTGGGCTGCAGTCTCTGCGTGCAGTGTGGAATAGACAGAGTGTCCTGTGTGCATGGCCTCGAACAGTACTTCTGCCTGTTTCTCTCGTCGTATCTCACCGACAATGATCCGGTCAGGACGCATCCGTAATGAATTCACTAACAGATCATTCATCGAGACACCGCCTTTCCCTTCCGGGTTCGGCTCACGTGTTGTCAGGGGCACCCAATGGAGGAACTCTGGAAGCCTGATCTCTCGTGTATCTTCGATCGAGACGATCCTATTATTTGAGGGTATAAATGGCATGAGAACCCCAAGCATACTGGTCTTCCCGGCACCAGTACCTCCTGATACGATTATATTCATCTCGTACTGAATGCAGATCCACAACAACGCTGCCACTTCCGGGTTGATGGTCTTGTTCTCGATGAAATCCGTGATCGTCCATGGATCACGGGCGAACTTCCGGATCGTGATTGTGTTGCCCTGTGTCGAGATCGGTTTGATCGTTGCGTTGGTACGATCGCCTGTTGTCAGATGTGCATCCAATAATGGATTGAGATTCGATATCTGTTTCCCGACACGTCGCCCGATCATCGAGGCATAGTTCTGGATCTGTTCTTCACTCTCCATCACGAGATCGGTCTTCAACCAGCCATATTCTTTGTGATATGCCCAGACAGGCTCATCAGCACTGTTGACAACCATCTCCTCAAGGTTCTCATCGTGCAGAAGCAACTCGAGATCGCCTAGACCCAACATATCGTGGAGGAGATTGCCAACCAGAATCGCCTGTGACTCTGGATCGATATCAGGCAGGACCTCTTCGATGATCTCGTTGGCCTTTGCTCTGAACCGCTCTTTGACATGCTCGAGTTCACTTGAATCGACAAATTCCTCCTTCGAGACCTCGACCTCAGTCAGAATGCGGTCACGGACCTGTGTCATAAGTGCCTCGGTCGCATCATCGATCTGCGGACGCTTGATAAAGTACCGTGGTACATAGTCATCAGTCTGTGATGTGATCTTTACCTTGGCAGGGACCGTATCAGCCGTGACCCGGTATTCTTCATACATCAGTACTCTATACGCTCTGGTGCTTTATGTTGGTTAGGAGAAAAGTCCTTTGATCCGTCCGATGAACCCGCCATTACCATCATCGTTTTCCTCTGATTCTGGTTCGTAGTCGGGATGCTTGATCCCTTGGTGGGTACGTAGTCCGTGTTCTGTCTCGAACGTCCGGCCACAGACAGGACATTCTTTAGCTGCCTTTTTCTCAGCTTCGATATCCTCTATACTGTCTTTGAGATCTTTCAGCGTCTTTAGACGGGTCTCTATCGAATCTTTCTCCTCTTTGAATGAAGAAACCATCGCTGCTGGCTTATAGCCTTCGATCTCGTCTTCGATCTCTTCGAGTGTCTCCAGTGCCTGTGATTCCAGCTGTTGTTCCTCCCCGTCAAGGGATTCGATCTCCTCTTCGAGCTGTTTTTCTTCCTTATGCAGTTCTTGAAGTAGGTCATTAACTTCTTCCTGTGCTTTCAGACTTTTCTGGAACGTCTCAGAGAGGTGCTCGAGTGTCTCTGTAGCTTCTTCGATCTCTTCTATATGCTCGATCTGGTCCTTGACCGCTTCCATCTGCTCTCCGGTGTCAGAACTCACCGCATCAGCGGTCTCTTCTACTTCCTTCGGTTCCTTTAATGTGACGATCGTCCCTTCACGGGCAGAATATTCTTTTTCAACCATATCTGAAGAAATTAGTGCCTCTGTCCATGCTTCGACCTGTTGTTCGCTTACATCAAGATCATCGGCGATTGTCGCAATACTCGTTGGCCCTTCCTCATCGAGATAGACAAGAAGCCGATCGACACTTGTCGTGATGGTGTTTTCCTCCCAATCCATTGTTCGACAGAACAGTTCTAAAAGGAGTCTCTGTTTTTAAACTCTTTATGTTACCAATCCCACACGCTATCGAAAGCTTTTTCTTCTCACAGGAGCCATTCCGCAGTGATGTACGAATATCTTATCTTCGGTGTCGCCTTCGGTGGCACAATGATAGCAGCTATATTGGATCTCTGGACGACAGAAGTCCCTGATTCGATATCGATCATTGTAGGAAGTGTCTCTTTTGGGCTACACCTTGCATTATCGTGGGTAACAGGAGATATAACCTATGCATTATGGTCTGCAGGACTTGGTGTTGGCTTTCTGGCCGCAGGGTGGGCCCTGTACTGTGTCGGTGGTTGGGGCGGTGCCGACGCTGTTGTCCTGGGATCGCTTGGTTTTGCGCTTCCGTATATCGGTGAGGTCATGGCACCATTAGGAGCAGTCCCGTGGCCATATCCGTTCACATTCATGTTGAACATCCTGATCATCGGGTCACTGTACAGTCTTGCCTATGCCATGTACAAGGGCTTCACCGTTGATGGACTCATGCAAACATTCCTTGATGATATCAGGAACTATGCAGGACGGATGATGCTTATCATGATCGCGGTCACTGGGGTGATGGCCGGTATTGCGCTGGCAGCGGATCTTCAGGGCCTGGCCCCGATCGGATCATCGCTACAAGTCATGGTCTGGTATCTCCCGCTCCTCATCGGACTCCTTATCCTGTACCGGTATCTGCGGATTGTCGAGGACCACGGACTGGTGCGAGAAATCGATGTCGAGGACCTTGCGGTAGGTGATGTGGTCGTCGAAGAAATCGAACTCGAAGCAGGAGACATCCATCCCTCACGGATCGTTGGTATCGATGAAGACCAGCTCGATGAGCTCATTGAGACCAAAGAGACTGTAGAAATTCAACATGGTGTCAGGTTCGTATTGACATTTCCCCTTGCCTTCGCAGCGACAGCCTTCCTCGGTGATCTGGTCCTGTTAGCACTTGATCTGCTCGGTTGACCATAATTTTATATAGTGTCAGATGATAAATCAGATTCATACGATGAGATTCGGAAAACGGATTCTCGAAGGATATCTTGCACTGGCACTTGCCATCTTGGCTGTAGCAGCATTCATCATGCTGGGTAGTGTCGGTGCGGAGATCGACACGGGCTTTGTCATCCTCTCGATCCTTGTCATCATCCTGACCGGAGCAAGCATCGTCGGTTCCATTCTCCAGCTTCGTACCATTGCTGCGATTGAAGAACTGCACGATGATGACTCTGAATCGGATGAAGATGAGTCCGAAGACGATGATGAAGAATAAGGGAAACGAACTGTGACACGGTCCCGTGACATACTATTTCGATAATCGTCATTGGACATCGCTATACGATCACAGTGGCATTTGAACCGTGATCAACGATATCTCTGACATCAATCCACAATCGTGGCAGAACTTGAATCAACACGTTGTTCTGTCGTCTCAACACGTGATTCGAGAGAATTCAATCGATCTTTATTCTGTGCGATCATATCTGACATCCGTTCGATCTGTTTCTGTAACTCTTCCATCTGTTCACTGACGATCTCGACCTCTTCCTGTTTCACTTCATCACGGAGATCCTCCATCTCCTCTTCCAGCTCTCGTTCTTTCTTATGGAGTACTGAGCTCAGGTTCTCGACCTTCTTGTTGAGGTCACGCTGCTCCTTGTCGAGACGACGCGTGAGCTTGCGTTGTTTCTCGATCAGCTCATCGATCGATTCGCCCTGGTCCGTTGTTATCTCTTCGAGATTCGCGAGCCGGTCATCATGTTCGGAAAAGACATTCTCTCCATGGTCTCTGTGTTGTTCGAATGCATCCTGGAGTGAACTGAGATCATCATCGAACTGTTCGATCTTCTGGATACGTGCCTGTTCGAGGTCTTTCACCTGTTCATGGAGCTGCTCGATATCCTGGGTCTTTTGTTCTATCTCTTGCTCCAGCATCGAGAACTGGTTCTCGGTCTGTTGCTGGATCGCACTGGCACGCTGATCGATCTCATCGAGCTTACTATCGACTGTATCCTGTATCTCCTTTTTGAATTCTTCCTGCTGGTCCTCCAGTGTATCGATCTTGGTCTGTACTTTGGTCTCGAGATTGGTCCGGGCATAATCTGTCGCCTCCATGACCTCTTTCTTGAAGACGGTCCGTTCTTTCTCCATCCGGTTGACCTTGATATCGATCTTGTCCTCGAGCCGTTCGAGCTCAGAATCGACCGTATCCTGGATGTCAGCGAGCTCTGCCTGGGTCTGGTTCCGCAGGTGATCGCGTTCCGTACGGATCTCCTCAGCTAACTCATCGAACTCCGTCTCGACCTCCTGTATCTCTTCGCTCAAGACCTCGATCATCTCATCCTTGAACGTTTCCTTGTCCTCACTGAGCTCCTGAAGATTGGACTCGACAGCAGCGATCTTTTCATCGATACGTGCATCGATCCGATCTTTCGTATTCTCTAGTTCCTCGATCTCTTCATCGATGGCTTCGATGACTTCTTTCTTGAGCTCTTTCCTACTCGTTGCCAGCTCATCAAGTCGCTCATCGATCAGTTCGATCCGTGTATCGACCTGTTCCTGGATCATCTCATCTACAGAATCCTGTGTCTCCTCGATCGATCCGATGGCATGTTCCAGCTGGCTTTCGATCTTTTCAGCCAGCTCCTCCTGCCGTTGATCCAGTTCATCACGGGTCTCTTCGATATGCCTGATCTGTGCATCAAGTGTGGCATCGATCTCATCCTTCAGATCATCTGCTTGATCATCGAGCTCATCTAATTTTGCATCAACATGGTTCTGAATCATTTCACGGATCTCATCGACCCGTTGTTCCATCTCACTTGTCTCGTAGTCCACGGTCTCGATGATCTCATCTTTGAACTGTTCCTTCTCAGCATCAAGATCCGCGATCGCTTCATCCTGCTGTCGTCGTAGATCTTCTTCAAGCGTCTGTACCTGCTGCCGGACCGATTCAAGCTGTTCATCGACATCTTTCGCATTCTCATTCAGCGCCTCGATTACCTCGCCTTTGAACTGGTCTTTATCCTCCTGTATCGCATCAATAGCCTCCTGTTGTTGTTCACGGAGCTCAGACTCCAGTTCCATCAACTGTCGACGGGCAGCTTCTACCCGTTGTTCCATTTCCTCGGTCTCCAGATCGACAGTCTCGATGATCTCATCTTTGAACTGCTGCATCTCGGCCTCAGCCTCATCGAGATGCTCATTGATTTCATCGTGTGCCTGATCGAGTGAAGCCTGTTGCTGTTCCCGGATCTCCTGTTCCGTGTCGCTGAGCTCTTCATGTAGTTCAGTCGATAATTCTTCCTTCTTGACCTCGAATTCATTCTTGAGCTGACTGTTCAGCTGTCCGTATTTGTCCTCTAAGGCCTCCGTGCGTGCGATCGTGTCCTCGACCTCATCGATCTTCTCCTCTATCTGACTCTGTATCTGATCTTTGAACGACGATAGGTCCTCATCAGCATCCTCCTTGAACTGTTCTGCTTCATGCTTTGCTTCCCGGAGGTCCTGTATCTCATCGTCAAGCTCCTCCTGAAGATCCGCCTTGACCGATTTGAGACCACGATTCAGTTCATCATTGATCTCCTCGATGAGCTTTTCTGTCTCCTCATCGATGGTCTCTTCTGCCTCAGCCATCCGCTGTTTTAGATCTGCGGTTACATCATCGAATTCAGATTCAAGCTCCCGATACAGCTCCATCTCGCTTTTGAATGCTTCGAATATACGACGGAGTGTCTCTTTGGTGAAATCACGATCTGCAATATCTTGGTCGATACTTTGCTCGAGGCGCTGGAGTTTTCGCCGTACATCCTCGAGATCACGTTTCTTCTCATCGATCTCACCCAACCGCTGTTCAATCCGATCATCGAGTTCAGCTTCAAGGTACGCATCGAGACCTTTCTCTTCCAGCGTTGAGAGCCGCTCATCGATCGAATCGATCCTGTCTTCGATATCAGTACGGATCGTCTCCTCGATCTCATCCTGGGTATCAATCTGGCGCTCCAGTGTCTCGAGTTCATGTTTTATATCGGTATTCAATTGTTTATCGAGCTCCTGGAACTCCTCACGGAGCTCCTCGATGGCATTTTGGTTCCGCTTTGCCAGATCGGATTCGATATCATCTATCGCATCTTCAAGTGAGTCCATACGTCCATCGAGTTGCTCTATCTGGTCCAGGTGTCCTTGTACTTTCTCCAAGACCACTTCATCCGGAAGATCATGCTCGATGATCTCGCGAACATCCTGTTCATCTAGTCCGTGATCCTGATCGTCTTCCTCTTCGGTAAGTGTATCGATCCGTTCATTGATCGCATCAACAGCCTCCTCAAGATCGGTTACATCGGTCTTCAAAGTCTCTACTTCCTTGTCGGTCTTCTCTGTCGCTGCGAGCTGGTCTGTGAGTTGCTGGATTGCCTCATCATCAACATCCTCACCAAGATCAAGATCCTTCAGCGTCCTGTTCTGCCGCTCGATCCGGTTGATACGGTCGCGGAGATCACGGATACGATCAGTCAACCGTCGTTCAACCCGGTACTCGATATCATGGATATCTTCATCGGCGACACTGCCACCGTCTTGCGACTGTCCTTCAATGGACTCGATCCGTTCTTCTAACTCCGTGATCCGTTCTCGTAATTGTTCATCAGAGTCCGAACGGGCCTCATCGAGCTGTTCTTTTACCTCTGAGACCCGGTCTCGGAGGATGTAGAGCTTGTCCTCGAGGTCTTCAATTCGTTCATCATCTACCCCCTCACCGGATTCGGTCACATCGCTCAGTTGGTTCAACCGGCGTTCAAGCTGTTCTGTCGTCTCCTCTACCGCATCGAGTCGATCTTGCTCCTCCTTGAGATCCTGCAGCTCGGAATAGAGATACTTGAGCTTTGAAGTGATATCCTGCTTCTGGTATTGTTCTTCGATCTGTCGGATCTTCCGGAGCTTTTCCTCGATACTCTCTTCATCCATCTGCTCGAGGAAATTCTGTATCTGGTTGATCTCTTCTTCGAGAGCGATTCCTTCGAGATCAGACATCAATGTCTTGTCTTCGAGTTCACGAACCTTCTCCTGAAGCTCATCTATCGTATCAAGCCGATCAGCGATATCATCAAGCTGGCTCTTGATCTCCTGTTCAGAAATATCCGATGGCTCATCCTCATCCGGCATAGAATCAACTTTCACGTGCCGACATATAAAAATTTGTTAATGCTGTCGTGATCGAACAGACTGTCGATACGCCGCCAACGAGCCCAGAAAGGCATCATCAGCGATCTATGCTATTGGCTGTTTTTCGAAGGCCAGCGGTCACAGCAGCCCCATGCTGCATCCAGGCGACCCAGTACAGAAAAATGAGCAGTGTCAGCCCCCATCGCCAGAACAGATCATGCACCAATCCATAGGAAAGACCAAATACCTCGACAAGGTAGATCATCGTGACCAGCCGCATGAGATTGCCGATGAAGACAACCAGTAGACCGATACCGGCACCAAGAAGACGCATATCAAGATCGTGGCCAACAACAGCAATTAAAAGAGCAGAAAGCGCTATATATGATTTCCAACCGGTCGAATCCGTGGATACATCCATGCTGAGATGAGCTGTATCAACAATCGTGCCCGACTGTGATACCTCGAGCCCAAGGAGATCGATGATACCGGCAGTCAGCCAGGCATTGAGCTCACGTAACCATACCGGATCGAACCCTGTCCAGAGCAACAGATACAGCGGAAGGGCAAGCAGATTGAACCGTACAAGGAATAATAATACCCTCATCAACCGTGGATGTTGTTCACGTGCCTTCTCGATGAATGCTGTCACTGCCGGTCACGGTATGTCTCGAGCCAGTCCATGAATGTTTCACTGTCCGTATCGATCGCATCAAGTACGGTCTCCTCATCGATGATATAATATGATTCTAATTTGAGCCCTCTGAGCTCCTGATAGTGGAGAACAGCCACACCATACTCGTCGTAGTAGGACCGATCATCCTCTGCTGTGATGATGACCACCTCGACTGGTTCGGGTGGTGGTGCTTGAACATGTGGACCTACCATCATGATCGGACCCTCTGTCTCAGCTACCGCACTCTCATCCATCCGTATCTTCAAGACAGTCTCTCCATCATGGATGAAGTCCAGAGCCATCTGATACCGATCGATCCTGTTTTCCAGATTCGCTGTCGTGTTTTTCTCATCATCGAGCTGTTTTTTGTAATCCTCAGCACGCTGTTTCCAACGCTGAACAAGATCATCACGCATTGCCTCTGCATGCCGTTCATCCTGTAACCGGTCCCGTTGATCCTGTAGCTCTGCGATATCATCCTTCAACGTCTCGACATAGGATCGAAGCCGGGCAACCTCGTTCTGTTTCTGTGCTACCTGTTGCCGGTATTCTGCTG
>JALIDO010000014.1 GCA_022865265.1 Candidatus Nanohalarchaeota archaeon QJJ-5
GATCCGGCGTATGCATGGACCGTGGTCAGTAGACCGGATTCGATCCCGAAGGCATCGTGGAGTGCCTTTGCCATCGGTGCAAGTGAGTTCGTGGTACAGGAGGCACAATCGACGATCGATTCACCATCATAGACATCATTGTTTACACCATAGACGATCGATGGGATCGTATCTGCCTGTTCTCCCTTTGCCGGTGCAGAGAGCAGGACTTTCTCGGCTCCTGCATCGAGATGTTTGGCAGCATCCTTCTTGTGCCGGAAGACACCGGTAGCTTCGAGGACGAGGTCGAGATCATGTCGATCCCAGGGTATATCGGCCGGATCATCGGTCTGATAGGCTTTGATCTCGTTTCCACCGACATTCAGACCGTCCTCTGTCACACGTGCCTGTTCCTGCGGTGATCCATGGACTGTGTCGTGATTGTAATGGTATGCGATATCATCGGGAGCATGTCTATCATTTATCGCTTCGACAGTGATATCATCGGTTTCCTGTGCAGCTCTGAGGACGCATCGTCCGATGCGACCCATTCCATTGATAGCTAGACGGACCATGACTGATCATCGTAATACTTCGTAATATCTTTCTTAAATCTTTTTATCGCTCCTGATATAGGTCTATACTATGGACTGGGTTATCCGGCGGTTCCATGAAAACTGGCCACAACGTGAGACAAAGGGAGATTATGGGCGACTGGCCATCATTGGTGGCTCTGATTCATTTTCGAACACGCCAGCGATTGTTGGCAGGGCTGCGGTTCGTGCAGGTATCGATATCCCGCATATCATCGCACCACGGCGTGCTGCGGATATGAGTGGTGGATTCGGTCTCGATCTCATCACTGAACCACTTGATGGACAGATACTCGAACCATCGATGGTCGATACTGTCTGTGATGCACTCGATCATGCTGATGCATTTGTTATAGGAAATGGCCTTGGTCGTGATCCAAAGACCATGCGTGCTGTCGAAAAGATCCTTGCAGAGACGACAATACCGGTCGTGATCGATGCCGATGCACTGTATGCTGGGCTGAAAGACGTCGATCTGAAAGACCGTCCATCAATCCTCACACCGCATGCAGGAGAATTCGAACATCTGTATGAGGAAGTCGGTGATACATTGGCTCTGAAGAAAGAACAGCTCGCTAAGGCAGCCCGTATCTATCAGTCAACGATCGTGCTTAAGGGTGAGCGCGATGTCATCTCGAATGGGTCAGAACGGACGACCAACGAGACCGGTAATCCGGTGATGACTAAGGGCGGAACCGGTGATATGCTTTCTGGCATCATCGGTACGCTTCTATGTACGCATGAAACATTCACAGCGGCTGCCATCGGAACACGAGCAGCTGGTGAGGCTGGTGACCATGCTGCAGACGAATATGGTGAGGCAGCTGGTGTTGGTGATATAATCGATGCGATCAGGACGACACTGATTCATAATGATGAGGCCAGGTCTTCCAGCACTGATCGCTGATCATCGGCCTTGATGACGCCTGATGCAATGAGGACCCCGCGTGTACCGATATCACGTGCCGTCTCGACATCATCGGCATCTTTGATCCCAGCACCGACCAGTAACGGAACATCGCGTTTCTCCCGGATATTGTGGAGGGTCTCTTTGATCAGGTCTGGTTCTGCATCGGTGACGGAGGTGTCACCGCCGATCAGTTCTGGTGGTTCGAATGCGATCATATCAGGCTCAAGGGCGGCAACACGTCGTGCCAGGCCTGGTTCATCGACACACACCAGGGTCTCGAGCCCTTCGTCGTGACAATGCTTGATCACGGTCTTGATATCATCGAGTGGCATCTGGTCTTCTGAATGATTGATGATCACACCATCGGCACCATTGTATGCGATCGTGTGTGCCAGATCACTGCCGGTGTTGCTCCCGAAATCCACGGGGTCGACATGCTGGGCGAAAACAGGGATATCGACCTTTGAGCTGATACGTTGTATATCTGCGTTCTGGACGGCGATACCGATCTCTTTATCTGTCTCTTTTGCTGACTTCTCACATTTGAATGCGAGATCCCGTGCAGCGTCACCTGATGCTTTTTCGTATGTCTTGAAATTGACGATGATCGTTGGAAGGTTCATATATCGACAATACCCCGCTGCCGTGATTTAAAGCTAACGATACAGCCATGATTTATAAGTCCTGCTCGTTTTAGTCTCCGGTATGGTCGAGGTTGCAAGTCTCATCCCAATCATCCATGTGGTTGTTTTCGTCCTCACTGTCTCGGACATCAGGAAAAACAAAGAACTGTTCTCTGGACTCCTTCGCTGGTTCCTTTATGTATTTGTCCTTTTCGTACCGGTTGGTGGTGCGTTTCTGTACCTCTTCCTCATTTTGACGCGTAAAGAGCCTACATCAACGTGTTCACATTGTGGTGAACCGATGCCACCTGATGCTGAGGTCTGTCGGGCATGTGGGTATGGCTCAACGAAGCACAAACCAACCCGACCGAAGCGATGTCGGAAATGTGGAGAGACATTCGATACCTTCCGCGGCCTGCACAAACACAAGCAGGACCATGAATGAAGCGATGTATATATAACACTCAATGGAGCTGTTGATATCATGACAGGACAGACACTCAAGTTCGGAACGATCGAACGAGACCCGGATGTGCGGATGCTCACGGATATGGAGGCAGTGATCTGGGACAAAGCATGGTATGATCAGGCAGAGGATCGTCCACTGTATTTCATGTACCGAGATCTGTTTCTCGACCGGCATGACTCTGTGGTACACGAATATGACGTGCGATACGATATCACCGTCATGCCTCCGGGCACACTTGGCCGCGAATATGTCAAGACGAAAGGCCACTATCATCCTGAAGCAGCCCAAGGGCTTTCATTCCCGGAGATCTATGAAGTCATCCAGGGCGAGGCAACCTATCTCATGCAGCGTAAGGCCGAGGACGGTACCATCGATGATGTACGGGTTGTCGATGCTACAGCTGGCGATAAGGTAATCATCCCACCGAATTATGGACATATAACAGTAAATACAGGGGACAGGACACTCAAGATGGCCAACTGGGTATCGCGACAGTTCGGTTCGATCTATCAGGATATCGAGGAGAGACGAGGCGGTGCATATTATCTGGCTGCCAATGGAGATCTGGTTGCGAACAACAACTACGATGACCTACCGAAACCACGGCGTGATGAGCCACGTGAGGTCCCTGATCTCCGGATCGAGTCCGAGACCCCGATGTACAAGATGATCCAGCGTCCAAACACGCTCAGGTTCCTGAATCATCCTGAGAAGTTCGAATGGCTCTTCGATGATATCAGCAGGTAGATGTGGCCGAAACAGCACGCGCTAGTCTCTGCAGTCTTTGTCTCTCTGTATGCAACACTCTATGCTGAGACAATACAGGTAGCTGTTCTGTGGGTCTGTATCGGTGTTGCCGCAGGTGTGCTCATCGATATCGATCATGTCATCCTCGGTATCGTTGTGAAACAGCGATATGAAGGGTTCAGCTGGTTCAAGAAACCACTACAGGCGATGCTCAATCCTGGTGAGCTTCTCGATGATATCGAGTACCCGGCCATGATCTATCACCGGACCATCACACATCTGCTGATCATCCTGGCCTCGATGACGATGCTTTCGTGGCCGGTCGGTCGTGTTGTATTCCTCACACTGTGTCTGCATCTGTTCTGCGATATCATCCACGATATCATGAACAATGATCACTGGATCTGATCAATCATCGCGCAAGTAATCGAGCACATTCTCCTTGTCGAAGACCTCATCCTGACCGACCTGTTCTTTGAGCTTCTTGGCTGTGGTCTTCCCGATCAGCTTTTTCAACTGTGTGAATTCGGTATCACGGATATCGCTGGCAGTAGTGATGTCCTGATCGAAGAGCTTCCGTGCCCGAACACGGCCGATCTGTTTGAACTTGACGAGTGAGACCAGTTCCTCTTTGATCCCGTGTTTGAGCCGTGTCCGTAGTTTCGAAAGATCTGATTCGATATCCTGCCAGTCTTTCATCCGGGCGATCTCCTCACAGCCGTACAACAGCCAGTCGGCGTTTTCGACCTTTGCCCGTATGCCGCCTGGTGTGACACCGTATTTCTCCATCATCTCGTCTTCTTCTTTCTCTTCGATCCATGCATTCAGCATCATAGCGGTCTTGACACTGTTCAGGAAGGATTCATACTGGTGGCCGTCCCATGGTTTCGGAACATCTGTCAGGAACTCTTCTGCAGCTGTCTGTACGATGTCTTCGAGATCGAGTTCTTCATCATCTTTCACCCGGAGCAATGGCTTCATCTCGACCTGTTCACAGAGGAGCTGTAGTAATGCCAGCGATGAGCGCCCCTGATCGGATCCTCGTGAGGTTTCTAAGGCATCAAGCATATTGTGTGCAGACTCTGGATCGATATACAGTTCTGCAACCCGTTTTCCAATCGGTGTCGGTCTGAGCTGCTTGTCCTCGGCTGTGATGAAGCCATACTCATCGAGATCATCGACAAGCGATTCGAGTTTTGATTCGATCTCTGAGATATCTCCGTACTGGTGGGCATAGAAGGTATCGGCGAAAAATGACAGGAGGCCATCGAAATCCCCGACGAACCGTGTAGCGATCAGTGATAGCGTGTGCATCCGGAGGACTGGTTCGACAGCGAGCTTTGAATAGATCTGTTCACTCTCACCGAGGATATACCGGTCCCGTATATCTTGTTTCATACCTTCACCATTCGCGACAGCTATCGCCTGGCCTTCATCGTGGTGTTCTGGACGTCCTGCCCGTCCCGCCATCTGTCTGTATTCTAAGACCGGGATGAACGTCAGACCAGCATTCGTATATCGTTTGACATCCCGGATGATGATCCGGTATGCTGGTAGGGAGACACCAGCAGCAAGGGTCGGTGTCGCGGCGATCGCCTGGATGTTTCCCTTCCTGAACTGTTCTTCGATCAGTGAACGCTGCTCTGAGAGGAGACCAGCATGATGGAAGGCCGTCCCATCACGGACA
Source organism: Candidatus Nanohalarchaeota archaeon QJJ-5 (assembly GCA_022865265.1). Classification (GTDB taxonomy): domain Archaea; phylum Nanohalarchaeota; class Nanosalinia; order Nanosalinales; family Nanoanaerosalinaceae; genus JALIDO01. The sequence continues at coordinate 5,009 of JALIDO010000014.1, forward strand.
CACCCGGCCAATCGTTTACATTGTTCTGTCGGCGAACCGAGCACAGATTCGATCCGGTCAGCAACATCGTGCAGTTCTTGTTGCTGCTCCCGGGAGAGCCGGGGTTTCGCCACACTTCCGGCCTTTTCTGCTTCTGCCTCTGCACTCTTCCGTGATCGTACGAATGTGATGGCCTGCTTGTCTCTGTTGAAGGTATCATGGAGGATATTCAATGTGTCTTTCCCATGCTCATCGGCCAGCTGCTGTGTCTCGGTCTCCAGTTCATCATCTTGTTTTTCTTCCTCGAGCTTGTCCTTGCCGGTCTTGAACACCGGTGTCTCCTGGGGAGTTGTTTGTTCATCAGGCGGATCGACAGCATCTGTGTTCAGATAGTACTCGATCCGGTTGCTCCAGCAGATTCCTTCTTTGAGATCGACCGGTCGATAGTCAGACGAGACAAGAGTCGCATCGAGCCAGTCTGCGAGCTGCTGGTCATTGGTGATGGTTGCGGACAGACCGATCAGCTGGAACTCGATGATGTCCCGTAGCCGGGTCAGGGTCACTTCAAGTGTCGGTCCCCGGTTTTCAGAGTTCAGCAGATGGATCTCATCCTCCACGACGAGATCGACGTCTTTGATCCAGGTTGGAGAATGGCGAAGGATGGCATCGAGCTTCTCGACAGTCATGATGATCAGATCCTTGTCTGCCAATCGCTGCCCACCACTGTCACGATCACCGACACTGATACCGATATCATAGTGGTCACCGAACAGTTCTTTGTAGTCTTCATATTTTTCTGAGGCCAGTGCCTTCAGTGGAACAAGATAGAGTGCTTTGTCTCCGGCTTCGAGGCTCTGTGCGATACCAAGTGTGGCTATCAGTGTTTTCCCGGATGCTGTCGGTGAGGAGACGATAAGACTGTCCCCATCAAAGAGCCCATTTTCGATGGCCTGTTCCTGTGGCGGGTTGAGGTCCGTGATCCCTTTCTCGATGAGTGTCTCACGCAGCCATGCTGGGACTTCAGTGATATCGTCTGTTTTCATGATCGATCAAACATCGCCGTGACCGTCTGTTTCAGTTCATCGGTTATCGTCACGTGTTTGACACCGGCAGGACCATCGATACCCGGGGCACCGAACAGGAGATGGTGTCCGGTCGGACTGTGATCGATGATAGCCAGACCGAGCAGATCTTCCTCTCCCTCGATCTCGATGAGAGCAGGACGGTTTTCCATGGCTTGTCCGACAATACTGTATGCTTCATCTGATATCTGGCCGGCACGGTTGGGTGCACTGTATCGGGTATGGTCTGGTAGCTCGATCTCTGGCTGGTATGGTTCTCGTTCACACATATGATCGATGATCGCTATATCTGGTTCGATACCTGCATCTATAGCACTTTCGACGGCAAAATCGCCCACGATGAACAGCTGCCCGTTCGTTCTCCCAACGGCCTTTGTGATCGTCTGGACCGGATCGTCAGCTGTGACCACGGTTCCGAGTTCTGTACGCAAGAATGATGTATCCGCATCCTGTTTCTCATAGACCGTCATCGTGGAACCATCAGGACAGGATATCCATAAGCATTTCGGCCTGGCGGAACTGGCGGTACCAAGGCCGTCTGTTTTAAACCGTCCCGGGAGCCACTAGGTGTTAGCGATGAGCACTGATCATGATCTCTATTATGTGTGTCCGGACTGTGGTTTCAAACAGCAGTCACAGGCCCGAGAACGGATACGATGTCATCGCTGTGGTCGGAGCTATCAGGTGTCGGCTGCAAAACAGGCCACAAAGCAGCCAGATGAAGACTTCGGTCTGGGATTTGCCACCTTCTCGTATCGCGATGAGCCGGCAGATGCATAAAGCTTGACGGTGCTGATCACCTCATGCGGACTGGATCATATGCTATCCCGCAAGAGGAGTTCGATCTTGCGACGACCCTACAGGCAGGTCAGACCTTTCTCTGGTTCACGGAAGACGAGGGAACGCTGTATGATGGGGACTCGCATCAACGATACTATACGACACAGGATGACGATGTTTTGATCCTCTGGCAGGATGGGGATACGATCAAGTATAAGGCAACAGGCGGGCTCGAAAAGACACTTGAAGACCGATTCAGACTTCATGAATCATTGGAATCGATCCATGAACGCTTACAGGGGCATGATAGTATGTTGGATGAGGCCCTTGCATCGTATCGTGGTCTCCGTCTTGTCAACGATCCATTCGTCCCGACCCTGATCTCCTATCTCTGCAGTGTGCAGATGCGCATCCCGCGGATCAAAAAGCTGGTCAACACACTGGCACGAGAGTATGGTGATCCGGTCACTGTCGATGGCACTGAATACCTCCAGTTCCCCTCGCTTGAAGCCTTGGCTGGGGCAGATGAATCCGAGCTCCGTGATCTCGGTGTCGGGTATCGTGCCAAGTATATTGCACGGACGACAGACCAACTGACGGATGTTGATATCGATCCTGCATCCCTTCAGACCAAACCATATGAAGACGCTCATAGGACCGTGAAGCAGTTCTATGGTGTTGGTGATAAGGTTGCAGACTGTGTCTTGCTCTTTGGCCTGGGCTATACGGAAGCATTCCCGATCGATACATGGATCAGGTCGGCGGTTGAGGACCATTATCCATCATATCATGCTGACAAGTACCACGGTATCGCCGATAACTTCCGTGAAGTCTTCGGTGATGATCTTGGCTATGCACAGCAGTATCTCTTCCATCACATGCGGCAGTCCGAGGCCTAGCCCCTACCACATTTAAGCACTGCCGTGGCATAATGTCGTGATGCTGATCGAGACACTTCTGTTTCTCATCGGTCTTGGCACACTGTTGCTTGGTGCTGACAGGCTTGTTGATGCTGCTGTTGCACTTGCAAAAGACTATGGTGTATCAACGTTTTTCATCGGGGTCACAGTCATCTCGATCGGTACATCGATACCGGAGATAGCTGTCACTATCGTATCGGCCATGAATAGTGCCGGTGATATCGTTGTCGGAAACATCATTGGTTCAGAGACAACACAGATAACACTGGCTGTTGGTATTGTGGCTCTGATAGCCCCGATCACGAGCAAACGAAAAGATGTAATGATGTATGGTGGAACGATGGTTGCTGCTATGGTTATCATGCTTTTTGCAATTCATTCGGGCCGTATTACGGTTTTTGAATCTCTTTTCATGATGTTGACCTATGTCTTTTTCCTCTATTTTATGTATGCGACCGATGGTGGGGAAGAAATTGCCGAAGAAGCTGAGAAAGAAGTGATGAACCATCGCTATTTCTGGTTAGTTGTAGGTCTCGTGGCAGTTCCAATCGGAGCGCATCTCATGGTCGAGTCAGGGATCGTCATCGCTGAACAGCTCGGTGTTCCACAGTTCCTGATCGGCCAGTTGACCGGTATCGCGACAACATTACCAGAGATCGCTGTTGCTGGCCTTGCCGCATATCAGGGAACGGCTGGTGTGTCCGCGGGATCATTGCTCGGTAGCAATATAACGGACCCGCTGTTCTCGATCGGTGTGGCTGGATTTGTCGCCGATGTCATCATTCAGAACCAACAGGCAGTCATGTCAGCAGGCATCTATATGGTTGCTGTCTCGGCATTCGTTGTTGGCATATGGTCCTGGCGTGAAGGTATTGATCGCCCGACAGCGTTGCTCTGTATTCTGTTGTTCCTCCCTTCGTTTTTCATCTGATCAGGCCCAGAGATGATAAAGCCATATTGATAAAATGAGATATACGATGGTCTCTTCCTTTATCGATGGTGGGACACGCCGTTCCTGGCTGTTCGGGTTCCTCATTTTGTTTTCGCTTATTGGAACGATTGTACTTTCACGGATTCTGTGGACAGTTGTGCTGGCAGTGATCATCGCCTATGTGATGTATCCGGCTCATAAAAAGCTGAAATCGAAAGGATTCTCTGATAGACAGGCGAGTGCTGTCTTGACCCTGGCTTCTACCATTGTCCTTATCATCGCGCTCATTCCTGTGGGCTATGTCTTGTTCCGCCGACGATTCATGTTGCTGGATTTCCTCCGCAGTCTCCCTGAAACACTGACATTCGATATCTATGGCTATATGTATACTGTCGAGACAGGGGTTGCATTATCACTGACACGGCAGTGGATCTCGGATCTCGCTATCTCGGTGGCTGAAACAGCACCTACGATGCTTTTGAAACTGTCAGTGATGATGTTTCTGGTTGCAGCGTTGCTGTATCGACCAAATGCAGTGCGATCACAGTTCCTGACGATCCTCCCACCGAACCTGCAGAAGATCATGCAACGTTACCATATCCGTGTCCGAGAGACGATCTTCGGGATCTTCCGTGTCCAGCTCACCACGGCCCTGGCAACGTTTTTCATGGCCTTGCCGATTTTTTACTTCCTTGGCTATGATGTGTTCTTCTCATTGTCCTTTTTCAGTGGTGCATTACAACTCATACCGGTTGTTGGCCCGTCCTTACTCATCTTTGGTCTTGCGATCTTTGAGATAGCGGCTCAGAACCTCCAGGCTGCCGCAATACTGGTCTTCCTCGGGATCATCGGTATCGGTATTCTTCCTGATCTGTTGGTCCGGCCACGACTGGCGAACCGCTCGATGGGGCTCCCGCCAAGTCTGTACATTCTCGGGTTCATGGGTGGTGTCTTGACGATCGGTGTGATCGGACTGATCATCGGTCCGTTGTTGATAGCGTTGATCCTTGAGACCGTCGATATGCTTGCAGAACAGCAGGAAGAACATGATCAGAATCGTTCTTCATCGAAGGACGTGTCTGCTGGCTCATAGTCCTGTTGTTCTTCCTCTGTCCGCGCATCATGGATGATCAAGTAACAATGGATCGGTACCAGGAAATTACCCAGCATCAGATAATTCAGCGTGATGAGGTTCAATGCCAGGAACTTCCAGGCCTCGAGGTAGGCGTATCCGATCGGTGGGAAGAACAGGCCGAGTAATACAGCGATCATCGGTTCCTTCTGTCCTTTGTCTGAGCTATATGATTCAGTATCTTCGTGGAACCGTTCTTTCAGCTTCTCATCGACCATGCATGACAATAGACATGCGGGGCTAAAAAACACGGTGACCGGAATCTATTTAGGCTGTTCGCTGACAATGAACACACATGCGTTTCATCGGACTCCGTGATGCAGATCCTGAGACGATCGTGGCTGAAACACTGGCATTGAACGAACACCAGCAGGAGATATACGCAGCACTACAGGGCCAGGAACTGACTGTCAAGGATATTGTCGATACGACAGGCCGTTCCCGGAGCGTTGTCCAGCGTGACCTCCAGGAGATGTTGGATACTGGTATCGTGATGCGTGAAGGGCGCACGGACCGGACGGTCTATTATGTCTATACCGCCTTACCCTTCGATCGTGTCAAACAGAAAGTCGCAGAGATCCTGGAAGACTGGCATGCCGATGTCCAGGATACACTCACATGAGGACAAGGAGTACCTGAGCTGGCCGTATATCCTACAGAGACCCTATATCTTTAAAAACCGGCAGACATAAGCTGCCATTAGGTGGTTTACCAATGCCAAAAGTACTCAAAAAGTCTGGCGTCCGTGAAGTAGCTGAAGGGGTCAATGTAGGATCTGAATTCTACGATGCTCTGGATGAACGAGCTCAGGACCTGATTCGACGAGCAGTCGAGCGAGCTCGAGAAAATGGACGCAAAACGGTCAAGGCAAGAGACGTTTAAAACCGTCTCTTGGTCGTTTCTCTTTTTTCTTCTCCCGGTATCGAGTGGTTGAAAAATGCTGGTGGTCCACCTGTAGATGCCGATGACAGAATTCCTCATGCTCCAGCCACGGACACGATCAGATGCTGATTTCACTGTTGATGGTGTCCAGCACAATGGTAGACTCGATATCGGCTGTCGTGTCATCCATGCAGCATTGTTCGGATCTTACCAGCTTCGACGAGATATGACCGTCCATCTGCTCCTCGATGGCCCGCCCGACCCGCCGGTCCATCTGACACTGCATGGAGACAAGATCGAAGGCCTCCATCCGGATGAGCGTGCCATCGCTGGCTACCTGAAAAAGAACATGAAAAGCTTCGAGAAGCGGAAAGTCCCTGCGAACAAAGGTGTCTCGATCGATAAGCGAGGGATCGAAGAGATCATCGAGGACAGGGGTCTGCAACCGGTCATGCTCCACGAAGAAGGAACGGATATCGGAACTTATGAACCTCCCACCGATCCCCTTTTCATCGTTGGGGACAACAAAGGTATCCCCGATGATCGGATGGACCAGCTCCGCTCGATGGATGCCGATACTGTGACGGTTGGTCCGGGACAGTACCAGGCCCAGCAGGTCGTTTCCTATCTCACCATCTGGCTGGATCGTCGGTGATCGAGACCATATGCTCGAACACCAATACTGATGTCCATATGTCGTGGTCCAACCACCTTTTAAGTACTACATATTGTTATAAGCGTATAGTTTCAATCACCGACTCCCGAGGTCATTCCGATGCAGTGTCCCTATTGTGATGAACCAGGTACCAGTGTTGTCGATACACGTGAGACAAGCGACAATGAAGTGCGACGACGCCGCGAGTGCAGTGCCTGTGGCGAACGATTCACGACCTATGAACGCCATGAATCACCATCGCTAACCGTCGTGAAACGCGATGGGGAAGAAGAACCGTTCGACAGGGACAAGCTCCGGACCGGTATCGAGCGGGCCTGCAACAAGCGTCCGCTTGCAGAGGATGACATCGAAGATCTGGTCGATACGATCGAATCACGGATCAGGGCGAAAGATCTCAAATCCGTGACAGCCGAGGAGATCGGCGAGATCGCCATGTCGACGCTCAAGGAGACAGACGAAGTTGCATATCTACGATTCGCATCAGTCTATCGCGATTTTGATGATGTTGACTCATTTGAAGAAGAGCTTGAAGAACTCAAGTGATCATGTTTTGCCTCACAATCGTTGAGGAGGTTCCCACCAATGAAGCAGACACAACAACAGGCTAGTACACAGCAGGATTTCGAACTCCCGGTCAAACGGGTTGAAGGAGACACACTCAAAGAACGCATGACAGCAAACGCATACGACCGTATTCTTCCGGCACGGTATCTACTCCGAGACGAGGAACGGAATATTATCGAGACACCAGAGGAACTGTTCCGACGTGTAGCAGAGGATATCGCAGAAGCCGACCGTGAGTACATGGACTATGAGACAGCTGTACAACAGTATGAAGAGCTGATGACAAATCTCAAGTTCATGCCGAACTCACCGACCCTGATGAACGCAGGCGACGAGCTCCAGCAGCTCTCGGCATGTTTCGTCGTCCATCCGGAAGATGATATGCACAGTATCTTCGATACTGCAAAGAACGCAGCACTTATCCATAAAAGCGGCGGTGGGACCGGTTATCCGTTCCATCTGCTACGACCGAAAGGCGACAAGGTCGGATCAACTGGTGGGATTGCCTCCGGCCCGATGAGTTTCATGGATGTCTTCGATACGGTCTGTGGTACAGTCAAGCAAGGTGGGAAACGACGTGGTGCCCAGATGGGTATCATGCGTGTCGATCATCCTGATGTCCTTCGGTTCGTGGTCTCGAAACGAACAGAGGACAACCTGACCAACTTCAATATCTCTGTCGGCCTTACTGATGATTTCATGGAGGCGGTCAAGAATGATGAAGACTACACCTTGATCAATCCACGGACCGGCGAACCGTTCAGGGTCGCCGAACAGACCCAGCAGTTCTACAACACTGATGAAGAATACTATCCAACGGCTGAAGGATCAGATCAGGGCAAGGATGATAACTTCTGGCGTGATTACGCTGACAGCTTCGAGGAACTGTCTGACTATGACATCGAACTCGAAGAAGGCGAACCGATGACCCTGCCAGCCAAGTTCATCTGGGAATGTCTGGTCGATTCAGCCTGGACCAAAGGCGAGCCAGGCCTGTTCATGTATGATCGGGCCAATCAGATGCATTCCTTCGATACTGAACAGCACCCTGAACACCGGATCGAAGCCACGAACCCGTGTGGCGAGCAGCCACTGGAGAACAATGAGGCCTGTAACCTCGGCCATATCAATCTCAGCCTCCTTGCTGAAGAGAAGGAAAACGGCATGGCCCTGCACTGGAATGACTGGAAACAGGATCACCAGGAGCTCGTGGCAAACAACAGAGAACAAGCCGTCCAGGAATTCCTCCATGAATCACTCGATATGGAGGAGTTCGAACGGATCGCGAAGATCGGAACCCGATTCCTTGATAATGTTGTCACACGGTCGAACTTCCCGCTCGATGATATCGAAGAAACAGTCACCTCTTTGCGGAAGATCGGCCTCGGCATCATGGGCTTTGCCCAGTTGATGATCCAGCTCGGTATCGAGTACGGATCAGAGGAATCACAGTACGCTGCCAAAGAGATCCAGCGCCTCGTGACACGGTTCAGTATCGAACAATCACACAAACTGGCCGATGAACGTGGCGAATTCCCAGAATGGGAGAAGTCCAAATGGGCCAATCCGACCGAGTATCCGGACTGGTTCGAGAAGTACTCTGGTGGCATGGATCCACAGCAACATGAAGACGGACTCAAGCTACGGAACCACAATACCACCACCATCGCACCGACCGGTACCACCAGTATGATCGGTGATACCTCTGGTGGCTGTGAACCGATTTTCTCCCTGGCCTACTTCAAGAACGTCGGTAAAGACATCCAGGGCGAGGATATGCTGGTCGAGTTCGATGATTACTTCATCAGGACCCTCGAAGCCAACGATATCGATGTCGAAGAGGTCAAAGAAGAGGCAGAACAGCTCATGCGGAACAATGAGTGGGAGGGTGTCGACTCGCTGCCGGATGATGTCTTGCCACCACATGTCAAGACATTCTTCAAGACCGCCGACAGTGTCACGGCCAAAGAACACGTCGATATCCAGGCGGCCTTCCAGGAGTACAATCACTCCGGTATCTCGAAGACCTGCAACTTCCCACACGAGGCAACACGCGAAGATGTCGCTGAAGCGTTCATGCGCGCCTACGAGAAAGGATGTAAGGGCCTGACTGTCTACAGGGACGGAACACGGGATGTCCAGGTCATGACAACACGTGAACAGAACAAGATCGAAGAGAAAGATGCCGATGAACTGGCAGACGATATCGAAGACCAGTACGGAAGTGTCAGTGACTTCCTGGATGAAGCCGGGATCACGGTCCAGTCCGTAGCTGATTCGACACCACGCCAGCGGCCACAGATCATCTCTGGAACCACCCAGAAGATCGATACCGGCTATGGTGGGATGTATGTGACCATCAACGAAGATGAACAAGGCATCTTCGAGATCTTCACCCAGATGGGTAAGTCTGGTGGCTTCACACATTCGCTGACCGAGGCCATCTCACGACTGACCTCGCTTGCACTTCGCAGCGATGTCGATCCGCGTGAGGTCCAGGATCAGCTCGAAGGTATCCGTTCACCGCGTGTCGCCTGGGATAACTCCGAACAGGTTCTTTCGATTCCTGATGGTATTGCGAAGGCCCTCGAGCGGTATATGAACGGAGAGGCAAACCAGGTCCAGTCCAGTATGACCTCGTTCTCGACCGAGGCGGATGACAGTGATGCATCCGATGCCGAGAAACTGGTCGAATCAGGAAAGAACCCTGAATGCCCAGAATGCGGCGGGATGCTGAGCTATGGTGAAGGCTGTGTGAAATGTGAGGCCTGTGGCTATTCAAAGTGCGGCTGATAGCCGCCGCCTTCTTTTTCCTTTCTTTTTTCTCCTGTTCATGTGATCAGACACCAATCCTTGGCACCTATAAATCAGGTCTTCCCATAGTGCAGTGAACGGTGATATGGTGGAGCCGGAACGTGTCCTGCAGACCCTCGAACAGAAAGACAAGATAAGTCTCATCGAAGCAGAACAAGGCCTTCTTGCAAGTTATCTCGAATCGCTGAAGATCCAGCATACTGATGACAAGCAGGCATTCCGGCAGCGGTACGGCAAACCATTCGATACTGCTCTGGAACAAGCGATCAAGAAAGAGTTCAAAGACACGGTCTATCGGAAAGAACAGGATGCCGGTGATCTGTCCGAGAACGTGCTTGAGGAAGCATGCCGTGTTATGGATGATCGCTTGAAACTCGAAAAGTGGCCTGATGAACTTGCAGAGACCCATACAGATCGATGTAACGAGATAATTGAGAAAGCAGAGGAATAGGTATGAGACTCGTTATCGCACTCGGTGGCAATGCCTTACTGGATCCAGAACAACCACAGACCATCGCGAACCAGCAGGAACAGATCAATACTGTTGCACCGGCCCTTGCCCCAATCTTGGAAGAACACGATGTCATCCTCACGCATGGCAATGGCCCACAGGTCGGGAATCTGATGCGACAGCAGGAACAGGCACCACCGAAGCGACCACTCGATGTACTCGTCGCCGAGACACAGGCCCAGATCGGATATATGCTCACCCAGGCACTTGAACGCCAGGATGTCACGGCCCCGACCACCCTGACACGTGTAGTCGTTGACCCGGCCAGTGATGCATTCGATACCCCTACCAAACCAGTCGGCCCGTTCCTATCGGCAGCCCAGATCGAGGATCGGCCCGGCACATACCGGGAACTCGGTGATGGTGCGACACCGTATCGACGAGTAGTCCCATCACCAGCACCACAGCGGATCCGGGAACTCCCACAGATCCGCGACCAACTGGGCCAACGTGACAGTACCATCGCCTGTGGTGGCGGCGGTATCCCGATCACGCCAGCTGGTGATGGTGTAGAAGCCGTCATCGATAAGGATGCGAGTTCTGCCCTACTGGCACGAGAAATCGAGGCAGACAAGCTCATCCTGCTGACCGATGTGCCCTATATCTATCGTGACTACGGAACTGACAGACAAGAACCAATCGAGCATGTCGATGTGACCGCCAATCCATTCGACTCGATCGACCTTGGAGAGGGCAGTATGAAACCGAAAGCCGAGGCGGCAAAGAGATTCACAGAAGAAACAGGCAATGAGGCGATCATCGGGTCACTTGATAATCTTGAAAACGTCATCGAAGGGAAAGGAACGGTATTCGAGGCTGATCACTAATGCAGAATTTCATCGATATCGCAGATATCGCTACGGACCAGTTCATGGACATCATCGAAACCACAGACGATCTCAAACATAACAAAGACGCGTATCGCGAGACACTGGAAGACCAGACCCTGCTCATGTTGTTCGAGAAACCCTCGACACGGACAAGGATCTCGTTCGAAGCCGGTATGACTGAACTCGGCGGTCACGGGATATACTTCTATTCAGAACGATCACAGATGAGCAGAGGCGAAAGTCTGAAGGATACAGCCATCGTTATCTCGCGGTACTGTGATGCCATCATGGCACGGCTCTATAGCCATGAGAAGATGCAGGCCATCGCCGATCATGCGACCGTACCGGTCATCAATGGCTTGACTGATAAACTGCACCCATGCCAGGCCCTCAGTGATTTCTATTCCCTCCAGGAAGATGGATTCGAGCTTGGGTCAGATCGGCTGGTCTATATCGGTGACGGGAACAATGTTGCCCATTCACTCATGCAGGCCGCAGACACGACCGATACCCCGATGACGGTCTGTACGCCGGAAGAAGATGAACCAGCTGATGCTATCCTGGAAGCAAGTGACACGACAGAGCTCGTCCATGATCCCGAAGAAGCTGTCGCCGATGCTGATGCCCTGTATACCGATGTCTGGGTCTCGATGGGAGATGATGGTGCTGATGCGAAACGTGATCGATTACAGCCGTATCAGATCAACATGGATCTGTTAGCAGCAGCTCCAGATCATGTCCGGGTGATGCATTGTCTGCCAGCTCATCGTGGCGAAGAGATCACCGACGCTGTGATGGACAGCGATGCCAGTATCATCTACGAGCAGGCTGAAAACAGGATGCATACTCAGCAGGCACTGGTACTCCATCTCCTCGATCAGGCCTGATCGAGCACATCGCTGTGCTGTTCGAGGATCTCTTTCAGGGTCAGGTCTTTCTCTTCCAGATCATACTTGACCCTGACAACGGGCTTGTTCACATCGAGGATGTTCCGCAGATCCGCCGGTGTACCCAGGAGCACGACATCACAGTCTGCATTGTTGATCGTCTCTTCCAGTTCGGCTATCTGTTCATCCCCATAGCCCATCGCTGGGAGCACATTCCCGATATGCGGGTATTCGTGGAAGGTCTCATTGATCGAGCCAACAGCAGCATCTCGTGGATCGATCATCGTTGCACCGTGGTTCTCAGCTGCGACACGACCAGCACCGAATGATGTGCCGCCGTGGGTCAGGGTTGGTCCATCTTCTACCACCAGGACATCCTTGCCTTCGATGGCATCTGGATCACTGACAGACACAACGGAATCAGCATGGATGATCCCGGCCTCAGGATTCACATC
>JALIDO010000015.1 GCA_022865265.1 Candidatus Nanohalarchaeota archaeon QJJ-5
CGAGAGCGAAGGACTGTTTTCATCCGTCCACGTGGCATTCGATGGTGAGATCGATGTCTCATCGATCTCTGGGCCTGCTGCATCGAATGCAAACCAACTGAACGATCCACTTGGTGTTGTGATGGTTTGTTGCTGTCCAACATTTCCAGCTTCATCCTTACAGACGGCATTGAATGTATAATTGCCCTGTAGTCCTGTAAGATCGGCACTGGTGTTTTCGAAATCATTCGTGCCACTTGTATTCAATGGAATCGAACGCTCTGTGCTTTGATCGTCTGTCCCCCACGTCGCAGCCGGGATGATATCGACCCTACAGGTATCGGTCTCACCTGGTTCTTGGACATCGACACCTAATTCCACATGAGAGAACCGGCCAATATCGCTATCGGACGTCCCGGTTGTTTCATTGATCTCATATGTCGTTATCGAGGGTGCTGTATTGTCGAAGGTGAACGAATACTGTGAAACAGCTTCGTTGTTGCTTGAATCATTTGCCCTGACCCATACATCGTAGGTGTCTTCACTGAATGCTGTCGTATTGATGGTTGTCGTGTAAAACGCTCCGTCTTGATCGAGTGTTGACCATCCTTGCTCATCGTTGACGGTTCTGTTACCATCGGTCGTCTCGACTGCCACTGCAACACTGTCATGATCGACCGTGGTGCCATTGTCCATCATTGAAAAATTGATCGTGCTCGTGCCACCGATCAATGCACCATCGTTCGGAGTATTCAGTGTGATCGATGGGGGTGCGCTATCGATGGTCAGATCCTGGCTTTTGACTGCCGTGTTGTCCTGATCATCGGTCGCATTGACCCATAGGGTATATGCTCCATCTACTAGGACCGTTGGGTCGAGAGTAGTTTCATACGGGGATGAAAGCTCCGTCCATCCATGGATAGCCGATCCTCCATCGGTGCTGTAGTTGCCGGTATCATTTTCTAATGTATATGCTACCGAAGGACTTGTATCACGATCCTGTACAGCAGAGATGTTCAGGTCCGATGTCGTATTGATGACACTGTTTTCTGTTGGTGAAACGATGTTGAAAGAGGGCGCTGTATTATCAATCGTCAAATCGATCGTATCACTATCTAGGCGTCCTGTTGAACTGTTCCAGGCGGCTGCGGTATAGTTGAAAAATCCATCTGTTCCTTGTGTGTCGACAGACACCTGAACCGTTGATACATCGCCAAAACTATCATTGATCCCTACTTCTGTTGTTTCATTGCGTGAGATATTGATACTCGAGACCGTATCAAACGACGTACCCTCATTATCTGAGATATTGAACAGGATTGTCCCGTGCTGTACGGTTCCATCTGTCGGGTCATCGATCTGTACGGCGACAGCACCAACCGAACTAGTGACAGTGAGAACAAAAGTACTTATGAAGAGAAATCGTCTCACCATACCGATGCCGCCATTCATTGCCGATCACGTGTCGGGAGAACCGACCTGTATGGAATATAACAGTTGTGTCTTATATGGTTATTCATGGCACGACTATTGGCCCTGAACTCCGGTGGTATCGATTCACCGGTGGCAACCCACCGGATGTTGGCCGGCGGTCATGCTGTAGATGTCGTTATCTTCGATAATCAACCATTCACTGATCCTGATGATATCGAGACAGCTAAAGAGACAGTCGAACGATTGGCTGATCGTCATGAAACCTCGATAACGGCATTTATTGTCCAGCATGGCCCGGTACAAGAGCAGTTCCTGGATACAGTACCGGAAGACGAACTCAAGTACCTCTGTCTGTTCTCTCGTCGTATCATGCTGCGTGTTTCGAACGAGATCGCTGCGAATCATGAATATGACGGGCTTGTCACTGGAGACAATATCGGTCAGGTTGCATCCCAGACACTCGATAATATGGTCGTCATCGATAAGGCCAGTGAGCGACCGGTCTACCGTCCGCTGCTAGGATGCGACAAGGACCAGATCAGTGCTGAGGCCCGGGATATCGGTACATATGACGTATCGATCGGTGGTGGTATTACCTGTGCAGTGAATCCTGCTCGACCTGAGACACATGCCCGAACCGAGGAACTTGCAGAAGTAGAAGAAAAGTTTGATATCGATCAGATTGTGGCTGAATCACTAGAATCCATCGAATCAGTATCATTTGATCCGTCTTGATCGAAAAGACTGGTTTTCACGTATTCTGCGTCTTCACGATCATCTGTTTTTACATTCAGTTCCTGGTCTCTGATCGAGACCTTGATACCGTCGATGGTCACGATCGCAAGATGTGTTGTCTTGGTCAGGAGCGGCCAGTCCCGTTGTTCCACACGGTCCAGAAGCTCATCATAGCTCTGATCAGTACGGATCGTAAAGCCCCCACGACGGCAGGGTTCGATTCGAATCGGCATAACGAGACTGATCAGTCCGCATCCTTTTATAGCTACAGATCATAGTCTAAGATGGAGAATATAAGCCACCACCAAAGGTGACATCGTTGAACTGTGAAATGTGTGGAGCAGAGGGAGACCTCAAGCGGACGAAAGTCGAAGGTGCAACACTTAAACTCTGTGAAGACTGCCAGGCAGCGGGAGAGGTCCTTGAAACAGAGGATTCATCCTCCTCAGGACGGTCATCACGATCTCGTTCTCGATCTCGGAACCGTTCAAAGCCACGACAGCAGCAAAAACGTCTTGTTCAAGGATACAGTGAGAAAGTCAAAGAGGCACGGGAAGATGAAGACCTGAGCATGGGTGAACTGGCTGATAATCTGAATGAAAAGCGTTCCGTCGTACAGCGCATCGAATCAGGCGATCTCAAGCCAGATGAACGATTGGCACAGAAGATCAAAAACCAGCTGGAAATCGATCTCTATACAAGTGTCTCCAGTGAGGCCTATCAGGGCCAGGCAGATGATCCGTCTGACGATAAGGCGACGATCGGAGATGTTGCAGACGTCAAGCGGAAAGATCAGTCAGATCCGTAAGGTACCATCCAGCAGGAGATGAGAGGTGTAGGCAAAAAAGCCCACCACGCCAGGCATGATAGATCCAAATGCTAGATGGCTTGTGATGCCGATGAATCCTCCAAAGACAAGTGCGGCGCGGAATGTATGAGTAATATCTCTATGGTGTGGTTTGATAGCCTCGAAAAACAGCCATGTACCGCATCCTGTGCATAGACCGGCGAACATCATCCAGAGGACAGCGGGAAACGCTAGGAGTGCAGCAACAGAACCAGCAATAACCACGAGGAATGCCCGGAGGAATCGGTGTATCTTTGCTTCACGATGATCAACGTCTGGCATGACCGAACCGAGCAGAACCACGGCCGTCGTCACGATGATGAGCTCAGGTGTATAGGTGAGCAACGAACTCAGTAAAGAGATAAGGATAGCTGACAGTAATGAACCGACCAAGAGATGGTCTTGATATCCTGGCATATACACTTTTGCTGTTTGTTCATCTATCAAGATGAGGGATTGTTCCACTAATCACAGAAGCGTGATCAGGAACCCGATACCCAACAGGAGTCCACCGAGTCCTAGGCCGCCAAGAAAGACATAACTGTCGATCGTGCGATCATCGGTCTCCAGTCCTTTCAGCCCGATCCATGGTCGCATTCCACGCAGGAACCACCCACGGACAGTTGCCTTATCACCGATGAGTTCAGGCACGTCTCCCAACGAGAACAAGAAATTCCCGAACACCGGTAACCAAGATTCATACTGGAGATACATCAGCCCGGTCTCATCCTGGAACATGAGATCTTCAGAGAACCGGTATCCGGCCTGGCCCTTGCCGACAAGTTCTCCATCGAGTTCGACCATCTGACCGCGGACCGGTGATGCATAGATATCAGCCATTGCATCGATCACCGTCGACTGTTCTGGTTCATCACCGAGTGGATACTTGTAATAGGTCTTTGCCATCATCGCAATTCCAAGTATCCCCATCCACGATCCTGCAAGCATTGTTGGATCTAATGAGACAATACCGCGCAGTATTGCTATCCCAGCGATGATCGGGAAAAGTACAGTAGCAAGGATCGGCAGACCTACAAACAGAAGATCGATCCCGAATTGCCTGTAGAGCCGGCCAGTGTCAACACTGTATTGGCGCTCGATACGATCAAAATCGAACAATGGATCAGAACTCATCCCGGAAAGTTCCTTGATCCGTTTTCCTGTCAGCGGATGGGTCGAGTTCAGTTCCACGATCGTTGCCCACGGATTATGAAGATCGAAAAGGAATGATTTCGCAATCGGTTCATGATCACCACGCTGTTCACAATTGTTATACATCATCCCACGATCTTTGCTACTTTTCACATCCATGATACCCAAGGCTTTGGTCGCATTCACCAGTTCATGGTCATCTGGACTGATCATGATTCCATAGGCAACCTTCAACAACGCAGAAGAAAGGAGATCCGGATCTGTCTGCTCGGCCGCAAAAGTATCGGCGTAGTATTCTCGGACACGACTCAGATAATAGAGGAGATATTGACCGATGAAATAGAAAACATATGACATGATCCCGATGATGACAAGGAACGATGCCGGGTTCCGTTTACTATTCCCTGAACGCATATACGATGCCATCTTGAAGGCTCGTGTCGCAACAAGATAGAGTAACTGGACGAGTGTGTTAGCGATGGTCATCACGATGAAATCACGGTGTGTGATATGCCCCATCTCGTGAGCAATCACTGATGCTGCCTCCTCATCGTCCAGGTATTCGAATATTCCTTCAGTCACCACAACACGACTATTCCATCGACCTGATCCATACGTGAATGCATTCGGATTCGAGTCATGGATCAATCCCAGTTTGGGCTCATCATAGCCATATTCATCACAGACCGATTCGATGACATCAGCAGAAGCTTCACTTTTCATCCTGAGATCTTCTAGACTCATCCAGTGGATATCATAGAGAAAATCATAGAGGAAATCATTGAACCGTGGACCGGCGAGCCACATGAGGAGATTGATGAGGATGACAAGCCCGATGACGACTGGAAAACTCATAGCCTCGGTGGCATAGAGAAGACCTAGCACAACAGCCCCGAGCATGGATGCCAGCAGACCGAGTGTGAACAATGATGCAACTGCCAACCGCATGGCTTCATGTTCGAACCATGTATTCAAAAAGTGATATTACAACAACGATTCCGGATCAATATCTGCAAGGATGTGTTCGGCCGTCTCGATGAATGCTTCAGCATCCTTCAACACATCATTCAGATCTTCCCCTTCTATCCGTTCTATTTCGTCGTGTTCGTAGTCTTTCCAGTAAGAGATAACGTTTCGACATTGTTCGACGTCTCGTTCAGAAAGAATACCTTCATCGACCAAGTGTCGCTGCAGTGTATCCGGTACATCCTTCTGTACAGGAGCAGCAACCCCATGAACAATCAATATGGCCTGACCCGCATCGACAACAGCATTGTACATCTGTTCGATGACCTGGGCCTTGTATTTCTTCTCGATCTTGTTGATGCGACGAGGAGCTTTTGCGATGAGTGAGCGCATCGCTTCTTTGGTTCCAGGGATTTTCCCCTTATCGAGCAGTTTCTTCAACGGAAGGAAAAAGCCACTTGGATCATATAGCGGGATGCCTTCTCGGATCTCTGAGTATGTCACCGGTGATCCATGGCGGACCAGGTTCCAGTAATCCGTCAGATCATAGAACGTTGGATGCACAGTGATTCCATACTCCGATCCGATCTTTGCCCCAGCCTCCTGTGCACGGCTTTTGAGACTCATCTTCTGACTGTATCCGTCATTCGATAGGTCATCATACAGGATGATAACACTTGCATCCTCTGTCTCATCCAGGTCTTCCTTCGAAAGAAGCCATACTGCCTTTACTGCATGTTCTTGATCCTCCAATAATCGGTCACAGAATTCTTTGAACGGACCGATGCCACTGGCCGGATCCTGGGTTGTTTCAGGTTCGATATCAGGCTCGTCCTCCATCTCGAGCACACGAGTGATCGCTGATTCGAAGTCACGAAGATGGACCCGTGATGAATAGATATCCTTCTCAGGAAGTTCATCGACACCGTCTGTTTCAGCCTTCTGTTTTGTCTCCATGATGGATTCGAGGATATCCAGGTATTCCTCAGAAATCATCCCAGCATCGACAAAGACATCTTTGAACTCTGCTAACAGTTCATCCTCATCAGACGGTGCCTGCACACCTTCTGCCGCAAGTGCCTGTTCACATAACTCGATCGCTTTTTCATGAGATTGTTCGACGATATCGTGTTGTTTTCGGGATTCAAGCTCATCGAACAACTTTGCCATCGCTTGGATGAACCGGATTGCCTCTTCGATGTATGTATCCAGCTCCTCACCATCGATATCTGTCATCGACCCATGGGCGATCTTTTCGGTCACCCGGTAGAACTCGGTATAATCATCGACTGCCTGTTGTGGCAGCAGATCTTCCGTCTCTACAAATGTCTCCTGGAGCTGTGATCCGATACGCGAGGGGGCAGGTGGTGGATTGCCATAATACATCAGCACAGCCCGTGCCGCTTCGGTCATTGCACTGAGCAGTTCCGAGGTAATATCTTCAAGCATCAATTCGTTTGTCTCACGGACCTTCTCCCGTGATCGTTCCATGAGACGTTGGGCACGTTCATATGTACCGTGCATCTCTCCAGCTTCGAGTAGCTGTTTGGTCAATGCAAGATAGCCAGATTTATCATAGAGGACCTGTGCATCTTTGATCGAGGTCACAGCCCATGGCTCGCCAGAGATGATCAATTCCCACCAATGTGAAAGTAATTTGGGCGGTTGGAAGTGGAGGTCTTTGTTCTCATGATTATTCTCGATATCATTCGTCATCGTTTTGGCAGTCTTGTATACATCCTCATCGAATCCATCAGCAGTATCATCAAGAAGCACGAGGATATCGATATCCGATCCTTCAGTCTGTTCCTGACGAGCAGCAGAACCATAGACCCATACAGCCTTCAGATACGGGCCAAGTTCGGCTTCCAGTGGTTCACTACAGTCCGCACGCAGTTGTTCAAGCTGGTCTGTATTCATTGTTCTTATGCCTCCTTTGCTGTATCAAGTGCATCATGGAGATCCTGCATCCCGGCCTCTTCATCGTCCGTTAGCTTTCCTTGAGCCTTTCGTCGTCGATAATCCAAGGCTAACTGGCTATATTTCTCGATCGCTTTCGATCGATCACCCTCATCGATCAATTGTTTTGTCTCCTCGATCCGGTCCATGAACTGGGACTGTTCCCCATCATCCTGTTCAACTTCAGGCTCCTGATCCCGGTCGTCATTGAGCTGTTCCTCTTCGATCCCCATATCATCTTTCATTTCCTCGATCTGATCGGATAATTTCTGGACCTCTTCATCGAGTTCATCAAATACGGCCATATTCCTCAGTTGGATATGTCTGAATTTCAAACTTTGCCAGACCGAAGACATCAGAGACCTATAAATCTTGGTTCCCTATGACAGACCATATGACAGCCGATACGATTGTGCCTGATACATCACTCATCATCGATGGGAAACTGACAACATTGATCGAACAAGGAGAACTCGATGCAGCCCATATCATAATATCTGAGATGGTTGTCGATGAACTGGAGAATCAGGCAAACCGAGGCATGGAGATCGGAGATGCTGGTCTTGCAGAGCTACAGGAACTGCAAGAACTGGCAACGGCTCACGATATCGAGATAACGTTTTCAGGCAGACGACCAACCCCCGAGGAGATCGAGATGGCATCCAGTGGCAGGATCGATGCATTGATCCGGGATATCGCTGAGACAGAAGATGCTACCCTTTACACAGGAGATCGTGTCCAGGCAGAAGTTGCCGAAGCCAAAGGTATAGATGTCCGGTTTTTCGAACAGAGCAATGATGTCTCGTTCCAGTTGATGGAATACTTCGATGATGATACGATGTCGATCCATCTCAAGCAGAATATGGTCCCGAAGGCGAAGAAAGGCCAACCTGGATCGATGGAATATGTTGAGCTTACAGATGAACCAATCAACTATGATGATATAGATACGATAGCAAAAGAAACATACGAAAAAGCACAGGCGGCAGAAGAAGGACTTGTCGAGCTCAATATGGAAGGGGCAACCGTGCTCCAGATCGGTGATCTTCGTATCGCTATCACACGGCCACCATTCTCTGAGGCTATCGAAATAACAGCTGTCCGCCCGGTTGCGAAACTATCCCTTGATGACTATGAACTATCTGACAAACTCAAACAGCGGCTCCGTGAACAGGCAGAAGGTATCCTGATAGCCGGAGCACCAGGCCATGGAAAATCCACCTTTGCCCAGGCACTTGCCGAATTCTTCGATGATCAGGGACAGGTTGTCAAAAGCATGGAACATCCTCGTGATCTCCAGGTCGGCCCGGAGATCACACAGTATGCGGCACTTGAAGGAGATATGGAAAACACTGCTGATGTGTTGTTGCTTGTCCGTCCAGATTACACCGTCTTCGATGAAGTCAGGAAGACAGACGATTTCGAGACCTTCGCTGACATGCGATTGGCCGGTGTCGGGATGATCGGTGTTGTTCATGCATCAGAAGCACTGGATGCTGTCCAGCGCCTGATCGGTCGCGTTGATATGGGTGTTATTCCCCAGGTCGTCGATACGGTCGTTTTCATCCAGAATGCTGGTATAGAAAAGATATACAAGCTTGAACTGACGGTGAAAGTGCCGACAGGAATGCAGGAACAAGATCTGGCCCGACCAGTTGTCCAGGTACGTGATTTCGAGACCGATGAGGCAGAATACGAGATCTATACATATGGGGAAGAGACGGTCATCGTTCCTGTACAGGAGGGCGATAGTGCGACATCGAAAACCCAGGAACTAGCTGAAAAACAGTTGAAACATCAGCTCCAGCAGTATGTCGATCATCCACAAGTTGAATTCGAAGGCCAGGATCGTGTGAAACTGTATGTGGATGAAGATGATATTCCGCACCTGATCGGGAAAAATGGTGAGAATATTGAACGGATCGAGGATGAGATCGGACTCAGTATCACCGTTGAACCTCGCGATACAACACTGAAAGAGACCATCGAAGCAGAAGTCGAAGAAGTTGGGAATTCAGTGGCCATCCAGATCGGACAAGAATTTGCTGGCCAGGAGGCCGATGTCTTCAGAGGTGATGAACATCTTTTCACCGCTACAATCGGCAAAAATGGACAGATCCGTTTGACAAAGCAGTCAGAAATGGCAGGACAGGTCCTTGGAGCATACGCAGCAAACAATCTCGATATCAGACTTTGATATCATACACGGATTTTTTCCGCTTCCTGCTTGTTCCCTAGTTCTTCGAGTGCCTTTTTCAACTCAAGCCGATACAGTGTCGGCATCTGATTGATTTCATCGATACTTACATCATCCATGATCGATGCAATCTTTCGGAGGTGCTTCAATCGTTCAAATTCCTGTTCGGAAAGCTTCTCAACAGCCTGTTTCAGCTTTTCTTGTGTTGCCATTCTGATACGACCGTTATCTCTTCAATATAGCCATTACAACAGATGACATATAAAAGTCTCCGGTGGTACCTCGATGCTATGGCGCATTTAAATTCGTTTATCCTTGCGCTGTACACCGGTGCGACCGCCGCTGTCTGGTCCGGGTTAGGGGTCGAAAGCGTCCTGCTTGGACTGATGCTGGCATTTACGATTGCAGCCGGTGCGGTGATCGAAGAACTTGTCCAGCGTATCTATGCCGGTCATAATCAGATCATGGGAACGGCATTGGCTGGTGCATTTACAGGGCTTGGCGCAGCGATGCTTGCAGGCGGATATTACGCTGGGACAGTAATATTTGTCTTTGCAGGCTTAGGCTATGTTATTATCGGATATCTGATGGTAGAAATTGTCCTCGGTGGATAACACAATGACACGATTACAGACCTCACGGTTGATAGCATTGTTCTTTGGCACAGGTCTTTTGCTAGCCGGCCTCACTCTGTACAGTGTTGGTATCAACAATGTCGATGCATATCTTCTCAGCGGTGTGTTTGTCTTCATGGTCGCAGCTGTATCCTATGCGCGGAACAAGCCAGATAAAAAAGAAGGCAAGACAATCTTCCAGAACCTTGCTGAAGTGTAGGATAAAATAAAAAGAAAAAAGAGGATGAGCGTATTACCGCTCTAATCCTTCTTGTTTTCAATCTCGTCTTCGAGACCGAGGTTCTCGACCAGTTCCTTGTACCGGTTCCGAATCGTAACCTCAGTCACACCAACGATGTCTGCGACCTCACGCTGTGTACGCTTCTCTCCTTCCAGCACAGCTGCGATGTACAGGGATGCTGCTGCGATACCTGTTGGTCCTTTCCCGCTCAACAGATTCTGGTCACGAGCCTCCTGGATGATCTTCCTGGCACGTGCCTGAACCTCACCACTGAGCTGTAGCTTGCCAGCAAATCGTGGAATATGGTCCTGGGGCTTTGCCGGGAGAATACGGAGATCAAGTTCTCGAGCCACATATCGGTACGTGCGGCCGATTTCCCGCTTATCGATTCCTGATGCGTCACTGATTTCATCCAGTGTTCGTGGTGTTCCCTGCTTTCGGGAAACAACATAGATCAGTGAAGCGACGACCGATTCCATCGAACGGCCACGGACAAGTCCTTTGTCAACAGCCTTCTCATAGAGTCGGGCGACCTCTTCGTGGACAGACTTCGGTAGATTGAGATGCGAGACGAGCCGATTGAGTTCAGAAAGAGCAAAACCAAGATTCCGATCCTTCGACTTTGTTAGCCGGTTATGCCATTTTCGCATCCGGTAATACTGTGCTCGCTTCTTACCAGAGACGTTGTATAGCTCTCCGGATCCTTTACCGATCTCGGTCGATACGCCCATGTCGTGTTTTGTGTATGTTACTGGTGCGCCTGCACGTGATTTCTTATCACGCTGCTCAGCATTGAAAGCACGCCATTCTGGTGATTCATCAACCCTGTCCTCATCCATGACCAGACCACAGTTGTTACAGACCAGTTCTCCTTTCTCCTGATCTTCCTGGAAGTTGGTCGAGTCACATTCAGGACATTGTAGCTGCTGATTTGCCTTTTTCAGTGCCTTGTTCGCTTCAGAATCTGACTCATCATCGTCAGAACCACCAGGACCTTCTTCCTGTGTTGGTTCAAGTTGCTGATCAGATTCAGGCTTTTCCTGCGGTGCATCCTCTTCCGGAATCGGTCCGGGTGTCTCGGCAGGATTTGGAACCTCTTGGGGCTGCTCGATAGCGCCAGCTCCTTGATTCATTGTTTCATCAACGCTTCGTTCGTCGTCCATCATACCTTCTGGTGCAATTTTGTCAGTTTCATCAACCATTTGTTATCCCCCCACAGTAGTGACTGTGCGTCTTAAGAGTTACCGTTGCTACTTTAAAAAGCTTTGGGAAATGTTCTTATCCTTTAGTGACAACAACAAACCCTCTTCCCTCTGCTATCTCCAACGGGATTTAAGTATATGTGGAGAAGCCTTTTTAAATGTATTGGTTCATCGGCAGCAGTGGCAGTAGGAGAAATGACGGACCAGGCTCCACCGAGACACTCTATCTCTCGGGGACAGTCCAGTGATGTATAAAAATACTACACTCGATGATGTTATTAAATCCCTCAGTTCATTCCACGGGGGTTCATGCGTGTGAACCCGCAATTCGTGGCGGGGCGTCCCCACCACCCACAACATGTAGGCGATGTGGCTGTTCCATCATTCTCCTAGAAGACCCCGATCCTACACCGTTTCTGGTTCCGGGGGCAAGTCAACATCTATCTGTGGGAGTCTTGAACGGCAACAGGCACCATGTCGGGAAGAAACCATTTGTTTTACCGTGTACGTACATGCTCATTCGCTAGCTTATATATCGGTACCGAAAAATCTAGCAGACCTGTGTGATAACATATGAAACCGGCGTGTGAACTTCCCGCTGTCTTTTTTAGCCTATGGACCCAAGATGCATTCATGCCTGGAGTCGATAGCCTTATCAAGAAAATCAAACAGCGAGAACAACAACGCCAGACAGTAGCGGAAACACTCCGTACCATCGGCACCGATGAACCGATTCTCGATACGACAGACACATATGAGAAGACACTATTGCATACCGTGGAGCCAGCAACACTCGATAAGACAACGATAACAGGCGTTGATGGCGGTCTCTTCCAGAAAGCGTACCACGGTGTCGATATCATAGCAACACGGGCTATCGCAGCGATGTTCACAGTTACTGCCGGTGAGGTCGAGTCCGTCACCTATCATCCAGAGAAACGGCCGGCTCTATCCTATGCCGATCTGGGAGCACCACTTGACACACAGGCCTTCAAGCGTAAAGGAACCCTGATGCGTCTTCAGCATGAGATACAACGATGTAATGAGACCATCGAACAATCAGATCTGCTTTTGCTCGATGGATCGATTGTCCCACAGTATATGGACAAACCATCACGAGAATCACCGGCCTATGACCAGTACACCGACCTGCTTGACCAGTATAGAAAACTGCTCACGACAACAGATACTGATCACCAGCTTGCCGGTGTTGTTGAAGACAGCAGAAGCACGAATATGACAGAAAGACTGGCAGAACAACCTCGATTTGACAGTGATGCCGCCACCCTTCTTCGACAGAGTCCTGATACGACCATCCTTGCATATGCGATGGAACAGGGCGAACGAACAGCAGTGATCCCATATGCGAACCAGACCAATGATCACCCTATCCTGGGCGATCTTACGATCAGAGATGACCTGTATTCCTTCTATCTGAAGACGGTCGAAAACGATAGACCTGTCAGGATCGACTTCATAGCCGACAATCCGATCGAACAGGCAGATAATATTGCTGCACAGATCCTCCCACTGTGTTCTTACAGCAGCACCTATGGTATCCCGTCGGTCGTTGTTGAGGCCGATCAACGTGCCAAGATAGACGATCACGATATCCAGGACTTCGAGTCACGGTTTAATGCAGAACTCGGCCCACTCTCTGGTGTTCAGGATCTCCGACGGAACAATCGTCCATTCTGAGTGAAGAAAGAATACGACACGAGACGGTAAATTTTTTAACACTCAGTCGTCCTCATCGTTATGATCCTCATGAAGGGTGCCCACTTTACTCTGCGGGACAACTGAACCCCGTTCTCGAGATACCGTATTGACTATGCTGTACCCTTCTTCTTTCCAACTGAGGTGTGAACGATGACAGACATAACAGTAGAACTCCCTGATGGCTCCACGATGGATGTCGATGAGGGAACAACGGTCGAAGACATCGCCTATTCAATCGGCGAAGGACTCGGAAACGACTGTAAAGCAGGTATTGTCAGCGGCGATCTGGTCGCCAAAGAACACCCGATCACCACCGACTGCACCCTTGAAATCGTCACACCCTCTCATGAACAATATATCGATGTGTTACGGCACAGCGCAGCTCATGTCCTTGCACAGGCTATCAAGCGACTCTATCCCGATGCAGAACTCGGGATGGGGCCCTGGACAGATGATGGATTTTACTATGACTTCGATAACCTCGAGATCGAGGAAGAAGACTTCGAACAGATCGAAGACGAGATGGAAACGATCATCGAAGAAGATCTCTCTATCGAACGCATCGAACTGACTGAAGACGAAGCACGGGAACGACTCACAGACGAACCATACAAACTAGAACTACTCGAGGACTTCCTCGATGAGGATAAAAATGTCAGCTTCTACCAGCAAGGAGACTTCATCGACCTTTGTAAAGGCCCACACGTGGATTCAACCGGTGAGATAGAAGCAGTTGCACTGCTTGAGATTGCTGGTGCCTACTGGAAAGGAGATGAAGCCAACACAATGCTCGAGCGCATCTATGCGACAGCATTCACCAGCCAGGAAGAGCTAGACAGTTTCATCGAGAAACGTGAAGCAGCGAAAAAACGCGATCATCGACGGATCGGCCAGCAGATGGATCTGTTCTCGATCCCGGAGTTTGCACCTGGCTGTGTTCATTTCCACCCGAAGGGGATGACGATCAGACGCGAACTCGAAGAATACATCCGTGAGAAGAACCGTCAGTTAGGCTATTCTGAAGTCTGGACGCCCGAACTCAACAAGGCAGAACTCTGGAAAAAGACAGGTCACTATGAAGCATTCAAAGAAGATGGAGAGATGTTCGCGTGGGAACAGGACGATACAGAATATGGCCTCAAGCCCATGAACTGTGCCAACCATTCACACATCTACCAGAGCGATAAACGGAGCTATCGTGAGCTTCCGATCAAGCTTTCTGAATTCGGTACAGTGTATCGGAACGAACAATCAGGCGAACTCTCGGGCTTGATGCGTGTCCGTGGCATGACACAAGATGACGGTCATGCATACATCCGCGATGAACAGATCGAAGACGAGATCAACAAGCATCTGGACATCATTGCTCAGATGTACGATGACTTTGGTTTCGATATCACATTCAAGCTCGAAACCAAACCCTCCAAGGCCCAGGGGCCAGATGAGCTCTGGGATAAGGCTGAAGAGGCACTTGAGAACGCACTCAAGGACCGTGAGACCGAATACGAGATCAATCCAGAAGAAGGTGCATTCTATGGACCGAAGATCGGTGTCATGGTCGAAGACGCGATCGGCCGCGAATGGCAGCTCGGCACCGTCCAGCTTGATTTTGTCATCCCACGGAACTATGGACTCACCTATGTAGGCAAAGACAATGAGGAACATTATCCAGTCATGATCCATCGAGCCATTCTTGGATCCATCGATCGGTTCATGGGCGTGATGATCGAGCATTTCGCCGGCGAATTCCCGGTCTGGCTTGCACCTGAACAAGTGCGGATCCTTCCTGTCTCCGACAAGCATATGGAGTATGCAGAACAGATCAAAGAACAGCTCAGTGACTATCGTGTGGAAATCGAAGACCGCTCCTGGACTGTCGGCAAGAAGATCCAGGCTACCCATGATGACAATGTTCCATACATGATCATCGTGGGCGGAGATGAAGAACAAGCCGGGACCATCGCGGTCAGAGACAGGAACGAGAACGAAGACAGAGATATCGATCCGGGGACCTTCGAACAGTACCTCGAGACCGCCATCGACGAAAAACACCTCGATCTCCGGTTCCTGCAAGACTAACAGCCATCAAGTTTTAGTTCCCTCAAGCATCCGGCTTTAAACAGCCGATGAGAACTAACGTGTATGGTAGATCTTGAGACCACGGGCCGGAACTATGACATCTATGTCGAGCTCATGAGCGATGATGCTGTCATCCAGCAGAAGATCAGTGATATCACCGATGATGGCCAGCGGTTCGAAGGAACAGAATACCTGATCGATCATGGCTGCAGTGACGGATCACTTCTGGAAGCGATGGAACACATCTATCCTGATATGGGTCTTGTCGGCATCGATCTGCGCGATGAACTGCTAACCCGTGCCCAGGACCGGAAACAGGACCACGATCTATCGGCCGAATTCATCAAGACAGATATCGAAGTGGCTAACGAGACACTTGCTCAACCAGAAGCCATTATCTCGAGTTCACTCTGCCATGAGATCTTTTCATACGGGAGCGAGGACAAATTGACCAGCTATCTACAACAGAGCTTCGATCATCTTGACGACGGTGGCACGATGGTTATCCGTGATGTGATCGGCCCGCAGGAAGAAATGACCTGGCTCTGGCTCAATGAAGACAATGGATATGCGGAAACAGGCGCCCGATTTTTCAGAGATGATCAGCAAGAAGCATATCTCAGTTCCTTATCTACCCGTGCCACATTCAACCGGTTCTGTAAAGACTTTGCGTATATCGATCAATCTCCCGAACAGCTCATCGAAGACCAACGAGAGATCGATGGACGGACATATCATCGTGTGCCGGCGGATCATGCTACTGATTTCATGCTGACAAAAGACTATACAGATAACTGGGACAATGAGATGCAGGAACGATTCGCATTCTGGGACAGAGACGATTACATCGAGACACTGGAGACGATCGGATTCGAGATCGACGACTGTGAGACATACACGAACGAATGGATAGAGCAGAACCGCTTTGAAGATTCTGCACATATGCGATCAACGGTCACGGAAGATCCAGCCTATCCAGCGACCAATATCGTCATCGCCGCTCATAAACCCTACCAGTAAGGAGCGAACTCATCATGTTCAGATGCATAGGTGCCAGGACCCATCCAGTCTGGTCGAACACGAAATCCATCACCTACCGTCTCAGTCTCCGGTAGCTGATCACTGTAGTCTGGAGGCTCATCCTGTGCTGGCTCGTACGATATCGAGGTCGAGACATCAACTGCCTCATAGACATCCTCCCAGCCCCCATTTAAGTCATCATCGGCCATTATCAATTCAGCTCCTCATAGAGCTCGATGAATGTTTCCTCATCGGCCGTCGGGTCTTCGATTTCGCCTTCTTCATAGCGCTCGACCGTGTCCTCGTAACTATCGACGATATTCTGGACATATGAGGAAAGCGCATCATGATCATCGAACCCGGTCCGGTCATACAACACATCGGCGATCGTATCACGTTTTTCCTCCAGTTCTGCGAGTGTATCACTGGCCTGTTCATTATCGATACGTCCATCGGCAGCATCATGCTGTGTCCACCACATCACATGTTCTAGCCCGTTCAACCGAAGTGCGAGTTCTTCCTCCGACATGTCATCATACTGCGGGTCTGTCATGACTCTGTAGTGATCATGGAGGGGTACCATTTTCAACCTTTCCCCCCACGAGGTCAATGCCCGTGAGCTGACAAGCCTTTAAAAAAGTCACCTCATGAAGTGATGATGAAACGGTTTTTACCGTTGACCAGCAGGTGAACACTATGGTTACTGTCTATGATGTCCGGCCGAATCCATTAATCGAAACAACAGCAGACCACCTCGAAAACAAAGTCGAAGCAATAGATGCTCCTGATTGGAGCGAATACGTAAAGACAGGAGTCGATAAGG
>JALIDO010000016.1 GCA_022865265.1 Candidatus Nanohalarchaeota archaeon QJJ-5
CTAGGATCACAGCAATATAGATGAACAATACACCAAAGATATCCCCGGCCGTGGTCACGATCGGCCCTGTCAGGACATCAGGATTCAATTCATGCCGATATCCAGTGAACAACAGGACAACAAGCAGACCAGACATGACAACAGCACTCATCATGGCTGCCAGCACCGTGACAAACAACAGCGTCACGAATGGAGCCGATGGCCATCCCATCAGGAGTAACAGTATCTTGGAACTTCCAGCAACAAAGACCGCGACCGAGAGCCCGTTGATGAATGCTGCTGCGATCGCGACAAGTAACCGTCGCTGCACTGTGAACCGTGGCTCGATCAGTCCTTGATGCAGGGCTGTGCCGATCCGTGCTCCCAATGAGCCATATATATTACCTCGCGTCGCTAGCATTGCCGGCAGCATCAACAACAGGCCCGGGATGGTCGCAAAGGCCTGTTGCATACCATCACCACTCAAGACAGTACCCGCCACGATCCCACCGGCGGTGCTGACCAGAAGAATCGGTAATGCTTCTGCGTACTGATCTGCTGCATCCTCGAGGATATCACGCATCACTGGTTCTTTATGACCGTGAACATAAAACAGTTCAAACCAGCTCACCACAGCCCCTCTTAAATATCGTGCTCGCACACTGTATGCTGTACGAGAACGATGCGCGAATCAACACCGAAGACCGTCAAACAGCAACTCGCCACGATGAAAGATACGGCAGAGCTGATGATCGATCTCGCCTATTCGGCTGTAACATATGACAACAAGACCATTGCAGAAGAAGTACTGGTCCTAGAAGAATATATGGACGATATACAGCAGTCTGCCAGACAATCACTGATGCTGGCATCCCGGACCCCCGAAGATGCAGACCAGTTGATCGGTATCTTCAATGTGGTCGCAGCAGCCGAGGAGATCGCCGATGCGGCCGATGATATCGCGAGCATCGTCACCGACGACCAACCCGTCCCTGATGCCTTCCGGGCAGCACTGATACAGTCCAAAGAAATCACCGTGCGGATCCCGTATCAAGGTACAGCGATGGATGGAAAGACCGTCACCGAGTTCGAACAAGAGACCGGGGCGGGTACACAGATCATCGCCATGAAACGGACAGATGGCTGGGTCTTCGATCCAACAGATGATCTTGTCCTGGAAGAAGAGGACGTTTTGTATGTACGTGGACCGAAAGAGACTGTAGAAGGCGTCTATGAACGCATGACAGACCGAGAATTCGCATTCGAATTCCAGGCCAGCGAAACGATCGATACTCGTTTTGATGATATTGTCGATACCCTCATCGAGATGAAAAACACCATGGAACTGGCAATCGGGCTCGGATACAGTGCAGCCCTGTTCAACAATGAAAACATCGCTACGAAAGTACTGAACCTTGAGACGAAGATGGACACGATGCGGGATGATGTGCATACCGAGATCCTCCGCCAGGCCGGTGCAGAACAGGATATCGATACACTTCGGAGTCTTTCGACCATCGCATCATGTAATGAGATTATCTCAGATGCGGCTCTTCAGATCGCAGCCGCTGTCCTGCGTGAACAACGACTTCATCCGGTCTTGCTTGAAGCCATCCAGGACACCGATGAGATCATCACTCAGGTCGAAGTGGCTCACGGGAGCGATCTTGATGGGCTCCAGATCGATACGCTGGAGAAAGATGCAGAAACCGGCACAACAGTCATGGCGATACAGCGAGCGGACAGCTGGCAGTACAACCCAGCAACCAGGACCACGATAGACGGCGGTGACCTGTTGATCGTTCGGGTCCCGACCGCCCACGAGAGCCAGATCAGAGCCATGGCAAGACAGTGAATACATGTTCAGTCAGTGGCTGAGCAGCATCATGATATAAGACCACTCGATCATAGAACGTTTCTGTCAATGTTACAACCCGATCAGGTCTATACGAGTGTTGCCGAACTACCGGTCGAGTCTCTGGCGGACGAGTATAACGCTGTTATATTCGACCGCGATCACGTCCTCATCGATGAAACAGGAACCTGTGATCCACAACGACGTGAGGCCTATGATGCGATCAATGACCGGATGGAGACCTGTATCTTGACAAATGAGACGCTTCGCTATGATGGTGATCCTGTACCGATAGCGGACCGATTTGATACCTATGTCATCGATGATACAGAACCAAAGCCTGATAGTGAAGGGTTCGAGAAAGCCCTGGCGATGCTGGATGCCGAACCTGAGGAAACCGTGATGGTTGGTGATTCACCGATCACCGATATCTATGGCGGTAACAATGCCGGATTGACGACGATCCAGGTCGAGCCGTATGGCACGTATCCGTTCCCCTTGTCTGTCTCGAAGCCACTGGAACATGGTCTGCAACGGGTCGAGTCGCTGGTCCAGGATTTGTTCTGAGCTACTCACGGACGACCGTATTCATCTCGTCTGCATTATGACTGATCCCTGTTTCTCCGTTATCATCGAGCATGATAACCCCCGCATGGCGATCAGTCTTTTCTTCAAGGGCCTTTATAGCGTTCTCTGTCGCCACGGCTGGCTGCATTCCATCTTCACGATATTCAACACACCGACGTGCCAAGGTCATGGTGATAATAGCTTCACCGATCCCAGTTGCAGACACGGCCGCATGCTCGTTACAATATGTACCACACCCGATCATCGGTGTATCACCCATCCTGCCAGCGAGCTGTGGTGATCGTCCGCCGGTCGATGTCCCAGCGGCAAGTGATCCATCGGCGTCGATCGCCACACAGCCGACTGTACCTCCTGTATCGTACTCTTTCAGAGTCTCGATGGTCTCATCGAACGAAAGATCTTCGACCATCGCATGCATCTTTTCCCATTCGGTCGCTGCTTTTTCACTCGAGAGATCTTGCCGGTCGAAGCCACAGTGGTCAGCGAACCGGGTCGCGAATGGGCCAGACAACATCACGTGATGGGTCTGTTCCATGATCGCTCTGGCAACCGAGATCGCATGACAGATACCATCCAGATCCGTCACTGCTCCAGCATCTCCGTTCCCTGTCATGATAGCCGCCTCGGGTCGTGGGTTTCCATCGAGCTGGTACTTTGCTCCGTTGCCGGCATTGAATGCTGGGTGGTCTTCCAGAACATTGACTGCTGTCTCGACAGCATCAACCGCTGTTCCCTCCTCCATCGCAGCGTAACCACTATCAGCAGCAGTTTCGAGGATATCTTGAGGCTGGTCTATCTCGTGACGCCCAGCCCCACCATGGACGATGATCCGGGGGTTCATAACGACATCATGCTGATGGTGCCTCATACATCTATCGCCGTCAGAGTGTGACCACTACGACATGGTAAATTTTATATCGCAGGTGTCCACATAATATATCATGTCCTCTGACGCCACGACCGTCATCCATGTCTCGGATATGCATTTCAATGAGGAGGATGTCTATAGTAGTAATTATGATTCTCTTGCCGCGTACAAAGAGCATGCGTATGATCAGCTCGATCGTCTCTCTGATGATGTCGATATCGCGATGTTCTCGGGCGATTGTGGTGACCAGCAGGATTGGGATGAGCTCGATGCATGGATGGACCAGTTCGATGACCACTACAGCATCATCGGGAACTCAGACACGATCGGGGACTATCGAGAAGCCGATGATGTTGATGATCCTGCCATGCTTGCAGATAATGCACAGACACAGACACTCGAGGTGACCGAGGATATCTCATATGAGATCCTCCACAGCCATAATCCGCGGCATGTTGGAATCGCTCCTGGAAATGATCCCGATCGACATGCCTATATCGATGATGCGGACAATGACAGAGGACAAGCTCGTGCTGCGGACGGCGACCATGATATCAATGTGACCGCCCATTACCACGGAGAGGGTAGTTTCGTGATGGAGGATGGGAAATTGACACTACAGGCCGGCAGCACGGCAGATACATACATCACAAATGATGCAGTGATGCCTGATACTAGTGTGCAGAAGCTTCACTTCGAGGACAATACAGTGACCGTCCAGCATATCGATTTCGCGACCGGCGAGACCATCGAACAGCGTGAATACCACCGTACCGATGATGGCTTCGAACTGGTCAGCGATGATGGCATACCCACTGAACAACGGTATGCCTGATACAGGGCTATCGCAACTGTCCTGGTAGCTGTTCTCGGCCGTGATCAGCATCCAGGCTCATCCTCGGCCCTGGCGGGACGATCCTGTGAGGATTGATCGATGGATGTGTTCTGTAGTAGTGTTCCTTGATATGGGCAAGATTCACTGTTTCAGCGACACCTGGTAGCTGGGAGACATCCTGCAGGAAGCCCTGTAAGTGTTCATAGTCCCGGATCTGTTTCTTGTTGCATTTGAAATGGGTATGATAGACAGGATCGAAGCGGAGCAATGTTGCGAACAGCCGGAGATCGGCCAGCGTCGTCTGTTGTCCGACAAGGAATCGTTGATCACTGAGTCGATCATTGTATCGTTCAAGTGCAGCAAAGAGTTTCTCGACAGCTGTATCATATGCTTCCTGTGTTGTCGCAAAGCCTGCCTCATAGACGGCATTGTTGACCGTATCATAGAGATCATCCACGACTGTATCGATCTTTTCTCGGTGTTGTTCGGGATACAGGTCATGGTCCGTCTCGAAGGCCTCAGCAAACATCCGCATGATCTCGATGGACTCATTATTGACGGCGGTATTCTGCTCCTTGTCCCAAAGCAACGGAACAGTCACCCGCCCGGTAAAGTCTTCATCGGCGAGTTGATATGCTTCATAGAGATAATCGAACCCATTGACACTATCCTCTGTACAGCCCGCTTTCTCAGGCGTGAACTGCCATCCTTTCTCTTCTCTGTATGGATCGACGATATCGACAGAAATCCCGTCAAGTCCAAGAAGATTCCGGGCCAGGACCGCACCATGGGCCCAGGGACAGGCTCGTGAGATGTACAAATGGTATCGATCTTGGTCGACAGGGAACTGATCGCCGATCCGGTCTCTGAAGATCGATTCCTGTCGTTCGAATGATCCATCATCGTTTGTATCAGGTTCGAACTGCTGTTCCCATTCACCATCGACAAGCATCTGCTGTCCCATCTGCCTGTACAGCAGTGCGGACCGGCGGCATAAAAACCCACTGAATGACTGTTTATTGTCACCTGTAGGCACTCACAGCCCCTTTTTCAATCTCAGTTCACTATGGAACAGTACTATGTCATCATACACAGAACAAGATCTGGCAGATGCGTTAGGAAAAGCATACGCAGGCGAACTTGCATCGATGCGTGCATATCAACTTCTTTCCCGTGATGTCGGTTGGACGACAGCCGGTCATATCGAGGAGGATATCCGTGTCGATGCACAGGAGGAATTCAACCACTCCCAACAATACGCAGACATGCTCGAGACGATGGGACGAGAGGTCAGCGATCATGCACAACAGCACAACTATGATGCGATCGTCCCGGACGATCACACAGATGTCGAAGCAGCACTCGCCGGTGTCTGGTATCTCGAAAACGATGGGATGGACCTGGACCAGGAGATCATCGATATCGCCCGGGCGACTGGTTACCAGGACTTCGTGAACCAGGTCGGGACCATCCTCGGTGATGAACGGGCTCACCGGAACGAGGTCGAGGAGTATCTCGAAGATGCCTTCGGATGGGAACAGCCTGACTTCGATGGACTGGCGTCACTGGATGAGTTCTCTGAATATGATCCAGACGTCGAGCCACGGAACCTCTGAGCGGAGCTTTCCGCTCTTTTTTCTTCTTATCTTACATGTTTTGACCTGCATGCGATCAGATATCTCTTTATAAATAGCGGGCATGAGCGAGTTCTCGTATGGACGAGACCACATACGATGCCTGGGCCGATATTCTTATCGAGCATGCACTTGACATCGAAACCGGTGACCTGGTCGCGATCAGCTATCAGGAACAGAGTAAAGACCTCGCTCTTGCAGCCTATGAGAAAGTCCTGGACAAAGGCGCTTACCCGATCGCGGACCGGACCGATCCTGCGTTCAAGCGCAGTTTCTATGAAGAAGCATCCGAAGCGGTCCTCGATGAGATACCAGACCATGAGCTCGAGAAACAGCGAACACTCGATGCACGGATCAGTATCAAGACACCGACAGGCGCCTATGAGGATGTCGAGCCTGAACGGATGGCTGAACGGAACAAGGCAAGACGAGCGTTGCGTGATGAACGGAAAGATACCTATGAATGGACACTGACCCAGGCCCCAACCGAATATAGTGCCGAACAGGCCGATATGAGCTATGAGGAGTTCGAATCCTTCGTCATCGATGCCTGTGTAAAAGACTGGGAACAGGAAGCACAGGCCTATGAGGAACTCAAAGATGTCGTTGATGCTGGCGAGGAGGTCCGTATCCTGGGCGAAAAAACCGATCTACGGTTCGAGATCGGTGAGCAAGATGGCATCAATCGTATTGGCGTGTTGAGCGATGGGACGAACAATGTACCCGGTGGTGAGGTCTTCACTGCACCGATCAAAGAGACTGTCAATGGAACGGTCTATTTCGATATCCCTGCCGTGATCAACGACCAGGCGGTCGAGGGGGTCTCGGTCACCTTCGAGGATGGTGAGGTCACAGAATACAGTGCCGAGACCGGAGAAGCCTATCTTGAACAGTTACTCGAGGCCGATGAACACGCCGGATATCTGGGCGAGTTCGGTATCGGGACCAATTTCGATATCCAGGAGCCGACACGGAATATCTTGTTCGATGAGAAAATCGGTGGCACCATCCATCTGGCCTTCGGGAATGCGTATGAGGACTGTTTCCAGCGAGAGGTCGGAACGGAATGGCTTGATCACCACGGGTTAGATGAGGATGCCTACCAGACAGTGATAGACCAGACACAGGACCATCTCCGGGCGAAGACGTTCGATTCATTCATCGAGACACTGGATGAACAACAGAAAGCAGTAGCTCGTGATTACAAAGAAGCATGGGACGAGCTCGATGAGACTGTCCAGGAGCAGAAAAACGTTTCAACAACCCATCAGGATCTGATCAAGGATCTTCGAGATGAAGGAAGTCTGCTGATCGATGGAGACCTCATCATGCACGAGGGAACATTCATCGGCTTCGACCAGCTGTAGGACACACCACAAAACAGGGCCAGACTCCGATCTGGTCGGCGAACAGCGACAGCGACCTGTTTACTAAAAACCGGTATATGGTTTACAAAACTAAACAATCACTGTTTTGACGAAACATTTATAAAAACTGAGTTCTAAAGTGGTAACGGAGGTGAGATGATGACCGCCCTGCCACGACACGAACTATTTGCCAATACCATCTACCTATCTGAGTAAGATAGGTAGTAGCCCGCCGAGACCTGTGGCGCGGACATACGCCCGACATGGGTCGAGGCGGTCGAACCCGCCGGTTCCATTTCATATTCTCTCTTTGTTCTCTCGACCACATCGACATAAAAAGGAGTAATCACCACTGACGATTATGTTGTTCGACCGGGCACGTCGTGTCCTCAGATTGATCAGAGAGGATGATGGTGAAAGTCTTGTCGAATACGAACGCCTTGTGATCTTTCTCCTGATCACGATCGCTGCATTCATCTATCTAGGAGTATTAGGCATCCTTGTCAGCGGGCAAACACTCACTGGTCCGGTCCTGTATGTACTCGGTGCCGCAGTGATGTTCGACCTCATCCCCGAGATATGGCTGTTCCGGCATGCACGTGAGCAAAAGACACCCGTGCTCAAAAAGCTCCAAGATGCTCATTACTACCTTGAGGTGTGTTCGTATCTGTTGTTGGGGATC
The DNA here is from genome assembly GCA_022865265.1 of Candidatus Nanohalarchaeota archaeon QJJ-5. GTDB lineage: Archaea > Nanohalarchaeota > Nanosalinia > Nanosalinales > Nanoanaerosalinaceae > JALIDO01. The sequence continues at coordinate 7,809 of JALIDO010000016.1, forward strand.
GTGGTCCTCGATCTTCTGCCCATTTCACAGTTCATGGGCTATGCGTTGTTCCTCCTTATCTGGCTCTGTGCGTTTTTGATCGGTGAAGCGGTGATGATCTTGACCGGCCGGTTCACTGAAAACTAATAAAGGTATGCTGAAAAACTCACCACGAACATGATCAGCCCGGTGGTGTAGTGGTCAATCATACGAGGTTCTGGGCCTCGTGACCCTGGTTCGAATCCAGGCCGGGCTATTCATTCTAGGCAAAGGGTTACATTATCTGCCGGCCGCATGGCAACGCAAATAATACACGAATTGCCGGCTGAGACCGTAACAACCGAATTGTTTCATATTGGGAAATAGCCTAGCCCCCGCCCAGAGCAGTAACTCGGACGGAAACTGCGGGACGCCAAGACCTATATAAACGTTGCGGCCTGATACTGTCGTACCCATTCAGCCTGCTCCGCAGGTTGTTTTAAAAGACTTTTCAACTAAAAGAGAGGGTGAACATATGACAGACGAGAATATCGAACAAATCGTACGGATTGCACGAACCGACGTCAACGGCCAGCAGGCTATCGAAGAGGCACTGACATCGATCGATGGTGTCGGTCATCGGTACGCTGACGCCGTTGCAAAGGTTTCAGACTTCGATCGTGATATCAAGATTGGTGCCCTTTCTCGTGAAGATCGAGAAGAGCTCGAAGATATCATGCGTAACCCGGATGAACACGGTATCCCGACATTCCTCCGCAATCGACGGAAAGACCGTGAAACCGGTGAAAATAAGCACATTATTGGTGCCGATCTCGAACTGACACACGAGTTCGATATTCGACGTCTCAAAGAAATCGACAGCTACAAAGGATGGCGCCACGAGCAGGGTCTCCCTGTCCGTGGACAGAAAACCCAGTCCTCCTTCCGTTCTGGCGCAAAGGTTGGCGTCTCACGTGCGGAAGTGCAGGCTGCCGCTGAGGAAGAAGCGGGCGAGGATGAAGAGACAGACGAAGGTGACGAATAATGGTACGAAAGGCCAGAAAGAGCTACGAGACACCGACACGAGGATGGCAGCAAGACCGTATCGACCAGGAGACAGATGTCCTGTATGATTATGGTCTAAAGAACAAGCGAGAAGTCTGGAAGAGCGAATCAAAGATCCGTGATTTCCGACGTGAGGCACGAAAGCTGAACGCTACAGAAGACGAAGAACGTGAACAGCAGCTTATCAATAAGCTTCACAATCTTGGACTGGTTACTGAAGATGCAGATCTGACAGATGTGCTCGATCTCGATCTCGAAGACATTCTGGAACGACGACTACAGACCATCGTCTATGAGAAAGGACTGGCCAACACGATGAAACAGGCACGGCAGTTCATCACACATGGCCACATCATGATCGAAGACAATGTGGTCGATGTGCCGAGTTATCTCGTCACCACCGAAGAAGAGAACAACATAAACGTAGCACCAGGATCGAAAGAAATCGTACAGGAGTGATTAACAATGGCAGACGATGACAAATGGGGAATCATTCACATCTACTCAAGCTTCAATAACACGATCGTACATGTTACAGATATTACAGGCGCTGAGACCATTTCTCGGTTTACATCTGGTATGGTTACCGACAAAGGCCGACTCCAAGGAGGTGCCTTCCCGGCTATGAAAGCAGCCAAGAAGGCTGCAGAAGAGGCTCAGGAGAAAGGACTCGAAGGCGTCCATATCCGTGTCCGTGCTCCAGGAGGCACACAGCAGAAAATCCCGGGACAGGGTGCACAGCCGGCGATCCGTGCTGTCACACGGTCTGGTCTTGATGTCGGTAAAATCGAAGACGTAACACCAGTACCACATGACTCAACCAGACAGAAGGGCGGCAAACGCGGACGACGTTCGCAGAGCCCATAATCGAATCGTGATACAATGGACGTAGATATACGCACAGATGATGGCGACAGGATGGAGTTTGTTCTCGAGGATGCGAATCCAGCATTTGCCAACGCACTCCGACGAACCATGATTGCAAAGGTGCCAACCATGGCGGTCGAGGAGGTCGATATCATAAACAACACGTCAGGCCTCTTCGATGAGATGCTGGCACATCGTATCGGGATGGTGCCGCTCCGTGTCGATCCAGATGAATACACGCTCCCATCAGAATGTGACTGTGACGATGGCTGTTCCGACTGTCAGGTCGAACTGGTCCTGAAGAAAGAAGGCGAAGGAAGTGTCGAAGCACGGCATATGAAACCGACCGATAAGTCACTCGAGATGCCGAATCCTGATACGATTCTGGCCGAACTGCTCGAGGATCAGGAAATCGATCTGGAAGCACGTGCTGTCCTTGGTATCGGTCAAGATCACGCTCGTCATCAGGCAGCCAACGCATCGTATCGATACTACCCAGTCGTCCGACACAATGGCGATGAACTAGACAACAATGTCGTGGCTGCTCGATTAGCTCCGGATAAGGTCAAAGAAGCAGATGGACCGGTTGAAGCAGATGGCGATGTTGTATATGCCATGGATGAAGCGATCGACGGCCTGGAAGAAGGCGATACCGTAGAGATCGTCGAACACGATGACAAGTTCCTTTTCTCTGTCGAAAGCGTCTCAGGCCTCAAGGCACGAGAGATCGTCACACGTGCTATCGATATCATCGAAGATGACCTCGATGCGTTTGAAGACGCAGTCGATGATGCGCTCTGACCCCATAACAATACGCAGGGGTTCCCGAGCCAGGCCAAAGACCCGCATCGGCTATAGGGGCGGGACTTAAGAAGTCCAATAGCCGTATATCATTGAGATATCCCGTACGCGGAGGCGTTTCGAGGGTTCAAATCCCTCCCCCTGCATTCTTCCTTTCACGTTCTCAACCAGTGTTAACCATATCATCTCCCCTGAACCGGCCTCTTAAACACCGACATGGACCAAAGAGGTATGGCATCAGGAGCGACCGGGCCGTTCGCATATCAGGATGGACCCCCGACTCGTCGATCTGTCACAGCAGACATGGACGCTATCGAAGAACTTCTCAATGATACTGATACCGTCGAGGTACACGAATCGCTTCTGATCTGGGATCTGTACATGAAAGCACAGGAATGGGATCGAGAAACGATGCGGGGCCAGGATGCTGTCACACGCCTCGAGCAGTATCCTGATGATTACCAGATCACCGGTACCGAGATCATGTTCGACCCTGATCCTGATACAGAGACGACAACCTACACGATAACGATCACCGGAAAACGGCACACCTTCGGCAAGCGGGCACAGATGCCACCAACACAGATCAGCGGGACCATTGATCAGTATGAGGATCTCGAGACCGAACTCGAGGAGTACTACGACATCAAGACGACAGCATCACGTGATCCCTCACCACATACAACCCGATGATAGCTCAGTCATCGTCTTCGTCATCTGCATCCTCGGTTGGACGCCAGATCGTCATATGCGTCCGTTCTTCTTTCTCGATCAATCCTTGATTGCGGAGATAATCAAGTTTCCGCTCGAGGGCTTCATCACTCAGATCAGATCGTTTCTTCAACTGTTGGAACGTGACACCGCCAAGCCCTGTCTTGATCCGGAGATAGAGTGATTCGATATCGGGCTCCATCGCTTATCTATATGGACAGACCAGCATCTTAAACACACCACCTCACTTTATCCCACAGCCTGTCACAGTACTCCCTATGCGGCCCAGCCTCCTTGCCATCATCATCGGTCTCGGGATCGTTGCCGCTGTTGTCTGGCCAGGCCCCGATCGTGGCCCAGCAGCGACGACCACGATCACCTTCACGCCAACAGACCCGACCCCCAACCAGACCGTCCAGCTGACAACGACATCAGGAACAACAGGGACCTGGCGGGTCAATGGTAAGAGACTCGGCAACAGTACTACTGTAACCCATCGGTTCGCAGCTGGCAACCATAGTATTTCGATCGAGAACCACACTCGGAGTCTCGTGGTAGCTCCATCATCCTGCAGGCCCTATCATCTCAATGGCCCAAGTCAAGAAAAAGCCGATGTGGTCTTTGTCGCACGGAATTACATGGACAGAGAGACCTGGCAGGACCATCTTTCCTATTATCTGGATCTCGATCAGGACAACAGAGGGCTGTTCGATATCTACCCGATGAACATCAGCACAGAGACATTCAATCTCTGGACACTGAATGCAAGTACAGCGATCGGTACCTACGATGATCCACGCAATGGCCGGGGTCTGATCAAAGATGCTCGTCGGGACTGGTTCGGTACGTGTTCTATCGCAGACTATCATGTACTCATGTCCAAGGACGACTTCAATCACTCAGCATTCGCCTATGGACAGGCCAATGAGATGTATATCCCGGGTATCGCGGACAAGATAGAACGCGAAGAAGGTGCTGTTGCCCTTCCACACGAATGGGGTCATGGCTTCGGCGGGTTGAAAGATGAATACTACAACAGCGATGGTCGCGATGCATCCGGTCCACCGAACTGTGCCGATAACCGGTCACAGGCCGAACGATGGTGGGGTGAGCTTGCACAACGTGATCCGGCTGTCGGTTATTACCAGGGCTGTGCCTACACCGACACGAACTGGCGCCCGCACGAACAATCCATCATGGGGAATGGCGGCCGCTGGCGATATGGACCAGTCAATGACCGGAAACTACTTGCTGTCTTGGACCAGTATGACTGATCATTCGAGCCCTGAATCTGGTCGCGGTTCCGGTATCGGGTATGGATCTTGGTAGGTGGTTTCGTTCCGGTATCGGATCGTGTTCACAACCGACCAGTCGGTCTCATCGACCACAGCGACCTCATGATCGGAAAAGATGTACAGATAATCGTTCACGTACCGTGCCCGCTGTGGATCATCGATCTGGATCTGTGTGATCTTCTCTAACCCATCTGTGTAGTTGAAGATGTTACCACCACTGTTCGATGGGAGGAAAAAGACCTCATGCCGACGGTCAATCAGGAACGCATGATGGCTCTGTCCGATCGCTGAACTGTAATCCTCCAGGATATAATCGTTCTCGACCACCGGATCCGACGGATCGGCGACATCGAAGATCACAGCCTTTGGTTGACGATCTTCCTCACCGATACCGAGGACACGATCTTCACTAAGTGGATGGAGGTACGACGAATACCCTGGCAGTTTCAACTCGCCCTCGAGTGTCGGATTGTCTGGATCTGACAGATCGAGGACATGGAACGGATCGATCTGACGGAATGTCACGAGATAGCCAGTATCATCGATGAAACGAGCTGAATAGATCCGTTCGGTCACACCCATATCCGTGATGGAACCACGGACCTGGAGATCCTCACCGAGCACATACAGATCATTGGCACTGTCGACCTGTCGGCTCGCAAAGCCTGATTCACCAACCGTTGTCGCTATCCGGAGATTACCCTCGTGTTCATCCATCGAGAACTGATTGAGGGTCTGGCCCGGGACCTCTCCGTTGGCCACGACATCGAGATCATCGAGGCCAACCTTGACGATCCCGGTCGATGTGAGCTGACGTTTCCGCTCTGCGGTGTAATTGGCAAGCCCGGATTCGAGTTCATCTTGCAGCTCGTATCGTCGATCATCCGACAGAGAGTTCAGATACTGGTCGAGTCGCTGTTCGATCTCTGTCATCTTGGCCTGTTCTGTCAGATCGTACTCATCGATCTGTTCGAGCCGATCAGCAAGTGAATCACTGACCAGTTCACGACCATCCGTGGTCAGGTAATCGATCAATAGATTCGAATAACTGGCACGATCAAGATAGGTCAGATAGAGATTGTTCTGTGACATGTAGATCTCAGTGTTCCGGTCTGTTCCGACCATCGTGGCAGTACTGTCGATATCGCCATCATCGACACCGATCCGCATCGCCGTGTATGTCGTATCGACAGGGACCGGATCAGCCGGATGATAGATACTGCTACAGGCAACACTGACACCGGTTGCCGGTCTGATCGGACACGGTCGATCTCGTGAGACCGATTGTTGCTGGACAAGGACAATCTCGCCCTCGATGCGGCGGGCATCGACGATCGATCCATTCATCTCGATACGGTATTCTTCTTCAGGTGATGATGGTGTTGTTACATCATAGCCAACCACCGCATCACCAGTCAACACGACAAGCTGATCCTCATGGAGGAACATGTCACCGTTGTCTGGAATTTCACCGACTGATGAAAGATTCTCAGGCGGGAGAGCATCGAATGTCGATATATTTGCTTCCTGTGTGCCTGGATAGTAGACATCACTCCGTCTGACGGTCGTGTATGTTGGCGAGTCAGGTGAGTAGAAAAATGTTTCACCATCGCCTTTCAGCATATCAGGCTCCTGGACGCCTTCTTCTTGGATATTTGTATCGGAATATCGTTCGACCGTTGTCTCTTGGCTACCACCGCTTCCACCAGCATCAGCTTCTGTACCATCCGTCGTTGCGGCCTGTTCCTGGACTGACCGTGCTGATTGAGCTGAACCAAGATATGATGTTCCAGTCTCACGTTGCTGGACATAACTCCGGAACTCCTGTTCAGAACTGAACGTTGTGAGCTCGGGTGACGCTGTCGATGATGTCTCCGGTAATGGGACATCCCACAGAACTGCTGCTGATGCGGTTGCTACGATGATGATGGCGACCGTGACCTGTAGTCGTGATCCTAACATGTATCTCGAATACCGCCTGGCGGTTAATAAATAGTGGTGATATTGTTCGGCACAGACCGGATACCCGGACAGCAACAGGTGCATCGATTTAAAAAGGTTTCCTCGTCATATGATGGCAGGCGTCGTATGTCCGATACAGCCGACGCCATGAACAGGACGAAGGGATCACTCATGAATCAAGCTAATCCAGTGCGGAAAAAAGCCATTGCCCGGCTAGAACGACATGCACGACAGGAGGATGCTGCTGTCTATCAGAAAGCAGCCGATGAACTGTCACGGTCAAACCGTGATCGCGCAACTGTAAATCTATCAAAGATCGAACGTGTTGCCGAGGATGGTGACACGGTCCTCGTACCAGGGAAGGTCCTTGGCTCAGGACGATTGCAGACCGATGTCGATGTTGCCGCACTGCAGTTCAGCGACAGCGCTCGTGATGCGATCGAGGATGCAGGCGAGACCTATTATGTCCAAGACCTCCTCGATGAACATCCAAGCGGTGATGAAGTGAGGGTGGTAGTCTAATGATTATCGATGCACAAGACCATATCCTGGGACGACTCGCCTCTCATCTCGTCTCTGAACTGAAAGACGGCGAAGAGGTCCATGTAATCAATGCAGAAAAGGCGATTGTGAAAGGAAACCCACAATCGATCAACAAAAAATACCAGGACAAGTTCGAGGCAGGAAGCCGTGACTTCGGACCGTATTTCCCACGGAACCCACAGAACCTCTTGAAGCGCACCGTCGAGGGCATGTTGCCTGACACGCAGGACGGTGAAGATATGCGGTCCCGACTCAAGGTCTACAGTGGCACACCAGATGACCTTGATGATGCAGAAGTCATCGAAGACGCACATGAAAGCGGTCTCCCGGCCTCACAGTATCAAACACTGCAAGCAATCGCGGATCATCTCGGTGCATAGACGATGGTAATCAATACGAACGGAAAACGGAAGACAGCAAAGGCCCGAGCCACCTTACAGGAAGATGGTGACGGACAGGTCAAGATCAACAGCAAACCGCTCCATGTCCAGTCAAAGATGCGACGACTCCGTGTCAAAGAACCATTGGAGATCGCCGGCGACCTCGCAGACGAGGTCGATATCGAAGTGACAGCACGTGGTGGCGGCAAGCAGGGCCAGACCGAAGCTATCAGGATGGCTATTGCCCGTGCACTGGCAGAATACGCAGAAGGAGAAGACCTCAGGAACCAGTACCTTGATTATGACCGGTACCTTCTGGTCGAGGACTTCCGACGCACCGAAACCCGCAAGCCAAGCCAGTCCAGCAAAGGCGCACGGCACAAGCAGCAGAAATCCTACCGTTAACGTGATCATCAATGATCGTACCAGTACGATGCTTCTCATGCGGCAGGGTCCTTGGTGACAAATGGGACGAGTTCAAGGAACGGACCGAAGAACAGCACGAAGATGCAAAACAGGTCCTCGATGACCTCGGCATCGATAGTTACTGTTGCCGATCCGTGATGCTGACCCACGTCGATCTGATCGAAGACGTGGCCCAGTACAAAAAGATCTAGACACGGCGTTCTCAGGCGACCGATCCTGGAAGAATGGTTTCTGTATCGGTCGGTATAACACCGTTATATCTCACCAGGGTTGACAATGGTATCGTTCGATGCAATCAAGCCAATCCTCGAGGCAACCGATACAGTGGCGATCGAGGGTGCCGAGGACTCGGACACATATGATGGAGAGCGGTTCGTCCAGCTGTTCGAGACAGTTATCGCTTCACATATCACATCCTGTGCCACCTGGACAGTAACAGATGCGGAGACCTACCCGACACTGGACGGAAACGGGTACCGCTTCGAGGTCACGGCCACTGGCAGTACTGTCGATCAAGAGACGTTCTTCGATCGATACCGCAGTCTCGATGATGTTCCTGGGGCTGCATGGAACGGTGATGATGTCTACGTACCAGTCAACAGTGATCCGTCTACCTATGAGATCACGGGCCAGTCACCATCCGATCCATCAGCGCTTCTCACCGACCCAGTATATGCAGAGCTACAGGAGTCGTTCGGGTTCGACCGAACAGCCGATGGGTGATTTATAAACAACTCATGCTGTTTCTTGCAGTATGATCGCACGATACCTCGCAGTCATCGGTAGTCTTTTGCTCCTTGTCGGAACCGTCACAGCTGTCGTCGGCAACAATGGAAGCGGCGATGGTGATATGCATATCATGGATGGTGGAACCTCCCAGGCAACCACGAGTGTGAACCAGAACGGTACTGTCTGGCAGGCAACGGTCTCGATGATCGACCAGACCCAGTCAAATATCTCTGATATGATCGATAACATGACCTATGATACAGTCGAGGATCGTGACCGTGTCAGATTCGATGGCATGATCTCCGTACCATCTCCCTGTCATGTGTTGACCTATACGGTCGAAGG
>JALIDO010000017.1 GCA_022865265.1 Candidatus Nanohalarchaeota archaeon QJJ-5
GGATCGACAGCACGAATACAAAGGTGTTGAGTTCGAGCAGACAGAACATAAAGTACGCTCTACCTCGAAGGCGTTCGAGCGCCTGATGCAGGAACTGGGCGCTCCACAGGGCCCAAAGGTCGAAAGCGACTTCACGGCACCCACCTATCTCGATAATCTAGCGCAGTGGCAGCAGGCACTGTATCTTTCAGCCTTCTTCGGTGCAGAGATGAGCAAACCAGCTGCCCAGACTCGCACCAATCTCTACTGTCCGACGATATCTCACAACCGCATTGAAGAGCAGAAAGACGCCGGACGGCGATTCATGGAACAGATCAAGCAGCTGCTCAGCAACCTCGATATCGAGACGAACACGATCGAGACGATGGAGAGCGAAGCCAACCAGGATCATGATGTTATCCGATATCGCATCGGGATCAAGAACGATTCAGAGACACTCATACGATTCTTCAGTACAGTTGGATACCGTTACAACATTGAAAAACAGAAAAAAGCGATCCAGGCAATCCAATACCTCAAGAAGAAAGAAAAAGCGAAAAAAGAGCGTTTATCGATAGCAAAAGAGGCAGTTCAGCTGTACGAGGACGGAACGGCTCCAAAGACGATCAAGGAAGAGTTCGATATAAACGACCGGTTCATCGAGCGGAGCATCTATTCCGGCCGGAAGACATCGACACGGCCTCCCGCAGACTTCCCTTCCTTCAAAGAGTTCTGTGAGCAACAACCGGTTCACGATAATCTGACCACGACAGCAGTCATCAGCGACATCAGCTATGAGCAGACATCTACTGTCTATGATATCGGAGTCAAGCACGAGGCCCATAATTTCGCAGCCAATCAGTTCGTGGTCTCGAACTGCGGCGTCAGAGTCATCAAGACCAATCTTAAAGCGGATGAAGTATATGATCGGGCCGAACAGATCGCCAATATCCTCTATCAGAAGATACCATCAGGACTCGGGAAAGGGAGTATCGCAACGATGGACCAGCGAAGCGACCTCGAACCGGTCTTGAACCATGGACTCGAATGGGCCATGGATGAAGGCTATGCCACACAAGCAGACCTGAAACACTGTGAAGACGAAGGAAAACGGACCGAAGCCGATCCGTCCAAGATCTCACAGAAGGCAAAAGACCGTGGTAAGAACCAGCTCGGATCGCTCGGGTCAGGCAACCACTTCTTGGAAGTACAGAAGGTCTCAGAGATCTATGATACGGAGACAGCTGAGGCATACGGCCTTGAACCAGATCAGGTCCTGATCATGGTACACTGTGGTTCGCGTGGTCTCGGCCATCAGGTCTGTTCGGACTATCTGCGGAAGATCGAGAACGCACATCCAGAAGTCATGAACGATCTCCCGGACCGTGAACTTGCCTATGCTCCTGCCGGCTCACAGCTTGCCGATGACTACTATGGTGCGATGAACGCAGCGATCAACTATGCCTGGACAAACCGACAGTTGATCACACATCGTATCAGGACATCATTCGAACGCATCTTTGACCGTGACTGGGAGACGATGGAAATGGATCTGTTGTATGATGTTGCTCACAATATCGCGAAGAAAGAACACCACGAAGTCAACGGTGAGACGAAGGAACTATATGTACACAGGAAAGGAGCGACACGCGCCTTCCCGGCAGGCCATTCAGAGGTCCCTGCTGCGTACAGAGACATGGGCCAGCCCGTGATCATCCCTGGCTCGATGGGGACGTCATCCTATATACTCAGCGGTGGGGAACAATCACTAGAACGTAGCTTCGGTAGCACAGCTCACGGTGCCGGTCGTCTAATGTCCCGGACCCAGGCGAAGAAGGATTATCGAGCCAACCAGATCAAAAAGAACCTGGAACGACGGAAGATCATCGTGAAGGCTCAATCGAACAACACGATCGAAGAAGAAGCACCAGAGGTCTATAAGAACGCCGATGATGTCGTCAACGTATCCGATGCACTGGGTCTAGGGAACAAGGTCGCGCGTATGTTCCCGATGGTCAACATCAAAGGATAGGTATAACGGTGTTATATCAGTCACGGACCTGGGTATCGACCCATTCCGCATACGCACCATTGGCCTCGGCATCGAGCTCGATGATGGCCGGGACATCATAGGGATGTAGATCGTCAAGCCGATCACGGCAGTTTTCCCAGCATGATGCTGTTGTCTTCATGAGAAGCAGATATTCGTCTTCATCATGGTCTTGCCCCTCCCATCGATAGAACGAACGGGTCTCGATGAGATTGGCACACGCGATGAGTTGTTCTTCCAGTAATGTCTCGACCAGGTCTGTGGCCTCAGTTTCGGTACCGACCATCGTATAGAATGCTTTCATCGTTGACGTTCGCGGCGATAGACGATATCTGATTGGATCTCACGCAGGATATCACGGTTCACTTCTTCGAAAATAGACTGGAGTGAGTGGATCGAGTCCATATCGATATCACCGTCTGCCTGTTGCACATACTCGTGGTTATCATAGACATCTATCTCGGTGAACAGTTCCCTGACCGTATCAAGATACAGTTCTGCGATGCGTCGCCGTGATTCTTCGGTCTCGAATGGAAGGATGATCTTGCCATTGACACGTTTACCCATCTTGAGGGCCAGTTTTACCACGGCTGGCATCAAGACACCGCCTGCTCGACCACCAAGGGCCGAGATCACATAGACGACATCGAACGGTTCGAGCATATCTTTCAACTGTTCGATCGAATCAAGATCTATCTGATGGTCGATTTTGAACCCCTCACCGACCACGCCACCGCCTGATTCTTTGACATAGACGGTCCGTTCGGCATCGGAGGCATGGAGCGCATACTTATCAAGGTCGACAGCTGCGGTCGGGAGACTGAGATCTCTGGAGACATTGTCCACAATATCGATGCCACATTGTCCAATCCCTAAGAGCAGGCGCTCAACCATCTGAATCCTCCAGCAACGGTCATATGCGTTCGTGATGGTTAAATATCTTCATTGTCGTTCCGCATTGTCATGCGGATGTTAAGGATTAACCACAAATGATAAAAGAATTAGACATTCATTCAACCTCTACCAGGTAAGATTTAGGATTGTTAATGTGCTGGAGGGAGAACAATGGACGAACTTGACAAACAGATCGTCCGTCATCTCCACGAGGATGGGCGCAAGTCCTTCAGGGAGATCGCGGATGCTGTTGACACAACACCGGTGACGGTGACAAATAGAGTACAGAAACTACAGGAACGAGGTATCATCAGAGACTACACTATCCGGCTGGACCACGAACAGCTCGGGCTTGATCTTGCAGCGATCATACGACTGGAGGTAAACGGTGACCGAGACCGTCTACAGGACCGGCTGGATGGTCATGAGTTTGTCCAATCGATGTATCGTGTGACAGGCGATACCGATGTTGTGATCTTGGGCAAGTTCCCGGACCAGCAAGAGCTATCTGATTTTGTGAAATACGAGTTACTCGATCATGAGGAAAGTGTGGTCGAGACGGCGAACACACATATCATCATGGACACGTATAAGGAAGATCATGCGGTTCCACCGACCGATCATGCCCCCTCGTGAAGGCCGGACACCTATTTAAAAGTTGGGCCAGAATGGCTTCTCCAGTGTCCAGGTTCTGGACACCGCATGCCTCATGCGAGGCCTCTGCTACACGAAACACATCGGAACTAGGGGGAGGTATCCCTTTCACACGGTGGAATCATGGCAAAGAAATCACACCCACGACGAGGATCACTCGGATATAAGCCCCAGAAGCGGGCAGATCGTCTCTATCCAACAATCGATACTGTAAAGGATACAGGAGAACCGAAAGCACTTGGTTTTGCCGGCTACAAGGCCGGTATGACACGTGTTCTGCGGATCGAAGATCGGCAGGATTCTGAACAGCAGGGACAGGAGGTGGCTGATGCAGTCACCGTTCTGGAATGTCCGCCGCTGCGTGTCTACGGTATCCGGTTCTATCAAGAAACAATCGAAGGGAAACAGGTCGCCGGTGATGTGCTGGCAGATGAGTTCCATGATGAACTCGAACGGGCGATCGATCTCCCCGACAGTACACAGGATGCGGATATCGAATCATATGAAGAAGAAGCGACCGATATCCGTCTGCTTGTCCATACACAACCGTACAGGACCGGTATTGATAAGAAAAAACCCGAAGTCTTCGAGCTCCCGCTCGGTGGTTCGTTCGATGATAAGCTCGAGACCGCTCGAGAGCATCTCGGCGATGAAATCCGTGTATCCGATGTGGTTGATGAGGGAGAATACCTCGATATCATCGGTGTGACACAGGGCAAAGGTATCGAAGGACCGGTCAAGCGTCATGGTGTCAAGACACTTGGACGCAAGTCCCAGAAGATCTCTCGAAAGGCCGGGAACCTCGGTCCATGGCATCCAGATCATACATCATGGAAGGTACCACAGGCCGGTCAGCGCGGTAACACACGACGTACCGAGCACAACAAGCGTCTGCTCGAGATCGATGATGATGTCGAACGAGCGACGCCAAATGGCGGATTCACCGGATACGGTGAGCTAAACAATGAATACATTCTCGTGAAAGGTTCTGTCCCCGGACCGTCAGAAAGGTTAATAATGTTAAGGTCCGCTGTTCGAAAGGACAGTTATCCACAGGACCCTGAGATAACACACATCGAATCGTGATCACAATGCCGACAGTATATGACATCGACGGTGCTGAAGACGATCAGATCGAGCTCCCACGACAGTTCCAGGAGCGGTACCGACCTGATCTCATTCAGCGAGCAGTCGAATCGATCCAAGCAAATAACAGACAGGCCTATGGTGCTGATCCAGAGGCCGGATTGAAGCATGTCACACAATGGCGTAACAGGAAAGACGCATATCGATCACGACGAGGAAAGAGTTACCCCTCATCACGTACACCACGAAAGATCTCGTTCCGACGTGGTATGCAGATGAGCGGTGCTGGTGGCAAGGCACCACAGACTCGTGGCGGTCGGCGTGCACACCCACCGAAGTCGAGCAAGGATTTCAGTAAGGATATCAATGAGAAAGAACGCCGGAAGGCGATCCGTTCGGCGATCAGTGCCACCACCGATCCAGCACAGGCCCAAGAACGCGGGCACAATCTGGATCGTGAGGAGCTACCATTGATCGTCTCGGATGATATCGAGAGCCTCGAACGGACCAGTGAGGTTGTTGAACTCCTCGAGGCACTCGGACTGGGCGATGAACTGGCACGATGCCGGGGTACGTCCATCCGAGCAGGCAAGGGCAAGAACCGTGGTCGCAAGCACAAGAACCGAGCCGGTCCACTGATCGTGGTCGGTGAGGATGATGGTATCGGTCGTGCTGCTAGGAATATTCCTGGTGTCGAGACCGTGACCGTCGACAAGTTGAATGCATCGTTGCTTGCACCGGGTACACATCCTGGCCGATTGACTGTCTGGTCCACAAACGCGATCGAAACCCTCGGCAATGAGGACATGTACGCGTAAGGTGAGGAACAATGGCAGAAAACGTAATCAATTACCCACATCTCTCAGAAAAGTCTGTAGAGATGGTCGATGAGCAGAACACGCTCATCTTCATGGTCGAGGATCACAGTACCAAGCCCATGATTGAGGATGCTGTCGAGTCAATGTTCGATGTGGATGTAGCAAACGTGAACACACAACGAACCCAAAGCGGTGAGAAAAAGGCCTATGTGAAGCTCACACCGGATCATGAGGCCCTTGACATCGCGACGGAGCTTGGTATGCTGTAGGTGAGAAACAATGGGAAATAAGCGAACAATACATCAACGGCGTGGTAGCGGCAGTAACCGGTATCAGGCCAACACGCATAATGCAAAGGATGATATCGAACATATCCAGGAGGAAAAGACAGGCACCGTGACCTCGATCGAACACGATCCAGCACGGACTGCTCCTGTTGCAAAGGTGAAATTCGATGATGAGACAAGCGAGTACATCCTCGCACCGGAAGGTATCCAGGAAGGACAGGAGATCACGATCGGACGTGATGCTCCACTCGAGTCAGGCAACACGCTTCCTCTCGGCCAGATTCCTGAAGGGGTACCGATCCATAATATCGAACTACAGCCAGGTGATGGTGGCAAAATCGCCCGCTCGGGCGGGACATACGGCTTCGTCATCACGCATGAACGCGATGTGACGAAAGTCTATCTGCCATCGAAAAAGATCAAGGATATCAATCCAGCATGTCGTGCGACCATCGGTCAGGTAGCCGGTGCCGGGCGACGTGGTACCGAGTTCCGCAAGGCCGGTGAGAAACATCATCTCGCCAAGGCACGCGGCCAGCTATATCCGAACACATCGGCTGTGGCTATGAATGCGACAGACCACCCATTCGGTGGATCAGCTAATCCAGGTAAACCAAAGACCGTGTCTCGACACGGATCCCCAGGCCAGACCGTTGGCTCTGTTTCGGCCTCACGGACTGGTCGCAAGAAGGAGTAAGTGAGAATCATGACGAAAGACTTCACGTATCGCGGCAAGACGCTTGATGAACTGAAAAAGATGGATATGGATGAGTTCGCTGAACTCCTCCCAGCCCGACAGCGACGTAGTCTCCAGCGGGGCTTGGATGAGCGTCAGAAGAAGCTGCTCAAGGATATCCGCAATAATGATTACGTAGAAACACATGCTCGCGATATGATCATCGTTCCAGAGATGGTCGGCACGACGATCGCCGTCTATAATGGCGAGGAGTATGTCGATGTCGATGTTGAAGACCGGATGATCGGTCATTATCTGGGCGAGTTCACTCGAAACCGACAGGAAGTGGAGCATTCAGCACCAGGGCTGGGTGCAACACGGAGTTCAAAGTACATTCCGCTCAAGTAACGGTGTGAAACAATGGCAGACAACGACACACAGGAGGCCAAAGCACGTGGCGTCAACATCGATGCCTCACAGAAGCACTGCACAGAAATCGGCGGCTTTATCCGCGGCGATGATGTGTCAACGGCCAAAGAGAAGCTTGAAAAGGTCATCAAGAAAGAACAGCCAGTGCCGTATGACAAATACGATAGTGACCTGGCACATAAGAAAGGAAGCGGTGACAGTGGCCGTTACCCGGTCAATGCATCCAAAGAGGTACTTCGCCTCCTTGAGAGTGCTGAGCAAAACGCCGTCTACGAGGGAATGGACGAACAGAACCTGTATATCGCAGAATACTATGCCAATCAGGGGCAACGTATGGAGACACCAGGACGAAACAGAGGACGGAAACCGAAATCAGCACATGTCACCATTAAACTGAGGGAACGATAACATGATCGAAAAACAGTTTGTCAAGAACAATATCAACCGGACCAAGCTCGAGGAATACCTCGAGTCTGAACTTGAACGTGCCAACTACAGTGGTATTGATTTCACCAAGACCAGTACCTCGACCAAGATCACTATCTATTCGGAAAAACCAGGGCTGGTCATCGGTCGTGGTGGACATCGTATCAATGAATTGACAGAAGCACTGACGAACCGGTTCAATATCGATAATCCACAGATCGAGGCACAGGAGGTCGAAGACCCTGACCTCGATGCAGAGGTTGTTGCCAAAAACATCAAAGGATGGCTGGAGAAAGGCGGCCATCCGAAGCGTGTCGGTAACACATACGCACGTCGTGTGATGGAAGCTGGTGCTGCCGGTATCCAGATCGCGATCTCCGGCAAGCTATCAGGAAGCCGTGGACGGACTGAGAAGTTCACCCAGGGCTATGTGAAGCGATGTGGCAACACGGCCCTGGATAATGTCGATTATGCATACCAGGTGGCTGTGACCCAGCCAGGTACCCTCGGTATCAAGGTACGGCTCATGAAAGAACTGCCTGATTACATGAAGCGTCAGCGTGTGACCGAAGATGAGTACGCTGATCAGGAAGACGATGACGATACCGAAGCAAAAGAGGATGCCGATGAGGCATCAGACGATGAGCCAGATACAGCCGAAGACGATGAGGAAACTGATACAGATGATGAGACAGCGGAGGATGATGCATAATGGCGATCCTTCGACCACAGGAAATCCGGCAGATGTCCGCGAGTGAACGGGAAGAAAAGATCCGTGATCTCGAACTGGAACTGGCCGAGAACCGTGGCCAGATCGAGATCGGGGGCTTCCCTGAGAATGCTGGACGTATCAAAGAACTCCGACGCACGATCGCTCGGATAAAAACAATCCAGAAGGAGGAACAATGACGGAAACCTGTCCAAAGTGCGGGCTTCCAAAGGACATCTGTGTCTGTAAAAGTATAGCACGCGAGGGCCAGAAGATCGAGGTCAGTCTTTCCGAACGGAGTTTCGGGAAGAAAATGACCGTGATCAAGGGACTTGATGACAAGGAGGTCGATATCAGTGACCTCGAGACCAAGCTCAAGTCCAAACTGGCATGTGGCGGAACGGCCAAAGATGGCGTGATCGAACTACAGGGCGATCACACCCGCCGTATCGAAGATGTCCTGGTGGACCTGGGATTCGAGGAAGAATCCATCGAGGTCCAGTCATAAGGATACCAGACGGGCCATGGGATGACCATGACACGGACGCCCGGTAACCTACCACGGCACGAGCTCGTTGGGCTCGCGGCCACGGTCATCGAAGCACCGGACCCGACCCAGATCGGGATCGGTGGCACAATCGTCGATGAGACCAGAAACATGCTGGTCCTCGAGGATGATGACCGGCGACAGATACCGAAACAGGATCGTGTCTTCCGTATCAGGGGAGACCATTTAAAAGTACAGGTGAACGGTAATCTGTTGCATGCTCGTCCGGTCGAACGGATGGGCCAACACCTCCCACGCACGTGGGGCTATGTGAACGAACGGTGACGATACAATGACAGACGCACACGATATTGGAATTGATGTGGAAGCTCCTGACGAGAGCTGCAGCGATGAGAACTGCCCATTCCACGGAGAGCTACCAGTACGCGGAAAGATCGCGACTGGGACGGTCGCTTCCACGAAGATGGAGAAAACAGCGGTCGTGACATGGGAATATGCAGAACACATTCCAAAATATGAACGCTACGAACGACGTAATACCAAAGTTTCCGCACATCTTCCACCATGTATTGACCTTGATGAAGGCGACACGGTCAAGATCGCAGAGTGTCGCCCACTCAGTAAGACAAAACGGTTCGTTATCGTAGAACAGGTTGATGGTGATGGTGCATGAAGGCAATAGGATCCAATATAACACGAACGATCGACACCGGTGCCAAGCTTGTCTGTGCCGATAACTCTGGTGCAAAGGAGCTCGAACTCATCGGTGTCAAGGCACGACAGGGGACACGACAGCGACGGAATGCCTGTGGTATCACAGACAAAGTTACTGTCCGTGTCACCAAAGGAACACAAGAGATGAAAGGCGAAGTCCATGAAGCTGTCATCGTACGACAGCAGAAAGATTATCAACGAGCCAACGGGCTGCGTGTCCGGTTCGAAGACAATGCAGCTGTTCTTTTGACGAAGGATTCAGATATTCCTCAGGCAAACCGTATCAAAGGTGCCGTGGCGAAGGAAGTCGTCGAACGATACTCGCCGGTCGGCAAAATCGCTTCGGTGGTGGTATAAGATGGCAGATGACTGGAGTAAGGAATGGAAAGCATCATCCGATCCACAGAAGCAGCGGAAATACCGCAGGAATGCACCATATCATATACGGAAGAAGTTCCTCTCAGCCCACCTGGCCGATCATGTGGCCGAGATCTTCGGGACGACGAGTCTCCCGGTCCGTGAAGGCGACCGTGCTGAAGTGATGCGTGGTGACTGGGCTGGTATGGAAGGAACAATCGATCGTATCGATTATTCAGACTACAGTGTCTATATCTCAGGCATCGAACGCGAACGCGTGGATACATCTGATGCCAAGATCGCACTCGATCCATCGAACCTCAAGCTGACGAAGTTGAATGTCGATGATGATCAACGGACTGAAAAGTTCAACATCAGCGAACAAGAGAAGGCAGAGATCGAAGCGACCGGTGAAGAAGAAGCCGGTGATACAGACGAACAAGACACTGAAGACGGTGTGGACGAGACAGATGAAGAAACCGACGACGATACTGAAGAACAAACCGATACTGACGAAGAGACAGAAGGTGAGAACTAATGGCACATCAGAAACGATTATCAGCCCCACAGCATTATCCGATCAAGCGGAAAGAAAACACATACATTGTCAAGGGAAGTGGGCCACATACAGAGGATACTGGCTTCCCACTACGTGTCTTGCTTCGGGAAGTGCTCGATTTTGCAAAAAGTGCTGATGAGGTCGATGATATCCTGCAGGATGGTAATATCCAGGTGAACGGACGGTTGGTCGATAATGCACAGCTTACCGTTGGATTTATGGACGTGATCAGCATCGATAAAATCGATACTGACTACCGCGTGCTCCAGACCGCTGATGGTCTTGCGGTCCAGGAAATCGATGACAGTGGTAAGCGATTGTACCGTGTAGAGGACAAGACCACCTTGAAAGGCGGTATCACCCAGCTCAATCTCGATGCTGGTGAGAACATCGAGACAGAGGAGGACTTCGAGACACAGAGCTCGCTCCTTGTCGATCTCGATGATGCAACCGTCGAGGAGGAATTTGAACTTACAGATGGAAATGCAGCATATATCACCGGTGGTCAGCATGTCGGCACCATCGCGACGATTGTCGGAACAACGGTCGTCCCCGGTTCACAGAGCAACAAGGTTCAGCTTGAGACCGATGATGGTGAGACATTCGAAACAGTCGAAGAGTTCGTCTATGTTGTAGGCGATGATGATCCTGCGGTGGAACTATGAACGAGATGGAACAGATCCAGATCCACAAGGTAACCGTCAACATCGGTATCGGTGAAGTCGGTGAGGATGTACAGAAGGCAGCAAATCTTGTCGAACGATTGACCGGATCGACAGCGGTCAAGACCCAGTCCGGCGATGATGCCAAAGGATTCGGTCTTCGGAGCGGTCTTGATATCGGTGCGATGACAACCCTCCGGGGCGAAGATGCCTATGATCTCCTTGAACGGCTGTTCGATGCTCGTGAAGACAATATCCATATCAATAATTTCGATGACCAGGGCAATCTGTCCTTCGGTATTGGTGAGTACATCAATATCCCTGGTATCGAGTACGATCCTGATATCGGGATGATGGGTCTCGAGGTGGCAGTCACACTCGAACGGCCTGGTTTCCGTGTGAAGCGACGGAAGGAAGATAGTCGCGAGATCGGTCAGGATCATCGTATCACACCACAGGAGGCTGCAAACTACATGATCGATCAGTTCGGTGTCGATATAGACGGTGTTGAACAATGAGCTATCAGGGCGTTCTCGACCAGATCAAGCATAATCAGAACAAGGTAAAGCGTTTCAAGAAGCATAATAAACCGAAAGACCGTGACTTTGGTAAGGCAAAGCGGAAATGTCGCCGATGTGGTCGACGCGGCCGTGGTATCATCAGGAAGTATGATCTGTACTACTGCCGACAGTGCTTCCGCGAGGTCGGCAACAAACTTGGATTTAAAAAGATGAGTTGATGAGGTAGTCACACGATGCAACAAGACGTCCTAGCTGATGCATTTTCAGCAATCAAGAACGCACGAGAGATCGGTCAGCGAGAGGTCACGATAGAACCTGCATCTGACCTGATCAAAAGCGTGTTGAAAATCCTTCAGCAGGAAGGATACATCGGTCTGTTCGAAGAAATCGAAGATGGCCGTGGTGGCAAGTTCAAGGTCGAGATCGAGACGACCCTGAATGACTGTAATGCGATCAAACCACGGATGTCTGTCGGACAGGATGAGTTCCAGGAATACGAGAAACGATATCTCCCAGCACGTGGCTTCGGGCATCTGCTCGTGACCACGCCACAGGGCGTCATGACCCACCATGATGCACGAGAGGAAGGCATCGGTGGCAAACTGCTCGGTTATGTATACTGACGGCGATGACAATGGAAGAGACAATCGAAATACCTGATAACGTGGACGTGACCCGTGACGGTGATACGATCACGGTTGCCGCAGATGGCGATACCATCGAGCGCACGTTCACACACGGCAATGTCGATATCGATGTCGGTGATGACACGGTCACGATCACGACCACGTCAGATCACCGTGAAGACAAGGCTGTCGTTGGCACGTTCAGTTCACATATCGAGAACATGATCGACGGTGTCACCGATGGCTATCGATATGAGCTAAAGACCAAATACGCCCATTTCCCGATGTCTGTCAAGACCGATGGGAACGATGTTGTCATCCAGAACTTCATCGGCGAACGGTCACCACGACGTGTTCCTATCTTGGAGGGTGTCTCGGTGACAGTTGACGATGATACGGTCATCGTCGAAGGACCAAACAAAGATACGGTCTCCCAGACCGCTGCGAACATCGAACAGGAATGCCACAAGGGCAAGCGTGATCCACGCAAGTTCCAGGATGGCATCTACCTGTCTAGCAAAGGTGAATGATCAATGAGCGATACTGATACAGAACGGTTGCTGCGGGAACGGAAGGCGAAAAAGAAGCAGTTCGACCGTCAGAACAGTCATAAATTTGGCCGTGTTCCTTCGAGCTGGCGTAAGGCTCGAGGTAAGCACAGTAATGTACGGCTTGAGAAAAAATATGCAAAGAACAAGCCGAAGGTAGGCTATCGGACCCCGAAAGCGGTACGAGGCCTTCACCCATCAGGCTATGAAGATATCCTTGTTCATCGACCGGCTGATCTGGATGAACTCGATCCAGAGACACAGGCTGCCCGTATCGGCAGTACGGTCGGTGGCCGCAAACGCGAACAGATCCTCGAAAAGGCCGAGGAACACGGGATCACCGTGTTGAACGGCGAACAGGACGAGTGATGACCATGGTCGGTACATCATTCTTCAAAGCACGTGAGGGGAAATGTCCGAACTGTGGAACGTTCGGTCAACCAGAAGATGAACTCGATCTCCCGAGCAATGAGTGTCCTGTCTGTAACACGATATTCAACAAATACATCGTGTTCCAGGAAGGCGAGGATATCGATCTGAAGAACAATTAGGTGATATGTATGGATCTCAGTAATCAGAAACGAATGGCAGCAGATGTCCTCGATGTCGGCCAGAACCGTGTCTGGATCGATCCAGGACGGGCCGATGAAGTAGAGAATGCTATCACGAAACAGGACATCCGCAACCTGATCGAGTCAGGTGTCATCCAGAAGAAAGACAAGCAGGGAAACAGTCGTGGCCGTACACGTGATCGGGAACGACAGCAGCATAAAGGACGACAGAAAGGACCTGGCCGGCGCAAAGGCAGTAAAGAAGGCCGGAAAAAGAGCAAGGATGAATGGAAAGAGAAGATCCGTGCGATCCGGAAGGAGCTCAAAGAGATGCGCGATAATGATGAACTCACCAGCAGCGAGTACCGTGAACTGTACAACCGTGCCAAAGGTGGGTTCTTCCGGAACAAGAAACATATGAACATCTATATTGAGAAGAATATCAAGACCGAGTGATTACAATGGCAGATGGACCAAACTACCAAGTACCACACAGACGACGCCGCGAGCAGCGGACCGATTACGAACAGCGTCTGGCACTTCTGAAGTCTGGCCAGTATCGTGCTGTTGTCCGTCGGAGCAATAACCATACACGAGTCCAGCTCGTGGACTATGAAAAAGACGGTGACGAGACCGAAGTCAGCGCTCATTCCTCACATCTCGGCGACTTTGGCTGGGATCGTCACACTGGCAATCTTCCAGCATCATATCTGACCGGCTATCTGGCAGGTCTGCGTGCTGTCGATGATGGTATCGAGACCGCAGCCCTCGATCTTGGTCTCCAGAACACCGAACACGGCACACGGTTGTTTGCCGCGGTGAAGGGTCTGATCGATGCCGGCGTGTCCATCAACACCAATCCATCAGTCTTCCCTGATGAAGACCGGATGCGTGGTGAGCATATGGCCGATTATCATGATGATTACTCGGTCGAAACATTCGAAGACGTAAAAGAAGCGATGGAGGATGAATACTAATGGCAGATGAACAAGAAGAGACAATATGGAAGCCCAAGACCGCACTCGGACGACTGGTCAAGCAGGGTAACGTGACAACGATCCATGATGCCTTGACCCATGAAGAACCACTCCGAGAACCAGAAATCATCGATGAACTGGTTCCGAACCTGGATGAAGAGATCATCCTGATCGGTGGTAGTCCGGGCAAAGGCGGTGGCAAGACACGAACCGTATCTAAGCGTACTGTCCGTATGCATAAGTCAGGACGACGGTTCCGGACCAAGTCGATGGCCGTTGTCGGTAACAGGAACGGTCTTGTCGGTGTCGCTGAAGGGTTCGCAGATGATACCCGTGAAGCGATCGATAAGGCACGTGAGAATGCAAAGCTTAATCTGATCGAGGTACGACGAGGCAACGGGTCATGGGAGGACCGTGGCACCGAACCGAATAGTATCCCGTTCAAATCCACTGGGAAGGCTGGCTCTGTCGAGGTCGAAATCCAGCCTGCACCGAAGGGAACAGGCCTTGCCGCATCTGATGATGTGAAAAACATGCTCCAGCTGGCCGGGGTCGAAGACCTCTGGATCCAGTCACGTGGCAAGACCCGTACCCGTGAGAATCATATCCGTGCCTTGTTCAATGCATTCAAGAACATGAACAAGGTCAAAACAACAGATACAATCCAGGAAAACACCGGCATGATTGTCGGTAAGGTGTAATTGATGCTTGCAGCCGTTCGTGTCCGCGGACAGCCTGATCTGAACAAGCGACAGGAAGAGACCTTAGAGAACCTGGGCCTGACCCAGAAAAACCACGGTATCCTGTTGCCTGATACAGAAGCGATGCGTGGTATGTTGCGGACCGTGAAGGATGCTGTAACCTATGGACAGATCGATGCTGAGACAGCAGCATCAGTGCTCAATGCACGTGGTACTGTTCCGGACGATGAAGATGTACAGGATATCGCCGATGCACTCGATGATGGCTCACTCACCAAAAGCGAGGCACAGGATCGTGGGGTCGATCTCGTTTTGCGACTCCGTCCACCATCAGGTGGCTATGCTGATACACGGCACCATGTTGGCCAGGGCGGATCCCTTGGTGAACGTGAAACAATGGACGACCTACTGGAACGAATGGCATAAGGTGATGATCAATGGCAAATAAGAATCGCGGATCGAATACACATGGAGCCGGCTCATCCAAGAAGCGACGAGGCGCAGGGTCTCGTGGTGGACGTGGAAAAGCCGGTCGTGGGAAAAAGGCTGCCCATGAGAAAAAGAAATACACCAAAGATGGCAAATACCTCGGACGGAAAGGATTCAATCGTCCGAAAAGCGTGACCAGTGAGAAGACCGGTATCAATCTCCGTGAAATCGATCAGAAGATCGAGACATTCGTGGAGGCTGGTCTCGCTGAAGAGACCGATGATGGTTATGTGTTCGATGCAGCCGAGGCCGGGTTCGACAAGGTTCTTGGTAAAGGACGTCTGACCCAGGATATCGATATCAAAGCGGAAAGTTTCTCCGCATCTGCCCGTGAGAAGATCGAGGACAACGGGAACGAGGCCCTCGAGCACGAGTAAGTGATGGTTCGATCTAGGAAGTGTAGCAATCATGTCAGTCATACTGCAACTAGCACGGTATCTTCCGTCGATACGGAAGCCTGATCGGAGTCTCTCGTTCAGAGAGAAGATCATGTGGACGCTTGTGACACTGTTGCTGTACTTCCTGATGAGTGAAGTCTATATCTTTGGGGCTGATCCCCAACAGATCACCCAGTTCCAGACCTTCCAGACGATTCTAGGATCATCGATCGGTACGTTGATCACCTTAGGTATTGGACCGATCGTATCCGCATCGATCATCCTGCAGTTGTTGACCGGTGCCGATATCATCCCGTGGAATCTCAATTCCCAGGAAGGAAAGGCAAAGTTCCAGGATACACAGAAACTTCTCTCCTACGCGTTTGCACTGTTCCAGTCGATCGCCTTTGTAGCGATGGGTGCGATCAGTCCAGCGATCAGTGGACCAGCCGGTATCGCTATTGTTGCAGCCCAGTTGACGATCGGTGGCTGGTTCATCATCATGATGGATGAGGTCATCTCGAAATGG
>JALIDO010000018.1 GCA_022865265.1 Candidatus Nanohalarchaeota archaeon QJJ-5
GAAGGGGATAACTGAGTATAACACCGTTATACTGCAGCACCCCGGAACCAGTCCTCATGGTTAGCTACAAGTGTACGGACCGACTGTTCAGGGTACTCGGTCATCAGGAACAGGCCCAGAACGATACCGAGCACGAATCCGCTGAGATGGCCAAGGACAGGTACTGAGACGTGCTGGATAAGCCTGATGATCTGTGGAACAACAGCTGCGATCACCCAGACGCCCGTGATATCCACGATACGGAGTACGGATCGATCCGTGAGATAGACCGTCAGCCCTGTAGTGGCGGGGGAAGAGAAATGAGTAACAGGTGCCAAGACACCGGTCATCCCGATCAGTGTGAACGTGATACCTGAAGCCCCGACGATCAGACCGGGCTCAAGAGACATGGCTGATAGTAAAAGCATCAGTGTTCCCGATGGTATGATGGTACCAAGCACTGTCATGCCCGCAAACATCCGTGGACCGATCTGTTCCTCGATCACACGGCCGAATGCGAGCAGGGCAACAACATTCATACCGAGATGGACGATGTTCTGATGGACAAGGATGTAGGTGAACAATCGATAGCTCGTGGAGATCGAGAAAGTCGACAGATCAAGCCCATAGACGAGTAGCATCTCCGGAAGCAAGGTCTGTATGAGATAGCACAGACAGAAGAATCCGGCGAGCCCGTACGTGAACGGGTATCGCTGTATGGACTGATAGAGGTGGGCTGTATTCGGCATATGGCTACCTCATCGCAATATAACACCGTTATACTGTCTCAGTGCTGGCTGGCTTTGTACAGGAGATCAAGGTTCAACTCCCCCGGATCTTCGTCTGTGAGGTCTTTCTCCTTCACGTCGTAGCCTGCTTGTTCCAGACGCTCGCTGACACCGTCGGTATGGCGGCCACCCACGATAGCGACGACAGTACCATCATCGGCAGAGTCACTGATCCGATCTGCCATGACCTGTTCACGCTCATCTTTGTTGTTCCGGAGCTGTTCACGGGAATACTGGGATTTATCGATATCGGCACCACGGACAGTCACATCGTTCCCCTGTTCCTGGAGGTCATAGATCGTATGTAGCACCTGTCGGATGCCTTGTTTCTGTGGATCCTCGAGCCGTTCCTCGATCCGGCGATAGACGGTCTCGCCCATCTTTTCCAGATATGCCGCTGTTTCCTCATCACTCTCATCGCCCATCGTGGTCTCCATGAGACGTTCATTGATGGATTCATAGACAGCAAACAGCTCATCCTCATCGAGCTCATACATCGGAGTCTGTGCTGTCTGTTCATCGATGGATGAACGATCGGCAACGGTCTCGATCCCGTGTTCTTGTTGTGCATAGGTCTCCATAGCGGCCACAGAGATCGTGTTGCCTACACTGTCTACGTAGTTCTGGATCGCATCATGTTCCTTCTGGTCATAGCCTTCCAGCATCACATAATCAGGCGCGACCTCTGTGATGACCTGCTGTTCGGTCTCGGCGTGTTTCATCACACCGTGGTTCTCCCCGATCAGATAGATATCTGGCTCGTCCTCTGGCATAGGTGACTGTTGTCGGTACTGTCTGTTAAAGGCATCTCCTGAAGCCAGACCAGAACCAGGCACAGGTTCTTCAGTCTCAGGGTATCGATGTGTGACCATGACAGATGGTCTCTGGCCGACACTGAAACGATCCTTTGTTGCTGGTCTCATTGCCCTTGTCCCCCTGGTTGTCATCGTATGGGTGCTACAGTGG
This sequence comes from Candidatus Nanohalarchaeota archaeon QJJ-5, assembly GCA_022865265.1. Classification (GTDB taxonomy): domain Archaea; phylum Nanohalarchaeota; class Nanosalinia; order Nanosalinales; family Nanoanaerosalinaceae; genus JALIDO01. The sequence continues at coordinate 1,734 of JALIDO010000018.1, forward strand.
GTCTATGAGCAGGTACGGGCACTTGCTGCCTTGCAGACAGGCATATTACAGTTCCTTCCAGGCCATCCGGTCGTCATCGCAGTAAGTACAGTCGGCGGGACCGTAGGGCTTATCATCATCGTTGGCCTGCTCTCTCAGTCTTATCTTGGCCAGCAGATCGAACAACGGATTGATGACCTTGTCACGACGATCCCCCTGGTAGGGGTTATCTATGATGCAGTGAAACAGACATCAGAAGAGATGGTCGACAATGAACGGTTCTCTGAACCTGTGAAGGTCGAGACCGGACCGATGCGTCGGACAGCGTTCAAGACCGGAAACCAGACACCAGATGGCCGAGAGATCTTGTTCATGCCCCGGGCACCGAATGTGATGTCGGGCCAGGTCATCGAAGTCGATCCGGACGAGATCATCGAGACCGACGAACAGCCACAGGACGCCTTGGAACGGTTGATCAGTGTAGGTCTCGGGGAGTCCGAACAGGAGGAGAAGAAGTAGGCCAAATATATGCAAGGTTCTGTTGTACGATAGTACGGACCATGATCGGGAAGGAACAGATGTAAACCAGTTGGCATACAGTATTATCCGGTCATGGAGCAGTACCGGGAAACGATTGATCAATTTGTCGCAGCAGTCGAGACCTATACGGATCGTATCGATCTGCATGCAGACGATGTCATCGAAGAGACAGCGATCACGGACTATATCGAGACAACACTGGTCCCGGCCTGGCAGAACGCAGAAGAAACAGCCGCTGAACTGCACCAAGCAATGAATGATCCAGATGGGCCTGAGGAACTTTCTTATCTCGAGGCCAACAGACTCTGGCTGGATTATATCGAAGCTGAACAGACCATTACAGCACACGAAGAGTATGCTTGTGAGACCTATGCATTCTCACCAGTGCAGCATCGTCTCTCCATCGATGGTGCGTATCGTGACCGTATCGGTATCGATGAGGTATAAGATCTTCAGAACTCTATCTCGCCATCTGTGAGTTTTGTCCGAGGTCTGAATCCGTCTATCGGTGTATCATATACCCGCAATGGCTCGGCGACATCCATGTATTTATGCTCACCGTTTTCGGTCTCGAAGACAGTCATCGTGTGAAAGAGGTATGGATCACCATCTTTCAGTTTCGAGACCACACTACTCTCACCTGCGATCACATCGGCATCATAGCCAGCAGCACGGAGGATAGAACAGAATGCAAAACTGTGGTCTTCACAGTCGCCAACTTTCTCGGTCAGATATGTTTCTGGCAGTGACCAGTCATCAGGGCGGCCTGTCCGTGCAAAATCTCGTTCATATTCGAAGGATGGCTCATCAGTAAATACAACAGCGTCATCTGTAATCGCTTCGATATCCTCGACATAGTCTTGGACCACGTCATTGTGAGGCGTCACGTATCGTTCGCCGTACCGCTGATGCGGCATCGAGATATTCGTATAACGATCAAGGGCAGCATATCCTAGGCCGCCAATGGCACTAGCACCGAGGCCTTTCAACAATGTGCGACGATCTGGACCGCCATCTGATCCATCTAGCATCACTATCTGGTTATGATCTGGCCCTTTAAGGAAGGAACCGAGAGGGGTAAGTCGATTTCACAAGGATTTAGATTTTCGGTGTGTCAGCTATCTTGGTGATGGTAGAGAAGGACCATACCCACACTGGCAACAGCGCCAGCCCCGAATGCAGCCAGGAATCCTGTCTTTGTGTCATATCGCATCGCAACGAGGATCGTCAAGACAGCTGTTAGAAGTTCCCCAAACCCGATGAAGACCTTGCGTAAGGTGAAAAACTCGAGAATATCTGTATTCTCGGCTGCATCAGCGAAATCGGCAAACAGCGGTACATGGTAGAGTTGGAAAAACAGGCCGCTGATGAACGATACCACAAATGCCCACAGTGGTGTGCCAACGAGACCTCGGACACCGAACAGCAGCGCTTCTCCAAGACCACCGATGCTGACAAGTAAGGTATGATGCTGTTTTCCGCCGAGATACCCGACCAGTAAGCCTGTCAGGATGAAACCAAGCGTATCCAATGCATGTACGCCCCCGACATCGATCTCGCCGCCGACAAAGATGAACACGAACAGGCCGAACAAAGCTACGGCACTGGCGCCCTGGATCCCGCGGATCACGAACAGTGGTATATATCGGTTCCATTCGGTCGTGATGATCGCTCTGTACCCTGTATGCATCGAGGCACTATGATCCGGTGTCTGGAGCAGTGGTATCGTCGATATGGCAAGGACAATGAGACTGGTCCCCAACAGCGCAGGAAAGCCATACCACGCAAAGATGACACCACCGAGGAACGGGCCCAGTACACGTGAGAACATGGGGATACTCAATAGTTTGCCCGAGTCCTTCGAACGATTCTTTTCCGACGAATCTGTTGTGAACTCAGATGGCTTCCCGATATCATGGAACAGACGGCCGATATGATATGTAAGACCGATAATGATGACTGCCGGCAAAGACAGTGGAAGAAGGTGTATTGCAGCTAGCCCAGGTAGGATGAACAGATATGATGCAATGAGACTGTGTTTGTATCCGATACGATCGATGAGCGATGCGACGAACCAAGAACAACACAGATATGTGAGACCGCTGACAAGCACCCAGCCCACCGCTATCGTGAAGCCAAGCCCCTCAGTATAGAGATGGACAGGTATGAACAGACCGATTAAGGAGAATCCGAGATTCTTGAGCAACTCATAAATCAGTAGTCTGTCGAAATCGTTTCGCACCATAGTAGCATCCTGAAGATTATTGGTTAAAAATTGCTGGTGGCTAACGGCGGTCACTCTATCATGAGTGAGACGGTGATTGTTTTCTGACTGAGCGAGCTAATCGCCAATTCAGATACATATATGGTACAAAAAGCCCGATGGAGCCGACACGGATCGTCTGTTGAAGTACTATGTTATCAAAAAGCATTCCGAGTAAGGTTAGGAGTGCTGTCGTAGCAAAGAACAATGAACCAATGCTTACATACCACAATGACCGTTGTAAGCTGTTATCAAGGAAAATATGGGTCGCAGCCAATTTCGCATCATCGCGGAAATAGCGATATATGATACCGGAAAAGGCCACCGACATCCCGAAAAGGAGGGCCCCGAACACACCGGTCAGGGTTTCGAAAAGATACATCATATACGCCTCCATATATGCGTGAACACGGCCAGAACCGGTATAACGCCGAACAACATACTGATTTCAACCGTGTCAAGCATTGGTTCATGTTGCCAGTATCCACCTAGCCCATAGGCAACCATCATCACGGTCAAGGCCACGTTCGCGGTCACCAATAGAAGCATATCGGTCTTGAGAGCGTTTTCCTGAAGTTGTAATCGTGCACCGACACCCGGACCTGATGCTGTCAGCTTGCGGCCGATAAAGACTGCCACAATTCCGAAAAGAATCGCTAATAGGGCAATTCCTGTAGTGAAAACTGGGCTTGGTGTTCGCATAACAGTCTGCCGTTCTGTAATCACGTAAACCTGTTCTGGTTGAACCTATTCAGCGACGCCCTCGCAGGTGTTGACACCTAAAATCTTGTAGAGTCCACATGTACCGCTCAGTGCAGTACCAAAGGCAATCAATGAGATAACACCAAGAACTGCGGCATAGACGCCTGTACCGCCAATGTAATTTGTCAACATACCTAATGATACTGCTCCGGTCACTGCGCCTAGACTGATTCGAACCTTTTTGTCCAACTCGCCAACGTTTGTTTCCATATTCCTCTATTGGCGCTATGAGGTTATAAGATGATTGTATCTTGAAGATTTTTTCCAGCAGCTGATACATACCTCCGTCAGATAACAAAAAGATATTTTGGCTAGCTCACGGCTTGAAGACGAACTTTGTAGCCATCAGCCATTACTCCTCATACACATTTACATCGCCTTCCATTCCCTGCTGGCGATGATTGCCGACCGAGCAATAGATCTGGAAGTCCTGTGCTCGGTCAAATGTGTATGTGAATGAATCTGTTTCACCAGGGTTACTCACACGATCAGTACTGGCCACATCATTACCATCACTATCTTCGAGGACTAGGTCATGAGTACCGCCTTCATTCTCGATGATGAATCGGACAGTCTCGCCGGCTTCGACATCGATTTCACTCGGGTCGAAGAAATAATTGCCACTTTCAACGGTGATTTCCCGTATGTCCTCGTTGTCTGTCGTATTTGCATCCGGTGTTGTTGCATTCGGGTTCTGATCTTCGTTTGTCGCATCAGGAGTCGAACCACCATGTAGACAGCCCGCCACAATCGTTGCCATGAGCAAGAACACAACGATTTTCTTGTTCATGTATCAATATTCAGTAGAATCTCTTTTATGCTTTAACGGGCCAGGTCCCGATCATCTATCAATCTCTTAAAAATCGAAACAGCATGCAGCTACGGGCGATAAACTCGATGCAATTGTTCATCCATCGAAACGATCTCAGGGTTCGTGATAATATCGGTCTATTTCGTGCAGGGGCAGCGGAACCAGTCATACCAGTCTATATCAGAGATCCACGTCGTGCATCTCTCATCGGTCCAGAAAAAACGGCATTTCGAGACCGCGGCCTGCAAAAGCTCCAGGAACGGTACCGCGAGCATGGAAGTGACCTCATTGTTCGTGAAGGAAAAACAGCAGCGATACTCTCATCGATCGCACAGGAACATGATATCTCCGGTATCGCATACAATAGACACTATGCTCCAAGTGAACGTCACATCGAACAGGAGATAGACAAGAGCAGGTTCAATGCGACGGCATATGATGACCGAGTCCTTGTCCCGCCACGATGGTTCGAGAACGACCATGATACATTTTCTCCATTCTACCGACGATGGAAAGAGAAAGAAAAACAGGACGCGGTAGGAGTACCCAGCCAACTTGCAGATATATCGGCTCCTGACGTAGAAAAGAGCCAAGAAAGCACAATCGATCTACCAGATGCTGGCGAAGAGGCAGCAAGAGACCGTTGGACGGCATTCAAAGCTGGGGCACTCTATGAATATAAGGAACAACGCGATGATGTTGCCGATCCAGATGCGGTTTCTCGTCTATCACCGTATTATAGCAATGGCATGATCGGTATCAGGACGATCTATCACGAGGTCCAGACCTGCATTCAGCAGGAAAACGATGATAATGCAATCAGGAATATTGCTAAGTACCGTAGTGAACTGGCATGGCGCGAGTTTTTCTATCAAGTGCTGTATCATCATCCTGAAAGTGTTGAAAACAATTACAAATCATTTGAACGAGAGATCGCCTGGGAGAATGATGCAGACCTATTTGAGGCATGGAAAGAAGGCCGGACCGGTATCCCATTTGTCGATGCCGGTATGCGTGAACTCAACGAGACAGGGTATATGCACAACAGGACACGACAGAATGTCGCATCATTCCTGACAAAACATTTGATGATAGACTGGCGGAAAGGCCGTGATTATTTCAGAAAAAAACTCATCGATCATGATGTGGCGTCGAATACCGGTGGCTGGCAGTGGGCTGCTTCAACAGGAACTGACTCAGTACCGATCAGGATCTTTAATCCGATCAAACAGGGAAAACGATATGATCCAGAGGCTGAGTATATCAAGCGGTGGGTGCCAGAACTCAGCGGACTTGATCCAAACCAGATCCATGAGTGGCCGCAGTTGGAAGAGGAACAACGAAAAGCACTGGCCGAGTCATATCCCGCCCCGATTATCAAGTATCAGAAACGGTATCATGAAGGCAAACAGATGTTCGAACAAGCGTTAGGACGGTGATCCTATGGTCCAGTATCCAATAGAATTCGATGCAACAGTGTGGAAAGACAGTGACGATCCCCAATGGCATATTGAAACAACAGAAGGCCTAACGATAACTGGAGACGAACCAGTGTCCTTCGGTGGCACAGATGATAATCCATCGCCTGAGGATCTCTTCACAGCATCGATAGCAAGCTGTATAGTCTCAACATTCACGACGATCGCCGAACGCAAAGAGCTTGAGTATGATGCGATCGAAGCAGAGACGGAAGCGGTTCTCGATCGTGGCGAAGACACACGCCCTGTAATAACCGAAGCGACAATCGATATCACGGTCTTCGGTGTCACTGATACGAACAATGCGGGAGCTGTCGAACAAGCAACACGGAAGAACTGTTTCATTCACAACTCAGTCAAGACCGAGGTTGAGATTTCATTCACATTTGAAGAGATGGCGCTTTGAGACCCTCAGATCACCTGGTCGGTCGCATCTTGAAGTTCCTCTCGTGGTTCTTTGACCTTGATTAAATAATGACCTGCTAAAAGAACTCCTAGCAGTATACTGTAGGCTGCACTGTAGAGGAACACGTCCATCGCATCAGATGTATTCAAGACACGTAATGCGATTATCTCTCTTCCAATAGCAAGAATCGCTACATCGATAATGATCGGTATCACAGAAATACCTTTGAGATAGGCAGTCAGGTTCCGGAAGACCTCAACAACGATCAGGCTCAACAGAACAGTATCAATGACACCGAGGATCTGGGCAGAGCTGAATGGATCGCTAGAAGCCATCACCACAACTAACTGTCGCACACTACTGATCAGCAACAGCCCAAAGATACCGATCAGAATTACTCCAAAGACCATCACAAGACCATCCAGTAATCGTTGCGTCAACGAAATATAACGCGCAGTCAGTGAGTGGTCCTCATCTGCCATTGTCCAATAGATGGCATACAAGACTCAAAAAGGATCATGTGTCACATCTGACATGATGAGCATCGGCATCGATGGGACACGGAATGGGTGGGTGATGGCAGACTATAGAGATGATGCCTGGCAGTTGGAGATTGTATCGGACCTTACAGACATCGATCACGACATGGCGGTCATCGATATCCCGATCGGCCTGCCGGAAAACGGGATACGAGCATGTGATCGTGCAGCACGAACGACCCTTGCCCCTGAACGACATTATTCTGTGTTCTCGTGCCCTGTGCGGCCGGCCGTCTACGCGGGCTCATATAAACAGGCCTGTGATATCAATGAACAGCGGACAGGGAACCGCATTTCAAAACAGGCCTGGAACATCTGTCCGAAGATCAAAGAAGCAGACAAATATGATGGTAAGATGAATCTGATCGAATCACATCCTGAAGTACTTTTCCATAGCGTCGATCAAGAGGCCGTCAAGCATTCAAAGATGACTGAAAAAGGACGAAACCAGCGGAAATCAATCCTTGCAGAATTTGGGTCTATAGACGATCTCGAAGATCGCATGGCATCGATGGAATGCTCACTTGATGATTGTCTGGACGCAATGATCCTTGCTGTCGCAGCAGACCGGAGGACGATGCCATTATCAACAGCTGATATTAGCGGTGAAGAAACAGGACAGATACATGTTTTTAGCGAGAGGAGATGAACTGAAGCCACTAGATGTCCAGAGAAGCCTCGAAGAATGTTCTTACCTCCGAAACAATTGAATTGCCGAATCCGGCATAGCTGTGATCGGCGCCATCGAAGACGATCCCTTCGAATGCGGGACACGCTTCTGCCGCCTCCTCGAGCATTGAGAGACATGCCTCTGGCGGTGTGACGATACCATCATCCTCAGTACCGAGGAATGCGATCAACGGCACATCGATCGCATCGACAGCACTGAAGTCATTCTCTGGCTGCGAGTAGGTGAAGATATCTGTCTGTGCATCGTCTCCAAAGAAGTTGAGATAGGTACCAGCAGACAGGACAGCCCAGCCCCACAGTTCATCTGAAAGCAACTGATCCTCGTTCCCATCTTCAACATGTCTTCGTGCTTCTGCAAGCAGGTCTTCATGCTCTGGTGTGCTTTCATGCACAACGAGACCTTGCATCTCTGATGGTGAGATGAACACAAGCCCATCGATTCGGTCATCATCAGTCTCGCTCATATAATAGGTGATCTTCGATGGTGCCAGGCTGTGGCCCTGTACGATGATGGTCTCATAGCCAGCATCATCTAAGAAATCGATCCATGCCTTGATATCGTATTCTGCGTCTTCGAACTGTTCATGGGCATTCCCGATCTTTCGTGAATCACCATCGACAGTATCGAACCATCGCATCAGTTCTGAACCACGCTGTTCAACGGTCAGAAACGAGATATCATTTTCCGGATAGTCTGAAAGCATTGTCTGAACGAACTGATTCTCGAACAGATTGCCAGACATCCCATGGAAATGCACTACGACAGTTTCCGTGTCAGCTTCGGCGAAAAGACCTTGGAGACACAGTCCATCGTCGGTTGTTGTCTCGACGAACTGTCCAGTGAATGTCATTGGCCTTCACGTATAACAGTGTTATACCCGCACTCGGCTCGCGATCCGCTTGCTGGCATATGTCAGCTTGTTCAGCGGGCTCGCGATCTTGGTGAAGTATTTTGTCGGACCCATCTCTCGTTCGATCTTGACTGCCAACCGCCATCGTTCGAGTGATGTCGCGGTCGTCGATGGAACGGTACTGTTCACATATGTATCGTGGCTGAATGCGACTTTACCCCGGTCTCTGAGCTTTGAGACGATGATACCGTCTTCGAGACAGTCTACTTTCGAATTCTGAATATTTTCATCCTCATGCATCCGGTAGCCATCGACATCATAGAAGTCCTGGGCTCTGAATGCCATTCCGCGTCCTTTCGGAAGGCCTTCAGCGTTCTGCAGGAAGGTGAAGATCCGTTTGGTCATGCGCTTATCGCGGGGGTCATGTGGCTTGACCGGCGCACCAAAGACCGTGTATGTATCTGACTGTAGATAGGAGACAGCTTCATCGAGAAAATGATCTTCAAGGGCAGAGTCTCCTTCGAGCCGAAGGACGATGCCATCGTCTTCTCCGCATTCTTCGGTGATGTGGTCTGCTGCCTTTTTCGCACCATACTGTGACGAGTAGCGTACGCCTTCTCCTTCGAGTATTTCGAGTTCGATATCGAAAGATGCTTGTTCGGCATGACGGCGCACTTCTTCATGGGTCGAGTCCGTACTGCCACCATCGACCACGATCAGTTTCGAGACAGGGTGTGTCTGGTTTCGGAGTGATCTGATCGCCCGGCTGATCCGTCCGCCTTCGTTCAGGACAGGCATGAAGGCGGCGACTTTCATCTCTGCCATAGTGCCATACGATGGTACTACACTCTTAAATGTTCGTTGCGGCACGCGTTCTCGTTCTCTATGCTTTAGACGTCTTCGTCGATCTTCTCGGTTACATCGAAATCTGTGATGTTTTTGATACTCATGAATGCGATATAGCCAAAGATGACGCCTGGTAAGTATGTTCCAACACGATAGAGGATTGCAACACTGGTTGCGGTTGCTGGTGATGTCGCCGGATAGAAGAAAGCGACAAGCGCAGCGAATCCGGCCTCGAGTGTACCTGCACTACCCGGTGTGGGAGAAAATGTCAGGAATCCGGACAGTGTCACTATCAGAAAGACCGTATGAAGGGCTGGTTCGATCCCTACGGCCTGAAGCGAGAAATAGGTGGCTCCTACATGGCCCAAGACAGCAAGGTGCGAGATGAGGACCGTGACCAGCACGCGATACGGGTTGTTCCCGACCTCCTGGAGCCGTTCCAGGACCTCCTTTCCACGTTCTTTTCCGGATTCGACATAGGCCTCGAAGCGGCCAAGTTCCTGGTCGAATGAGATAGTGTCGTTCACATAGGCAACGATCGAGCGCGCACCATCGAACCACAGGAGATAGGTGACAAGGATCGTCACGAACAACAGCACGATCACGAGAAATGCGATATCTGCGATCATCCCTTCGAGTGTGCGAAAGATGGCCATGTATGCGACAGAGAGGGTTCCGAAGGTAATGAACGGTATCGCATTCGATAGATCTGCCGATGAGACACTCGAAAGTGCCTGCTGGTATGTCGCATCGGTCTTCGAACCGATCAGGTGTGCGATAAATGGCTCACCACCGAACCTGCCCAGTGGTGTCAATGCATTGAGAAAGAACCCGGCCAGCAACATCGTCACACTGCGTTGAAAAGGCATCGGGATCTCGAGCATGCTGAAGAACCGGTGCCACACGATCGACCACATCAACAATGTGACAAGACCGCTACCGATAGCCAGGGCGACGAACTGTAGATCAGATGTTGCAAGGGTGATCGCAAGTTCTCTGTGATCGACAAAATAGACAAGAGCGACAAGAATAACAGTAGAAAGCAGGAACCAGACGGCTTTGTTGTTCTTCAGTTTTGTTATGAGGTCCATTGCTGAACACGGTCCTTTTGTTGTCTACAGCTCAGTCATCGGCACCTTCCGTAATGCTTTGGCCTTGCTGCGTGGTGGATGCCAGTAGAGTCCATTCTCGCCGAGAAGATTACCATGATCGGCTGTCAGCATCGTGGTCCCGTCCACTGCATCGGCCACCTTCTCTGCATAGGGCATGACCCGTTCGAGATTTGATCGATACGCATCTTGTACGGTCTCATGATCAAGTTCACCACGCATCGCGAGATCCCACTCATTCACGAAGACATCATCTTCCGTGATATCGCCGAACCCGTGCTCTGCAAGCTCGAATCCGATGAATGGGTGATGGGGTTGCATGAAGTGGACGATTTTCCGTTTCTCCGGATACCGTCGCTGTGCCTCTTTCACATCTGCAAGGACCGCTTCCGGTAGCACGGTATTCTCATCATCGTTCCAGCCATCGATATAGGTGTGAAAGACATCATGGAACGTGTCCTCGACATCACGCCCGGTGAGGCTTTTGAACTTCTCGTGATAGAAATAAGGATTGGCCGTAATGTAGACGATATCGCTGAAATCTCCGTCTGAGAAGTTCTTCCGGACGAAGTCCTTGCTCATGCTTCCTTTCGAGATACGTGGTTCTGCTTCACCGACCACATCAACATAGGTATCATACCGACAGCCATCCAGGATGATGAGGTTCTGCCAGTCATAGGAGAAGATACTTTCTGGTTCCTTATCGATAGATTCGACAGACAACAATGCTGCACGCATCGGCACACCGATGTTGAACAGCTTCAGGTATTTGTTCAGTGCAGAATCATCATCCGTGAGGGTCTCCAGCTTACGTGACTTCCTGTGCAGTTTCCCGAGCACATCCAGGTCACGTCTCGCTGGTGCCATCGTCATTCCCTATCGAGTTCCTTGATCGCTGCAAGCCAACGTTTCATCTTTTCGACTGTGAAATCGATGAAATCATCGTTTGCATAGTCGGAGAAGTCATATGCATCTACTGCATCGATCATCTTCTCATAGGCATCGATGTAGTCTTCTGCTGTTTCAGGTGCTTCCGCCAGGGCTTCCCAGAAGTGTTCATTCAGTTCAAGTGCTGGAACTTCATTATTCAGATCAGAGAAGGTACTTCGTTCGGCCTTGTTGTGGATACAGAGCGGAAATCCGTTGATGATGCTTTTATCAAGCATGTCTGCTGCTTTTTTGAGTGTCAGGCCTGACCAGATGTCATCGAATCGGCCGATATCCCATTCATTATCATCCATCGGGAACTGGTAGAAGGCAGGGATGACTTCACGCTGGAAGGCCAGGTTCATCGAACAGACCGTGAGATAGTTGCCTTCTGCTGCTGCGAAATTATGAGAGAAATCATCAGTATCTGTCAGTGTCTGTGCCTGTCCTTTGAGATCACCGTCCATCAGGATACGGACAGCATCCAGGTCCGGGATATTGGTCCAGAGGCCCTGTGAGGCGATGATCTCGCTGGTCTCATCTTCCTTGGTCGCGATGGTTTCATCCATCGCCGAATATGGATAGCCGCGTGGGTACAGTCCATGTTCTTCGATGTTCTGGTACAGGACATTGACCCAGTTCTCATCAGAGGCCACGTGTTCGACCGTCTTCGTGGCACCGAGATGATCGAGGTGATCTCCGAAGAAATCGAAGTCCGGATGTGGCTCAGTATCATCATCCAGGAAGATCCCGTAATCAAACTGTGGGTTCGCCCACATATACAATAGTCCAAAACTGGTCTCTGCATGCGAGGCTGCCGGAACGATGTCTGCATACTCGCCGATCCCGTTTTCCTCATACCATCGATCACGTTCTGTCCCGCCAAAGACCGCACCATCGACACCAAGACGATCGAGCATCGCCCGCATTTCGTCTTTCTCACAGAAGTCTTCTGTGACCATCACGATGAACAGGCGATCGAGGTCAAATCCATGCTCCTTTGCATTCTCTACATAGGTTTCGATAAACTCGGGATTCCGAACAGTCGGTGTTATCACACAGATATCAGCGGAAGACATCGGTACGCAATACAGCTATAGGTGGTCATGTTTTTAACCCTTATCGGGGCCATGATGTCTCATTCATCAGCTTTTGTGAGGGCTAAAACGTGGTCTGTAAATTCGACACCATCGGAAACGACAGTATGTGAGATATCATATCGTTCACAGTACTGTTGTGCTTCGCTTCCCTCGATCGCATAGAATGAAGCATCACCGTTCATCACATCGCCAGGTTTATCCCCGACATGGATGATCTGTGGGTCTGCATCGAACAGTGCTGTCGCGAGCTGGGTGGCACCATGCTGTTTCGACAGTTCGAGGTCTTTCATATAGTCTGTCCCCCAATCGGGATTGTGCTGGTACTGCCAATCTGTCTCATCCAGTACCTGTTCCATGAATCCGTGGGCCTGGTCGCGTGTGATCGGTGCATCCTCGGTATCACGGTAGAAACCGATACCTTCCTCGGTCTCATGAAAACGAACACCGGTGAACGTATATTCGTACCGTAATGTGTCAGAGAGGGCCTTGATTGCAGTATCATCTGTAGGGTCGAAGGTGATATGGTCGCCATCATATGTGAACCGATCATCTGGTAGTGCTGTATAGATATCTTCTGTCTCGACCGCCGGATCGAAGGCATGATGCTTGTAGACCTCACCACGTGGGTCGGTGGGTGATCCTTCTGCTTCGATCCGCGTGCAGCCGACGGTCGATGAATAATTTCCCTGTTCGTGGAGCTTACGCTTTTGTGCTGCAGCTTCCTGGTACAGCCGGCGTTTCAGATCGATCATATCCTGTTCGGGCTCATCGGGGAAGACCTGTTCCAGGTCGCCGTCATGATCGTAGACAGACCCCATTTCACCGATCAGATGGATGTCGTCCTGCTCGAGTACGTCGTCGCGGAAATGTCTGAGTGTCTCTATATCATAGCCAGAGTTGATAACGATCTCGATGTCCGCATCCTCATACGGCAGTCGGTCGAAGGCATCTTTGACGCCCTCGTGTGGTATGAGCTCCGAGGTATCGGTCCGTGTGAGCGGGCCGTTCATATCATAACTGATCAGGTACTGCATCGTGGCTGATTTTATCACCAAGGCTTAAAAGTAATACGATGTATTACGGCTAGCAGAAGTTCTGGGTAACATACACCGATGCACCATCACGGACCACACCGATCCCCTCATCATCCCAGTATGGCTGGAGGATCGCTTCACGATGTTGTTCTGAGGCATTCCACTGGGAGACGATGCCTTGTGCGAGCTCTGACGGTGTCGCATAGTATGCTGTTTTTCCATCCACGTCTGTATGTTCACGCCAGTATGTACGACCTATATTTTCACCACCGACTGCGATCTGTTCCCGATCGTCGAGATTGATGCGGCAGGTATAGTTGGCATCTACATACCGGTCTCTGAATGTCGCACCTGTGGAAGG
>JALIDO010000019.1 GCA_022865265.1 Candidatus Nanohalarchaeota archaeon QJJ-5
ATAGGGGCAGGGGCATTTGTGCTCGTGCTCGGGTGTGTTGTACTCATTGTGATGCGTGATATCGGTGTACATGTCGATCAGATGCTTGATTCGGATCGTGATCGTCGGTGGGTCCGGATATTCGTGCTTGTGTCGGTCTATGGCGGACTGGTGCTCAGTATCGCATGGGTGCTTGTCATCGGCGGAACAGGGATCGGTGGGGCTATGATTGGTGTGTTGCTGATCGCGGTGGTTCTTTCGTTCGTCCCGGCAGCGGTCATCGAACAGCTCGAGGGAAAATCGTTCTGGTCGTTGCTAGACTTTGAGAAAAAGATAGGGCTTCTTACAGACCGTCAGTATCGTATCTGGTGTGTCGGTCCGTTCAGTGCCCTGTTGTTGCTTGTGGTCATCGGAGCCGGGATGGCCTGGCGGCTTGTCCGTATTATTCTGGAATGGCGACCTGTCGCTGTTTCGTATCTGGAGCCAGGGATCGGTATGTATGCTATCGCTGGCTTACTCCCGCTTTGGGCTATCGTGTTCATGTATGCCGCAGGGATTACCGGGTGGGCCTGGGGTCATGCTGGTGACCGGATCATGGAAGGAAGTTCCCTTCGTTGATCTTCTCTGGTAGGTATGTCTCGGCAACGAACTGGAGGTTGTTGGCTGCAAGGGCCTGCTGTTCGACACGGATACCGCGGTCGATCATGGTCTGGAGTTCCTGCTGCCATGCGTCTTTCTGGAACCATTCATAGCCCATCATGTCTTTGGCCCGTTTGTAGTCAGCGGTCGGGCCGCCTGACTGGTCGGGAGCCTTGCCTTTGAGATTCTCGGTGACGTTTTCGAGCCCATATGCGTCGATATCCTGCATTGTCATCCCGATAAGGTTGGCTTCTGGTGTTGCGAGTCGTTTGGACTCGAATGCCAGGTTCATGCTTCCTGCGGTCAGGACAGAATAGATGTAATATCCGTACGGGTCGCCGTCGGTGAAGATATAGACAGGAAGATCGAGGCGGTCGTGGAGGAGCCGTGTCAGACGTCGTACGCCTCGTGATGGCTGTCCGCCGGCTGATAGGATGATTGCGTTGTGTTCTTTGTGGAAGTCTTCTTCGACAAGTCGTGCGGCCATTGCACTTGTTTCGACGACAAGGACATAATCGGCATCGTGTTCGACGAACTTGTAGTCGTCCACGATACTTGGTACACCCAGTCCGGATTTTCCGAGCTGGAGACAGTTGATCTGGTCGCCTTCGTCTTCGATAGTCAATGGACCGAACAATCGTCCTTTCGGTTCAGCGATAAGGTGAAGATGTTCCCGCAGGACATCAAGTGCTGTCTCGAGATCGACGATGACGGGGTCAGACTCGTCCTGATCTTCTAATGTATTCTCATCCAGGCCCGGTACTGTTCGCTTGAGCTGGTAGTACAGTTCTCGAACGGAGGCTGTTCGGCCTTCGTTAATGAGTTCTTTGCACTTGGAGGCAATCATGATGGTCTGCATGAACTTGCGGGCATGGCCGATGTTCATGAAGTATCTGGAGCTCATCGAATCGCCGAGCCGGAGGAGTTCGTTGTCTTCATCGAACTCGACGTTCGAGCGTGATCGGACAGGTTTCTCGATCGTGGGGTTTTCCTGGTTTTCGATCTGCTCGATGAGCTGGTCGCCAAGACTTTCGAGCTTTTCTAGGACTTCATCATCATGTTCTAGGTTCGGCATTGTCTATCACGCATCCTCCGGTTCTCCGTATTCGTCGTGGAGCATTTCTGTCAGGTTTTCTTGGATCTGCTGTTCATCAGAGCCTGCAAGTCGTGCCAGCGAGGGTGCAAGGATCTGACCATATGCATTGAGCTTCTTGCGCTTTTTCCTGCGGACTTTTTCTTTCCGTTTCTGGGAGATATGTCGTTTCATCTTCCGTCCGACATCCTGAACGGCAAGTTTCATCTCTTTGACGATCTCAGGATAGTTCGCGATTGCTTCTTTACCCTCTGAAGTGAATGGAACCCAGACGGAGGCCATATGGATCAGGATATAGACTGGGCCCTGTGGTCGTTCGCCTGATTCGGACAGGCCATACCGTGACCAGTCTGTATCCCGGATCGCCTTGGTCGTGGCGCATGAGGATTTCTTATAGAGGAGTGGGACCTTGTTGGCGTATCGTAGTACATTGTATGTCCCCTCGTTTTTGATATCACCGCCATATGCGATCGCGGCTTCGATCTGATAGGGGTTCCCTCTGTAGACGCTCGGTTTCCGTGTGACTGAGGCGACGAATTCTGGATTGAGTTCTTTCTTGAGGCCTCGTTCCAGGAGGTCTTCACCGATCGGTGAGAGGCAGTTGGTCGGTGGGTTCTGTAGATTGGTCGATTGCATGGCCTCGAGTAGTGTTTCCATCTGGTCTTTCTCGAGGGTCGAGGGTCGTTCTTTTCCTGATAGTTCGGTCTTCTCGATGATATCATCAGCTGATGTCCGCCCGACACGGGTGAATTCGTTCTGCATGAAGCTTTTGATGGTTCTTGAATCTGTGTTCCGGATCATCCGCATTAATACACCAAGCTCGACACCGTGAGGGTGTGGCTTGATCTCTTTTGGCTGTGGTGGAAGGTCTTTCGAGACGCGTGGGAACTCGATCGTGTTCCCGTCTGGTTCGGTCAACACGATACGTGCATACGGGTTCATGATTGCCGTATGCTTGAGATAGTTCTTGACTGAGTGGTGGCCGCGTGTGTATTTTGCTTCGACATCCATCTCGATGGAGGTTCCATGTTCGAACTCGTAATCATCGACGATACGGTCTTCGATGATTTCTGGTTCGTTCTCCTGTGTGTCGATCCGGACCTTGAACATGTGAGTATCTTCATTGCCTTTCTTCTTCGAGTAGATCTTGACCGGATTACCGGTTGTCAGCTGGGCGTACAGACCGGCGGCAGAAATACCGATGCCCTGCTGTCCTCGTGACTGCTGCAGTTTGTGGAACTTCGATCCATAGAGGAGTTTGCCGAAGATGTTCGGGATGACGTCTTTATCGATGCCGACGGCATTGTCTTTTACCTGCCATCGGAGCTTTTCATCGCCGACCTCATCGATGGTGACATGGATTTCTGGGAGGATGTTTTCTTCCTCACAGGCATCGAGTGCGTTGTCCACGGCTTCTTTGATACAGGTGATTATAGCTTTCTGTGGGTTGCTGAAACCGAGTAGATGTCGGTTTTTCTCGAAGAATTCTGCTACGGATATTTCTCTATGTTGTTCTGCCATTTCTGTACACCATAAGGACTTGGATCGTTGTTCAGGCCAGAAACTGGTTTATCAACAGGCCATGTTCTGCTTCAGCATGCTGTTGCAAGGTTTAAATACCTTGGACTGCTGATCTGGCCGGATCAGCGCACTGGCTGCGTGGCAAGTTTATGCTGGTTCTGTTCGATATACTGCCAGGCTGTACCGTGGCTGCTTCCATCGAGAAGGATTTCGACAGCGTTCTTCGCTATTTCGACATTTGCTGCATTACCGATGATACTGACGGTCTTGCCATAGATTGCTAGTTCGGTATCGGTCGTGTTTTCGATATGTTCCTTCGATTCGCCGTTATGGCCAATGACACGTCCTTTAAGTCGTTCTTTGCCGTTCGATGTTTCTGTGAAGTTACTGATATCGATGACAGCAAGGATGGCATTGTCTTCGAGCAGTCGTAGTGCTGCTTCGATACCAAAGCCTCGGCCGATGGCCTTCACGATACTCTGTGCCCGGAGTTCTTCGAGTGGGTCGTCTGATTCAACTGTGACTTCTGCATCGTCGATATCCAGTTCAGAATTTGTCAGTTCTTCTATCTGTTCTTTTGTGTCGCCATCGCTTCCGATGAGAGCGCCAACACGTTCTTCAGGTATGCGTACGACTTTCATGTTCCGATATGTGTTTTGCTAGCTGACGTTGATAAATGAATCGGCGTCTATCTTAGTAGTACAGATCGCCGCCAGCAAGTGGATTCAAGGATTGCAGCTTGTCAAGCCAGCCGTCATCGTCGTCTGTTTCCAGCTTGGTCTCAAGTTCTCGTCGTAGCAGATTGCCCTGGTCCTTATACTGGCCGAGTACTGTTCGAACAGTGTATAGTGAATCGGTGAGATC
The DNA here is from genome assembly GCA_022865265.1 of Candidatus Nanohalarchaeota archaeon QJJ-5. Lineage (GTDB taxonomy): Archaea > Nanohalarchaeota > Nanosalinia > Nanosalinales > Nanoanaerosalinaceae > JALIDO01. Next base: position 4,097 of record JALIDO010000019.1, read on the forward strand.
GTGTTCTTCTGCTGCTGCATAGAGCTGATGGTTCCAGTCGTCGGCGGTGTCTTCCCAGCTCGCGACCATCGCTTCGCCGTCTTCTAACTCCTGAGCGACGTAATCAGCAAGCATCCGTTCATCTTGTCCACGTAGATTTTCTTCTATGTGTCGGAAGAATTGTCGGGAGAGTATTCGTTCTTCTTGACCGTCTTTTTCATAGACGAGCTGTGTCGACAAGCCGTCTCGGACCATGTCGTCTGGTAGTGCTTCTGTTGCTGCTTCTGCACGGTCATTGTAATTCTCTGCGACGGCATTGACATGTTCTACGGTCATCTGGTATGAATCGATGAGGCCTGTAAGATCGCTGTATTCTTCTTCGAGGATATGGCGGTCTGCTGGACTGATATCTAGTTTATCAACACCGCCTAAGACAGGATAGTCTAGATCCTGCTGGTGTACAGGATTCTGGTGGGTCTCGTCGAGTGTATTGTAAATACGCTTGATTGTCTCATCTGACATAATAATTAAGATATGCTCTGTTAATTTTTTAAGGATTCCTCGGTGACGACAGTTAGTCGCGTATCTGGTCAAGGAGTGTTGCTGCTTCGTATGTCGTGTTGTACTGTCGTTCGAGATAATCACAGAGGTTCTCGATGTCACGTTCAAGAAGCTCATTCGCAAGCGGATGGCCGGTCAGGATGGCTTGTGAGAAGTCGATGAGGTAGGGCTGCTCGTGCCAGAGGATGTTGAAAGGACTGAGATCGCCGTGGACCATGTCTTCGTCCTGCCAGAGTGTTCGCACATGGTCGATGATCATGTCGATGACTGGGTCGATGGTTTCGAAGGAGACATCGACCATACGGGGGGCAGGGTGGCGTGTGTCGCCGATGAACTCCATGATGAGGACGTTATCCTGGAAACCATATGGTTCTGGTGCAGGGATGCCGGCCCGTGTGGCCCGTTTCAGGTTCTTGAACTCCTTGCTGCACCATGCCTCGATGATCGCGGGCTGGCTGTTACCGATGCTCTGGAAGCGTGGATCGTTCATAAGATAGGTCTCTTTCGCTTCATAATTTCCTGCTTCGGTCATGTATATCTTGACAGCACGGTAATCGCCGTCTTCGGTCTCTGCAACGGCGACGTTTGATTCTTTTCCGGTCTTGATGAAACCATGCAGGGTCTGGAACTGGTTATCGTCGGCAAGATCGAATAAGGTCCGTAGTGTATTGCGATCAAGGACGTTCTGGAAGTTCTTTTTCGCATCTGAATCATGCCAGATGTCGTACATGCATATAAGGCTCGGCCGGGACTATTTTCACTGTATGGTTGGTGTCAAGGTCTGTCCGAACTGTGGGTCTTCAGATGTTTCTCGAGACAGTGTCGGTGTTGCTGCAATGATGGGGCTTGATTATGGCTATCGTTGTGGAAACTGCGGGTATGCGGCGAAGGTGATGCCTGAGGTCGATCCTGATGAGCTCGAATCATTCCAGGAGGAGTTCGAGGAGAAAAATCCTGATGATTTCCTGGATGCGGATACTAAAACGCCCGAGGCTCCAGATGGCCCTGGAATGTTTGTCGGTATCATGTTTGTCCTGTTAGGACTGGGCTCGGTCCCGATCGCGTTTGATGCATCGATCGGTATTGCTGGATCGTTGTTGCTCCCTGCGGGGCTCTATATCATCTACAAAGATAAATTCATGTGATCAGTCATCGTCCGTATCGAGGAAATGGGTTCTGATCGCCTCTCGTTTCACGTAGGCCTCGGTCACTAATGCAGTGATGATCAGTATTGGGATGAGTGTCAATGGTGTCGAAAGGGTCGTGATCACGACATCAAGGAAACTAAGACAGACTGTCATCATCGTGAAGCTATGTGTCCAGCAGGTCTCCCACGGAGGGAACTGGAGCCGGGACAGGTTCTGTCCGATCGATAAAAGAAGTGTAACAGTTACGAAAAGTACTGCTGCAACGCGTGTAGCGGTGATATGGTGCTTCTTGTTCATAAGAAGTCTGTTACTTCATCAAGGAAGCCTTTCTCCTCGAGCCAGTTTTTCTGTGCATTGGAGTAATGCCAGATGATATCGCATTTCTCATCTCCCTGAACGTCCCATGGCTCGATCAGGACGACATCATCTGCTTTCACCCACATCTCACGTCGCTTGCTTCCTGGGATGCGGCCGATCCGTTCTTTTTCATCTGTACAATACAGTTTGAACCGGCCATAGCCCATCTTGTTCAGCACGACGGCCAGGTGTTCGCCATCATCAGGTGTCCTGACACGTCCTACACCTTCATCATCGTCGTTACCCATAGGGATTAGATGGGGTATGAGGTTTTTTAAGCCGGTGGGCTTGTATATGATTGTAATGTGGTTGTACTATTATGATGGCTGATAAGCTTGCCAGAGCGTTCACACTAATGGGATACATTTTGCTCGTCCTGTTCCCGCTTGCAGGTGTAATAACACTTTTCGAAGGGATTGCGATGGGCGATATCGGACGATCAATCTATGGGCTCTCGCTCACACTTGCATTTAGTGGAGGAGCATTTCTCCTGTATGGGAGTAAATACTACCGGCGTCTTCGACATTATCGATCACTGGACCCTGCCGATCGCACCTCCGAGGTCTGGGAGGGCCGTGTGATGCAGGATGATGAACCGGTCACGACTGTCATCGATCAGGAGACGGTCCCGGGTTGTGTCTTCCGTGTCAGTAAACGTCGGAAGAAAGAGGTTGCCTCGACCATGGGGGAGGCGATCAATGCACATGATGCTGTATGGATAGAAACACGGAATGGGATGATCGAACTTCCTGTCACAATCGAAGGCGATCTCTTCGACCCGCTGGTCGAGACAGCATCGAACAGTATCATCTTGCAGGATGATATCCCATTGTTCGAGGTCAGTGGTGATTCTGATCCAGGACAATACGATGATCCGGTCGATCGTCGGACGGCCTCATTCATCAATGAGGTCTTTGGCACCCAACAGCAGGGTGCGCTTTCAGGGGTGACGACGCTCATTCTGAAAGAACAGCCGCTTCAAGCAGGAGAACAAGTCCATATCATCGGTTCCATGCAACGTTCCAGCAATGGGAACTGGAAGCCGGATGGGTCGGTCGATCTCCGGCGGGGAACGGTTGGGGCTCATCGTGAACGGTTGAAGGAGAAATGGGACTGGGCATGGCGGAAAGGTGCCCCGCTTCTTGTTGTCGGTATCCTGGTCGGGCTCATCGGATAATGGCTTTTTATAGGATCTGTGTTTTATGTCACATCGATGGCTTCGATCAGTAATCGGACGCTCCGATATATGGGCCGTATTATCGCTGTGTTTCTTCCACTACCAGGTATCTTGATGATCACACAGTCGCTTGCAGAAGGAGATATGATCCGAGCAGAGCTCGGTCTGGTGTATGCGTTAGCTGGTGGGTCTTTGGCGCTTTTCGTTTGGGGTCTTCGATGGTGGTGGCCTCTTCGTCGCTACAAGGATATTGATCCATCTGATCGGGGTTCGGCTGTCTGGGAGGGTCGTGTGGCTGATGCTGATGATCGTGTAACAGCGCCTATCAGTGGTGAACAGGTTCCAGGGGTCGTTTATCGTGTTCTGGGTGTTCGTCACCGTGAGCAGAATGTCATCCTGGCTGAAGATATCTCTGCGGCAGATGGTGTCCGGATCGAAGGATCAGGTGGCACGATCGAGCTCCAAGATGGGGTTGATGGTGATCTGATCGATGCGGAGGCACCGATCCACGAATATGAGCTTGCGGTATCAAATGGGGATGAAGGATCGTTTGATGATCAACGAGAACGTCGTATCACGGAGTTTATCGATAGATTAGAATCGGTGCATGATATTTCAGGGCCTGTGCGTGTCAAAGAGCAGTTGCTTGAAGCTGGTACGATGGTCCATCTCTTCGGTAAGATGACGCAGATGGATAGTGTCCGGCGTCCGGATGGGTCGATCGATCTCCGGCATGGTTCTGTTCGTGATCGGCGACAGACACTGGTCGATCAATGGGAGTGGGCTCGAAAGCGTGGTCTTGTTCTTGGCGTGGCTGCGGTCGTTGTGTTCCTTCTCTAGGTTGTCTTGTATATCATTGGTGGGCGGAAGGCATATAGATGCGGTCTGACCATGTAGGATTGATGATCAGTTCGATGAGAAAGGCAAGAACGGATCTGGAAGATCTCGGTGAGCAGTATCTTGAGCAGGCAGATACGGTGCTTGATGTCGATCTTACGGAGGTTTTTGATGATGTGGTTGCTGAAGATCTCCCTGCTCACGTGCCAGCAGCAATGCGCCATGTTCAGAAGGGGAGTTATACTTCTATCGAGCTCCTGCTTGATGATGACTTTCTATACCTTGCTGGTGATGAGAAGCTCAATGCTACGATCCATGAAGGGATACACGGGCTTGCTGAGCGTGATCAACTCGATACGGCACTTCGTTCCTCGGGTATGGAGCATGATGTGGCAGCGACGGTCGATCGCATGATAGCATATGAGGACGAGACCACGATGGAAGGCGTGGTTCAATGTCTTACGAATGCATTTGATCCAAATGATGCGGGGCGTTATTTCCGGCCTGCGGAAACACAGCGAGCAAAGGCGGTTCTTGCCGCGCAGGGGATCGATCTGGATGGGGAACTTGATAGTATGGACGGTTCATCCTCAGATCGCCAGTATAATGCAGGATCTGGCATGTATGGTGCGGATGCTGCGTATGCATGGGCCGAGATCTATTCTGAAGTCGGGATCGATGATGGTGAACGGTACCGTATCGATATCTATGGGCTCGACGCTGAGACACTGTATGAGGAAGCAAAGGGAGAGCAACAATGGTTCGATTATGCGGGTGAAGAGCCTGTCTTCAATGGTCTACGATATGCGTCATGAGACACGGGCACTGATCACGTTACGGAAGACTGGTTCGCCGTCTTTCTCACCGATACGTTCCCTTGATCGTGTGATATCCACGTTCGCATGGTCTTTGAGCTGGTCGATGATCCGGTTGGCCATGGCCTGTGATGAGACATAGACATCATAGCCGCCGTCCCGCTGTTCGACGTTGCTGATGAAATGGTTCTTGTCCTTGTTTGTAAGGTCTGCTGCAGCATCCATCAATTCACCGAACTGTGCTTCGCTGATGGTGCCTCTGAGCTGGACGATGGCTTCATAATAGCCGCCCTGGAATCGTGCACATGTCGGGCACTGGGTCTTTTCTGGAACAAGTTTGACACGCTGGGTCTGTTCGACCTGTTTGCCGTCGATCTCATCGATCATCATGACATTGACGATGTATGTCTCGCCTTTGGTCTGATATGACGCACTCATTTCGACGGATTCGTCTTCATGTGGTTTCAACAGATCGAAGATCATGTCCTGTGTGCCGGTAAACTCATTCCAGGTATTCTCTATCTTGTAATCATTACACTGGCTGCACTGGTCGAATCTGATTTCATCAGGTAGATCGACAAGGTCATGGCGCTTCCTGTAACAGTCCTTGCACAGGCCTTTCGGTCCAAGTGGTGTATCGATACTAGCACCACATTTCGGGCAGAACTGATCCATGGTACTGTTCAGAGATAGAATACTTGGCTGTGCGGTGTGCCATCGATGTGTTTGATCTGATCGTCTCTGATCAGGCCTTCTGCAAGCAGTGCTTCGATCAGTGTCGGCCCGACGAAGTTGCCGGTCTTTGCACTGGTCAGTTCTTCGAGGATTGCATCTAGTGTTACTTCTTCCCCATCGTAGAAGGATGCATCGACGGTCAATGAGATATCACCGTCGGTGAATGTCTGTCCGAGCAGGTCTGGATCACATGCAGCAACAACTTTCCCTTTCGGGTTCCGGTGGCACTTCATCAGGTAGGTCATAAGGCTGTATCTGTCCTGGATGGCTTTAAAATGTAGGGCTATTCGTCAAGACTGTCCCTGGCACCGCAGGCTTCACATTTCATTATCGTGACGCCTTTTTCTTTCCTGAGACTGGTGTCTGGTCGTCCACATTCGTCACAGATCACATATGTGTCTGTGTACTGTTCGATCTTTGCATTGATCAGGCCGCGACGAGATTTGCCCTGGAGTACGAGTTGTTTCCCATCGATATGACCGGCTGTTCCAAGCTGGCCCTGGAGGAACTTGGACAGGTGATCGTGGTCCCGGTTCAGTGTCTCGGCGATATCGGCAAAGTTGGTGAGGATTGTTTTGTTGCCTTCTTTCCGGGTCTCGGCTTCAGGTATCTCGAACCGGGCTTCTTCGAAGACTTCTTCGGGCATGTTCTCGTGTGCATCATCCAGCATTTCGTCGTAGTCATCCATTGTGTATCACAGTTTTTTGATCCGGCCTGGTTTTGGCTCGTAACATGTTCCATCTGAGAGCAAATCATTTATAACTGACTCGATCCGTTCTTCGCTCAGGTCTGACTGGTCGATGATATCGTTGTATTCAGCACCATCGCCCTCGTCCAGTTGTTCGATGAGCCCGAGGACGATCTGTTCTTCGTGTTCTTCCTGTTCGTCCTGGTCTTGCTGCTGCATCGTTGCACGTGTTTCTTCCTCCGGGCTCTGTGGTTCCTGTGTTGTTTCGATATCATCGCCGGTGCTGAATTGTTCGTCTGGATCGATATAGGTCAGGACCGCTTCGGCATCGTCTGGTTCAAGGCCATGGCCTTTCAGTTCTTCGATGATATCTTGTTCGCTTTTTCCTTCGTCCTGCATCTGCTGTGCGGTCTCAACAGCTTCCTGCCAGCGGCGGCGGAGATGTTCGACTTCTAAGGTATGGAGTAGTTCATGTTTCATCGTCCGCTTGATCGTGTGTTCTGGCTGGATATACAGCTCGTCATCGTATTCTCGTACCTTGCCGATGGTCTCGATGATATCTCCTTCCTCGATGTCCTCCATCGCATCTAGTTCCTGGAAATATTTTGCTCGCAGGGTGTCAGTTCCATCATCCAGGGTCAAGGCACCATAGCTCTCATCATCGTTGATGAATGTATCAACAACGGTCGCGATCGTGGAAAGGCGTGAGGCTTTGATACCACGTGGTGTGATGATGTAATTGGGATTGAATCCTTCCTGTGTATGGTAATCGCCGTTTGTGATGTCGTCAAGGGTTATCCGTCGTGCTGTCATGCGTTTTCGATCTGGCATTGGTGATTCCTCATATGGTGCCGATATGGCCGTTCTTTGGTTCGTAGATCTCGCCATCGCGTTTGAGTTCATCGATGATCTCTTCGGCTTCGTCTTCGCTCAGGCCTTCTTCTTCACACTGTGCGAGCACATCTTCGACCGGTACTGCATCGCCACTGTCGCCTCCCAGTTCTGAGATGATACTCATGATGATCTGCATCCGGCTCCGGTCTTCTGATGACATGCCGGTCTCGAGTTTATCGATATCGAACTCGCCTGATTCATCGATAACACCGATCTGTTTCAGGGAGTATGTGAGTAGATCGATGGCCCGTTGGGCGTCTTTCTCTTCAACGGTATCCGACAAGCGGGTCTTTGCCGAGGCTTCTGCGAGCCGTATAAGTGCTTCGAGCTGTCGTGCAGTGATAGGGACTTTCGATAGACCGTCTTCTCCGCTTCCGCCTTGTTCTCGTGTATTGACATAGAAGTCTTTCAGCTGCTGTTGTGCTGCTTCACTGAGTGCTGGTTTCGAATGGCGTTTCGCGTATGCAATATAGTTACGGAGCTGTTCCTGTTCGATCAGGCCGGTATGTTCTTCTGGATTTGTATGCATGGAGATGATATGGCCGGCAAGTTTCTCGTCTTTCGACCGGTCTGGTACATCTTTCACTGGGAACAGGAGATCGAATCGTGAGAGCAATGTGTCCGAAATGTTGATTTGTTCACCGACAGGCTTGTATGGATCGAAGCGTCCAAATTTAGGGTTTCCGGCTGCAAGTATACTGGTCCGGCACTGTAGAGTCGCCTGTATATTGGCTTTGGACACGGTAATACTGTTGTGGGCGACAGTATTTTCAGCGATAAAGGAGTTGGTCCCTGGCACGGTCAGGTCATAAACGTAATCGTAATCCGGGTTGACTGTTGAGATATCGACGATTTCTTTCCATTTGATATTATTCTCATCTCCGGGGCAAGGCAGTTCATCTCCTTTTTCCAGCTTTTCTGCTGGTTTTGTTTTGGCAGGCTCAGAAGAACAGAAGACCGGATGCTCGGGGGTTAGTTCCAGTTGTGAACCGTCTTCGGTTTCTATTAGGAATACTGTTTGAGGAGCAGGTCGCCGTCCGACTACGGATACGTCGGCGGTCTGGAGTGTACCATTTTCCATATCTGCCGACCGTACTGTTAAGGAGCCATCTAGTTCGGCGATTTCTTTTTCATTTTCTTTCTCCACAGTCTCTAATCTCGCTATTCTGTTGTTAACAAGAGCCCCTATTTCTTTTTCAGTTCCGTTACTGAGTTCTACTTTTGTATCTGGGGCAAAACACTGCTGCTCCATCGCTTCGTGCATCGAGGACCGGTCTTCATCGGACATCTTATCGATCTCGTCGATCGTGGCAAGGCCTTTGTTTGCCAGCACGAGTGCTCCTGCCTCAAGCACCCAGCCATCCGTGATCTCATCTTTCATCGCTGTTGCGGTGATACCGGCGGCTGTTGCGGACTTTCCTACTACGTATTTCCCTTTTGGAGCAAGGTTCCCAGTGTATTTTAGCAACTGCGAGTTGTGAGAGATGATACCGTTTGTAACATAGTTGTGATGGGCTGGGACTTCGAGGTCATAGACATAATCATAGTCTGGTTCAACGGCTTCTATTCGCTCGATCCGGTCCCAGTAGATATCGGCCTCGCCGAGCCGTTCCAGATCATCGATATGAGGTTTGACGCTCTGCATCTCTGTGATGGTCTGTTGGAGCTCGGCTGCCACCTTTTCCTGTAGCGGTTCGTTTTTCTGAGTGATAGCGCCCTGTTCGTACTGTGATATCAGTGTTTGTTCGATCCCACGGGCACTGGCTATCTCTTGCTGGCTGACACCGAGATTCTGACGAATCACCTGGATTTTCTCCCATGAGGGGTCTTTGAGCTGTTCTTTGTATGATTGGAGTGTCTGATAGCGGTCTCTGAAGTCTTTGATGACTGTCTTGAACGACGAAAGACTTGGATTCCGGTCACCGCGTTCATAGTGCTGATAGGCACCGCGGCTGATCGAGAAGTCGTGCTGGGTCATACCAAGCCGGGTACGAACCGATCTGAGCCGCGGGCCAACGGCCGGAACGACATCTTTGTTCGTATTGGTCGGGCTTTCATACTGGTGCCCTCTTGTACTTTTCCGGCCGGTCACAAACCCGATTTCGTCCATGTAATACTCCATATCATTCCCGCTGATGCGCAGTCGCCAGCTCTCTGGCCTTTTTCTGAGCTGTGACTGGATGCCTGATTCCTGTAATAGTTGCTGGATCTGTCGAAGAAGTCGTCTGCTAGTTGATCCGACCACGATTTCTCGCTGATTTCTGCTGACCGTCCCTTCTGCATCTATGACTGCCTTGAGGAAACCTTGCTTGACGTCTTCCTGCGCTCGCATGATTGGAGCGGGGATTTGTTGCTCCGAGGAGGGTGCGGCAAGTGCTGGCTCGATCTCGGTAAGGAAACTGATGAGTTCGGAGGAACTGGTATGTATTTCCTTCGCCGATTTGCCCTTGTGACTTTTACGTTCGGTCCAGTTCACACCGAGCCGTTCTAGCTGTTCCTTGATATCATGTCGAATCTCCTCATCATCATTTGTGATATAAAGTGTGTTTGAATTGGATTCTGTCGTTTGAATATATCCTTCGGCCGTTATATAGCCGAGAAGACGTCCAAAACCGCTATTTAGTGATTCTGGAGGGTTGAGGGTGATAGCATTGTTGGCCTTCGATTTGCGATATGTGGCCTCGAGCCTATCATCGCCATCGGTTGGAAGCGTGCGTGGTGCCGCAATGAATGTTCCTTCCCTAAGCCTCTCGGCTTTCTCTGCCTTTATCTTGCCTCCGGACGGAACGAATAGTGGATGTGATGGAGTGACCTCGAGTTCACGTCCGCTTTCGGTCCGGATCCGGTACATGGTTTCTGGCGCTTCTCGTTTCCACACCTTTGTGGCCTCTTTCTGCTCGGTCTGGGCATCCTCATCGATTCCTAACGTCTCGATCGTTGTTTCAGTATAGACGCCGTCGTCGACTGCTTCAACAGATTCTGATGCCTCAAGTTCCTTTTCGACCACATCGACGATTTTATGTGGCTTACCATTAGTATCGAGGATCTCTGTCTCGGGTGCGACACATTTTCCGGTTCCTGGCTCTCCAATGAGCAGCACGTGGATGTCGCCACGGGTTGATGTACCGTCTGGCCGTTCTTTCCGGTTGCCTGAGAACAGCTGCAAGGCGATTGCCTTTTTGACCTGGCGATGACCATGGATCGAGGGTGCGATCGAATCCACGATCTGATCGAAGATATCCTCCTGTGCAGCAAGTTCCTGTATCTTTTCCTCTTCTTCCTGGTCGATATCGATCTCTTCGAATTCTCGCTGGACTGGGTTGAGATAGTTCCCTTCGATATACAGGTCATAGCGTTTCTCGTCATTGTCTTGTGGTTGTTCTTTCAGAACACCGG
>JALIDO010000001.1 GCA_022865265.1 Candidatus Nanohalarchaeota archaeon QJJ-5
CACGTCTTCGAGAAACGCTGTGATCTGGTGCCCTCCGTCTTTACTGAGATGATTGTTCGCATTACCACAGGTTGGGGAGTAGATACAGCTGTCACACCCGTTCTTACAATCACATGTCGTGATAGTTGTCTTTGCATCTGTCACGATATCATCAAGCAGCTCATACGCTTCTGTAACAAGCCCAACATCTCCATCATGGCCTTCATGGATGAATATTGAGGGGCTTCCTGTGGACTGATGGCGTTCGGTCGATAGGCCACCGAGGTCGTGCCGACGATCACAGAGTAGATATAATGGCATGATCCCGATCATGGCATGTTCGGCCGCATGGAGTCCATCACCTAATGTATCGACAGAGGGCGTCTCATGAAACTCGAATCCGATGGCCCGCGTGTGAAAGGAAAATGGTAATCTGTTCGATGATGTATATGTTGTTCGTCGTCGGGTCTGATTCGTGGCTTTGTCCTTTTTGATATATCCTTCAACATGACCATGGACCTCGACAGCGGCCAGGAAGATAGTTACGGTCTCATATTCACGTTCCGCTAATCGTGACTCGACGGTGATCTGTTTCTCTGTGGTCGGCTGTGTGTAATAATCAAGTCCGTCTTCTGCTGGTTGCAGGGTTACTGTATCACGGACCGTATCGAAATCAGAAACAACATATTGGCGTCCATTGTGAAGATAGACAGCATCAGGATAGACGTCATTGATGGCATCACTATAGGATAATGATGTGATGGTCTCACCCTTTGTCGTTCTGATAGTCACATTGCGATCACCGATGTTTCGGAGCGAAAACGGCATTCCTTGTTGTTTCTCTGCCGGAACCCAACGATTATCTCGTTGTTTGAGCCGTCCAGCATCACGGAGTTGTTGAAGCCGGTTTTCATCGATTGGAAATGCATCAAGTTCCTCAGTCCTCAGTGGTGCTTCTCGTGTCGCCTGGACAAGGTGATCATCGAGAATCGCATCGTTTTCAGGGTTTGCTTGGGCTTTTTCAGGCTCAGCAAACAGTTCGTCTGTGTTTTCTGCCATATACTGATCGAGATTGTCCTGGCCGGGCACCAAAAACACGAAACTCTCATCATCACCACGTCCGGCCCGGCCTGCCTGTTGGTGTGTCTGCATCCGACTCCCGGGATAACCGTCGAGAACAACGGCATCGAGTGTACCGATATCGATACCGAGTTCGAGTGCGGTCGTCGACCAGATACCCTGTGCTTTGCCAGATTTGATCTGTTTTTCTACCGTTTCACGCTCATCATCACTCAAAGCAGCATGGTACGGCGTGATCCGGTCTGCCATGGAGGCATAACCATCCGATCGATACTCACTTGCAAGGGTCCGCGCATACCGTTCAGCTGTCTGTCTGGCCCGTGTGAATGCCAAGGTCTGATAGCCATCATCGACCAGCCGCTGCATGATTGTCTTGCTGATGGGATGTGGTGATGTATCATTGTCAACAATCACCCAGTGTTTGTCCCCTGTGGCACTCGTGTCTTCTGTGATTGTTGTCCATGAAGAGCGACCGGTGAGCCGTCGTGCATGTTCCTCCGGATTCCCGATGGTAGCAGAACAGCCAATCATCCCCGGATCTTGCCCGTATCGGTCGAGGATGCGTTCAAGTCGTCTGAACAAGAGCGATACATGACTCCCAAAGACACCACGATAGGTGTGGATTTCATCGATCACGATCTGGTCCAGAGCCTCGAAGAACCACGACCATGTCGATTGTTCGGCATACGGCAACAGGGAGTAATGAACCATATCGACTGTTGTCAGTAAAATACGTGGTTCCTTGTCTCTGACTGTACGTTTCTGATGCGAAGATAGTTGACCAGTGTACCGAGCGATCATCGATGGAGAAAGCCCAGCTGCATAAGCGTACTGTTCGAATGTTCCAGCCTGATCATTGATCAAAGCACGCATCGGTGCGATATACAGGACAGTATCTCGTTCTTTGGCAGCCTCCAGAGCAGGGATCGTATAGATGAGACTTTTCCCGGATGCTGTCGGTGTTGCAACGATGATATTATCCCCAGCATGATATGAATCGATAGCCCGTTTCTGGTGTGCATAGAGACCATCTATCCCATTTGCCTGTAGGGCGGATACGATACGGTCTGGAAGTCCTTTAAACGATGTTTTTTCGGCAGAAGTAGCATTTTCAGTTTTTTCAGCCGCTACAGGCCCTGGAACAATATCATCCTTGTCCATGATATGAACAGTACTACGTTGAGTCTTTTATACAACACGCTGTCGGTGCCATCAGGACCGGTTCTCGGCCGGTGTCTGAGGGTCACCGATGATCGTCGCCTGGTCATATGTCGTCAGGATTGATTCAACAGCATGATATAATGGATCGATATCCCATAGCTGGAGATCTGTGTCAAGGGAAACAGCAGGTTTGCCCTCGATGACATCGAACCAGAGACCATAGTCATGCTCTGTCTCTTCTAGTGGTTCACCATCCAGTGCTAGATAATAGCTTGCTCCGATGTACTCGAAAGAGAGGTCAGGATCTGTAGAACGGTATGTATCACCTGTCAGTGCTCCGCGCTGATCAGGTTGATCATCATTGATCCGGAAGAGATAATCCATCTCTAGATCCCAACCGATCTCACCATCCTCCTGTCGTTTCTGTCCTTCATCGCAGAGATCATCATAGAGGTGATCGATCCATGCCGGTGGCTCGGTCATACTGGTGAATTCGATAGCCGGTATTTAGAACTTGTCTCAGCTTGGTTCATGGAATCAACAGACGTACAGATCAGGCAGAACATTCTTATATAAGCAGAATATAATCGCATCTATGCCATTTTCCGTGCGGTCTGTATTACAGGACGGCATTGATTGGATCCAGTCATCGAACAGTATCACCTTGATAGCTATCTTTACTGGTCTGTTTGTTGGATTCGAATATCTCATGAGTTATGCTTCTTCCTCGTTGATTTCGATCGGTGTTTCAGTCTCTCCAGCGCAGTTCACAGTCACGGGCGGAACATGGCTTGCTATCATATTGGGTATCATTGCTGTTCTCATCATGATCGGTGCTTCTATCGTTGCTATTCGTATTGTGACTCTTGAGGATGATACTATAATTCCAGAAGAAAGCTATCGATCCGGAATCGGCCGGGCAATCCTCTCGATGATTGGAGCCGGGGTGTTGTTTGTCCTGGCAACGATGATCGGATCAGTCTTCTTGCTGATCCCTGGTCTTTTCATCCTAATCTCGTGTTTCATGTACGGGTTTGCCGTAGCAGTTGAAGGTCATGGACCAATTGCTGCGTTGAAACACAGCTGGGGGCTTGCACGTGGGAATCGGCTTCGGCTCCTTGTCTTGTTAGTTATCTTGTTTGTCTTGAATGGTGTATTGAGCATGGGACCGGCATATCTCGGTCTCGACATCATCGGTACCATCGGTATGTCTATTGGTATGATCTATAGTATGGCAGTTGTGAGCTCTGTCTACCTCGAACTTGGGGGAGATAGATATGAACACTGAGACGTTCAAAATAGCGGCTATCCTTGTTTTACTAGTTGCAGGAGCTGGCGATGTATTAAGTACGGATGAGGTCGGACCGACCATCTATGGAATTGATAGCCTGGTCGGCGAGAAAATCGATGACTGGCAGTTCTCACGGTCTGATACAGAACGGGATATAGAGGCATTCAGTTTTGCATTTCATATACCAGGACAGTCTGTATTTGGCTTGATCGCTGGTGTACCATTTATGGGGCCAGGTACCGCAGTTCTTCCGTTATCTGCCCTTTCGATACCGTATTTCTACATGTCGATGATGAGACAACCACTAGCTGAGGCTCAGATGAGTGCTGGGAATGCAGCTGGTGATGCAGCAGGGAGCGGTGACCTTGGTCTGACAGCCGGAGGCGCTCAGGATATCCAGAATTTCCGGGATAATATTGAAAATGGGTATCTTCCAGCACCCACGGATATCACTTATCAAGGCCTGTACTTCCAGTATTACCTCGATCGTGGACAGAGCCAAGAATGTACACAGTTGTTCTGTCCTTCATACAGTCAAGCAGTCTCTGAAGATCCACTGACCGACGAAGAAGAACAGTTCATGACCGTCGGCCTGAACTCGAATCTTGCACAGGATGAATTCGAACGGAAGAAACTGAACATGGTCCTTGTCTTGGACATTTCTGGGTCGATGGGTTCAGGATTCGAGCAGTATTACTATGATCGATTCGGAAATCGTCGTGATGTCAATACGACAAGTAAATCAAAGATGACCGTCGCAGCCGAGTCCTTAGCAGCATTGACAGAACATCTGCGAGAGGGTGATCGCCTGGGGGTAGTTTTGTTCAACAGGAACGCCTACAAGGCAAAACCAATCCGCCTCACACAGGAGACCGATATGGATGCGATCAAGTCCCATATGCTTGATCTCAATGCCGGCGGTGGTACGAATATGGATGCCGGGATGCGGATGGCAACAGATATGCTACAGCCCTATACAGATAGCGATCAGGATGAATACGAAAACAGGATCGTCTTTTTGACCGATGCGATGCCGAACATCGGCCGGACCAGTGAAGACAGTCTTCTCGGGATGACTGAATCCAATGCAGCGGATAACATCCATACGACCTTTGTCGGGATGGGTGTCGATTTCAATACTGAGCTGGTCAATACCATCACCGCGATACGTGGAGCCAATTACTTCTCAGTGCATTCAGCCGACCAGTTCAGAGAACGGATGGATGAGAACTTCAAGTATATGGTGACACCGCTTGTCTTCGATCTCAATGTTACCCTTGAATCGGAGGGTTACTCGATCGATCGTGTCTATGGATCTACGGCAGCCAATGAATCGACCGGCCAGGTCATGCGGGTCAATACCTTGTTCCCCTCGCCTACACGCGATGATGAGACACGTGGCGGTGTGGTCTTGCTCCGGCTGGATGAGACTGATCCGACACGTGACCTGACCTTGTCTGTCTCCTACGAAGACCGATCAGGCGAAGAAGAAACAAGCCAGCGGACGATCAGTTTCCAGGACCATGCTCCCGAACACTTCGACCATGATGGGATTCGTAAGGCCGTCTTGTTGACACGATACGTCGACCTCATGAAAAACTGGGTCATCTATGAACAGGGACAACTCAATGAGACCGTCCCACAGAAGGCATACGATCGAGCTGCTGAGCCAGGTATCGAGCCACCACGCGATGATCTTTTGAACGAATGGGAGCAACAATCACAATCACTCGTGGTATCCGATACCTATGAGACCAAGATCAGTCAGTTCAATGAGTACTTCGAACAGGAGATGGCAACCATCGATGATGATAGCCTGTCACAGGAATCCGAGCTGATGGAAACATTGCTGGCCCAGTAATTGATACTGATAAATCAGTATCGGCCACAGGCCCGAACATTCTTGTATCTCATGTATCTTAGCAAAGAAGTATGAACCAAGACGATGAATACCAGCAGGACCAGCGTGCATTCATCGAAGATGCGATGGAGGAATCTGATGAACTTGGTGGTTCACTCACCAATGAGGTCCGAGAGACCTATACTGGCACCATCATGAAACGGTTCGAAGATCGACCAAAGACAGCATATTTCCAGGCACTGGGCAAGCTTCTCGGTGGTAAAGTCGAATACGAGACACGTGATGATCGTATCGAGAACGAGCGCGCATACCGCGAGATCGCTGAAAAGGCTGGTCTGTACACACCTGATATTCTTGGACAACATGAAGAGTATGTGGAATTCGAACGAGTCGATGGCGATACCCTGCCTGATTACCTGAATGATGCCGATTCAGACGAAGCATATGAGATCGGAGAGCGACTTGGTGAAAGTCTTCGCGTTGTGCATGATGAAGACTACGCAGTCACGGATCTACGTATCAACAATATCATCGTCACCGATGAAGACCAGCTTGCATCGGTCGATCATGAATATGCAACCGATGAGGCTACAGGGTGGGACAAGCAACTCGATATCCTGACACTTATCTCAAGCGCCCGACAGGTCGATGATACTGCCTATGAATCTTTCAGGGAGGGATTCGAGCACGGCTATGATGAATCAGTCGATACGTCAGTCGATATCATGACAAGTGCCACGGCACCACTCCATGCCAGCCTGTTAGAACGTGATACTGATCGTACCGGCAATGCCTTACGGAACACCGTACAAGACCTTGGTGATCGACTGCATGAATATCTCCCGGACCGCTGATGGTAGGCTTTCTGATATGTTTTTAACATCACAGGCCAATCACTGAATATGGACGAACCAGCAATCTATTTCTGTGGCTCTATCCGTGGTGGGCGCGATCATGCAACCAGGTATCACGACCTGATCGATGCCATCCAAACGAAAGGGACGGTGTTGAGCGAACATGTCGGTTACGATGATATCGAAAAGGAGGAAAAACAAAGAACTGAACGTGATATCTATCGACGCGACTGTGAATGGATCGATGACGCCGATATCATGATAGCAGAAGTGACAACACCAAGCCTCGGTGTCGGGTATGAACTAGCCCAAGCACAACACCAGGCCATGCCTGTCTTGTGCCTCTTTGATACGGACGGCGAGCATGCTCTGTCAGCCATGGTCCGTGGTTGCCCTCATTTTACTGTGGAAGAATACACCACTATCGAGGATGCTATCACGACCGTTCATGCCTTCATCGATGAACAGGTATAACGGTGTTATACCGCCTTATTCCTCATCTGTGAATGCAGGGACCAGACCACGGACAGGCACATGTCGGATTTTGAAGCGTCCGTCATCACTGTCTTTGGACCGTGTCACATACATCGCACCACGCTGTGGTGATTCATCCGGTGAGATGATCTCTTTACTGAACTGGTTCGAGGACTGGCTGCTTCCACCACTTGCTGCCTGTCGGCTTTCTTTCTTCACGAAAAACGGTGTATGACGGTGACCATAGCCGGCGAAGTCCTCAAGGGATTCGTCTCGGACAGCTTTGGTTGATGCATTTTTGCCATTACCACGTGGACCGTGCTGGGCTTTCATGACGACATCGCTGTCGAAGTCTTCCAGATGGAACATATCCCGACCGCTTTTCTCACCTGATGCGACAAGGATCTGGTCTTCGTATTCATCATCGAACCATCGTTTCACTTCTCGGGCCTCATCGTGGCCGGTGTCTGTCCCGTTGTTGCCATGGTTTCCGCTTGTGACGGCGACGGTGACGCCACGATCCAGAAGGCGTTCATATTCCTGAACAAGGGTTTCATCGACAAGATCTTTCTGATCTTCGATCTTACCCATCGCATCTGCATTGTTCTGATACTTCTGTGCGTATGAAAGGGCTAACTGTGTTTCTGCTCCTACATCATTTTCAGCAAGGTACTGGCCAACTTCCATTGGATCTTCGAATGACACATCATCGCCTTCCAAGACGTTGATGATCTCTGATTGCAGTTCGCCCATCTCATGGTCGAGTTTCTGCTCTCCTTCGATCTGTTGATGGTCAAAGTTGTCATAGCCATGGAGGGCATCTCCCATCTCCATCACGACAACATCATCAACGGATCCGTCGATTTCACCGTCCTCGATCCGATCAAGCATATCATGGATCCAGGTAAAGTCTTCTTCGACCAGATGATCGGTCAATCCTTCATGGAGGTCCTTCCAGTAATGCGGTGCACCAAAATGATCGTCGCCTCGCACCACGAAATGAAGTGGATCGAAGGAGGTATCCCGGCCTGGTTTTGTCTTTCCGCGGGCCTGTTCTCCTTTGTCTTTCAGATCTGAGACGCCCCATCCTTCGGCCTCGATGACCTTGCGAAGTTCTCCATCGGGTGCTTCTTCCAGTGAAAGATTGACCATAGAGGCTGTTCCATCATGAAGGCCTTTGATAAGCCGTTTCACGTCTTTGTTCAGGTTGAGGCCTTCGTCCCAGCCATATTCTTCCAGGAGTTCCTTGTCCATGAATGTCGAGCCCTGGACAATATAGGTCGGATCATCATCGATTTCACTCCGGCCCTGGTTCATCGGCTGGATGGTGTATTCTCCTTCGTGGGCTGCCAACAGCATATCACCGGGCTCTTTATCCCGTCGTTTGTATTCTTCCATCACCCTGTCAAGTCCATATTTGAGTGGTTCATCCGAGGCAAAATGACCATGGGTTATATCGATCTCATACCCATTTACATCGATCGTCATAAGCCCTGATTCATCATCAAGAGCCTGCACATTCCCGAGGGAATGGATTTCTTCTTCGACTTCGAGTTCTGCAAGGGTCTTGACCATGTCACGTTCTTTCCGATCCAGATATGACCGACCAAAGACCTGAGCATATTCACCGATCGCGCGCTCGACCAACATGGCATTGAGATTGAGTTCTTTGCTTCGAATGAACTGTTTCATCTCTTCTGCCATCTCTGTCAGATCTTTCTGGAGTTCGATGGCTTTGTTGTAGTCGTCTTCGATGTGGTCATCGAGGTTCACGCCTTCAACATCAAGATCAAGATCAAGCGGGTTCGCATCTTCTCCAAATGGATCGGCCCCGATCATGCTCGAGAGATCGCGTGATGCAGTGTCTTGGACCTGATCCAAGACATCATAGTATGTCTCTATCTTCTGTTCAAGTCCTTCCATACGTTCTTCTAAGGCATCAGAGAGTTCGGATACTTTGTAATCGACCATGTCCTCGACCCACTGGTCCATGCCTTCGCCGAACTTGAAGAACAGTGGTACGTCTTCATCTGTGACATCTTGTAGTTCCTGGATACGACGGCGTGTGAACTCGAGTGAATCATTGATATCTGTGATCTTGCGGTATCCTTCTGGCGAATCAAGTTTCTGATCGACATTATCAGCGATCTCTCGCAGTTGTGCCTGTCGTTGTTCTTCGTCCTCTGGTAGATATTGGGCCGTCAGCTCATCATCGACAAGTTTCTCGATATAATGGGTCTGTAACAGGGAATTGAACTCGTCTTCCCCATCTTCATCTTCCAGATAGCCGAGTGCGTCCTGGTGCTGGCTCGCTGTCTTGTAGTATCGTTTTGGTACCCAGGCAACAGCATCACCGTTAAAGACAACCCCATCAAGGTCTTCGCCTTCGACTTCTTCAAGGAGTGCATCCCATGCGTCCTCATTGTGGAATTTGGTGCCAAATCCTGGTTCTGACAGATAGAGGAGATTGACATCATCGTCTTTATCGCTATACTTGTTGTTATGCAATGCTTCACGGGCTCCGGTGACCATGTCAGCGATATAGCGGGCTTGTTGATCGGCTGACTGGAGTTCTGGCATCTGGGTTTCACTGAACTCTTCGAGGCCGAGGTCATAATCGAACTGTTCGACCAGGGCGTCGATATTTTCCCGATAATCAGTAGGATCGGCATCAAGGCGCCATGTTTTTCGACCACCACTGCGGTCTGCATCGACAGCAAAGCCTGCGTCTTCGATGGCCTCGGTCGCATCTGCCAGATAGCTCGATGCTGTATCCGCATGCACATCGAGTTGATCCGCGACCGTCTCACGATCGTACTGTTGGCCGTCAAGTAGTCCAAGTTTGATGAAATCGACTTTATCTTGTCGATCCATTTCATCTAGGTACATATCGTGTGGATTTGTCGCCATCGTGGTCACCGAAAGATGGCTCTTGCAACGGTTCCACTAATGCCATCAAAAGAAATTGATCTCCTTTGCCCGCTTGTGCTACCAATATTCGTATGGCTCAATAGTGCTTCCCCCGTGCCAGAGCCGTTGTGGTTCTGTTACACTAATCTTGGATACGCCCATATATAATGGTTTTTCTAGTGGAACACACAATATATAGGTGTGAAACAAGTGATTTACCCAAATAAAGAATAAAAAGAACCGGAGCGCATCAGTATAATGCGCTCCAGAAGATGGATCTGTCAGTAGTTCTTTGCGAAATATGCGATCTCGACGGCTTCTTCACCACAGATCGCACATGATCCCTCGATCTCCTCTCGCTCATCCTCGAATGGAACCATGACAATCTCGGCTGCGATCTGGTCTTTGACCTCTGCTTCACACTGTTCATCACCACACCACGCACAGGTCACATAGCCACGTTTCCTTCCGATACGTTCGAGGATCTCTTCGTAACTTTCAGCTCTGGTTATGTGGTCATCACGATAGTCTTTGAGGTTCTCGAACAGTGCTACCTGGATGTCTTCCAACTGCTCTTCGACCGTCTCTGTGAGGTCTTCGATCGTGATCGTGAGTTCCTCACCAGTATCACGACGGACCAATGTCACTTCTTCATCATCCATCTCCCGTGGCCCGATCTCGATACGGAGCGGGACACCTTTGAGTTCCCATTTATTGAACTTGAACCCGGGTGTCTTGTGCTGATCATCGTCATATTCGGTCCTGAAGCCTGCTAGTTCTTCTTCGATCTCATCACCATAGGCAAGGACATCATCATCTGTTCCATCACCGGTCATGATCGGAACGATGACAACTTCGATCGGTGCGACTTCTGGTGGGAGGACAAGTCCATCATCGTCTCCGTGAGCCATGATCAAT
Source organism: Candidatus Nanohalarchaeota archaeon QJJ-5 (assembly GCA_022865265.1). Classification (GTDB taxonomy): domain Archaea; phylum Nanohalarchaeota; class Nanosalinia; order Nanosalinales; family Nanoanaerosalinaceae; genus JALIDO01. The sequence continues at coordinate 10,529 of JALIDO010000001.1, forward strand.
GCTCCGATGGCTCGGGTCGAAAGCCCCCAGGAACACGTGTAGGGGTGTTGGGTCTGCTGTTGTTCGTCTTCGTATGTGATATCGAATGCTTCTGAAAAGCTCTGGCCGAGATTATGTGACGTGCCACCTTGGATCGATTTCCCATCTGGCATGAGTGCTTCGACGGTTGTTGTCATATCGGCACCCGGGAACTTATCGTGTTCTGGTTTCTTTCCTTCAAGGACAGGGACAGCCATGATATCTTCGTAGAGTCGTGCATACTGGTCGAGTCGAGTGTACATTTCTTCATCAGCTGCTTCTTTCGATGCATGCGCTGTATGGCCTTCCTGCCAGAGGAATTCTCGGGTCCGGAGGAATGGTCGTGTATCCGTGGCTTCCCAGCGCACAACATTCGACCACTGGTTCAGTCGCAACGGTAGATCACGGTAGCTCTGGATCGTATCAGCCATGTATGGTGCTATGATCGATTCGGATGTCGGGCGGATGGCAAGTCGTTCTTCGAGTTCTTCATCGTTCCCGGCTTTCTCGACCCAGGCAACCTCAGGATCGAAGCCGTCTACAATGTCTTTCTCCCGTTCGAGATAACTTTCCGGAATGAGCAATGGGAAGTATGCATTATCGACTTCATCGCTGATCCAGTCATCGAACGTATCACGGATCCGTTCCCAGAGTTTCATGCCATATGGTTCGATGATCATACATCCTTTGACCGGTGCATAGGATGCAAGTCCTGCTTTCTTCACGACCTGGGTGTACCATTCTGACATGTTTTGGCGTTTTGAGACTGTAATACCGAGTTGCTGGTTGGATTCATCACTCATCGTATCTACCTCTTGTGCTGCTCCTGCCATTCAATCGTCTGTGGAAAGAAACAGTCAGTACCGATTCACAGCGACAGTTTCCCTTATTCCCAACCTTGTGGAACATGATCACCAGTCTGCTGTCGCATGTGTATCATTCTAAGACAGACCGATGATCTTTTTTAAATCTAATCGTAACTCTGGCGAGCCACGGCCTCAAGAGAGGAAGGACCAGTGACGGGTTATTAATATCTAGTCATCGAAAAATATACATCACGCGGTGATACCGAAATGGTAGATGATATCGATTATGATGAACTCTCCGATAAGACCATCTCACAGATCAAAGAGACAGTCGAGGAGAATGATATAGATCTCGAAAAGTTTCTTGAAATCGAAAAACAGAACAAAGATCGAAAGACTCTCAAGGCATGGCTTGAGGAACGTATAGACGAACAAGCTGAAGAAGAACCGGCAGAGGATGAGTCAGACCAAGAAAAAGATGAGGAGACTGTTGCTGATGAGGAACAGTCAGATGATGAGATCACGATCAAGCACGATGACGAACAATCACCAGGCATCATCGGAAAACTTCTCAATGCTTTAGGCGGATGGACGATCCCGAAGGCATTTGTGATCGGTCTCCTGCTCGGTGGGCTGTTCACTGCTGCTTTCAGTGGTCCTTCGGCTGCCCCATCAGGTGAGACTACACAAGGTGAGACCGTACCCCAGAGTGATGTTCAGGAAGATCTGCAGCCGTATGTAGACCAGCTTGGACAGCAGTACAGCCAGCTTCTTGGACAAGAGCCGACAATCAACCATGTCAGTTCGGGTGAGGCAGATTTTGCCAATCTCTACCAGTACACATACCGAATCTCTGTTCCTGATCCGAACTCTACTCAGGACATGACACAGGAATTCGATCTTTACGCCTCGAAAACCGGCTCACATGTCCTACAGGCACAGCCACTGAACCAGGAAGGCGGTAGTGGCCAGCTGCCACAGTAACCGGCAAGGAGGACCAGATGCGGATAGCTGTTATTAGTGATCAGCATTTCGGGTTCGATTGGAACGGAGACAGAGCCGATGATCCGTTCCGTAACTGCCGTGAGGCTTTCGAGAAGGCCCGAGATGCTGATCTGATTCTTCTTCCTGGTGATCTGTTCGATAAGAAGGTACCGAAACAGGAAGTCCTTGGTCGGGCGATCGATCTATTCAACTGTTTCGATGGAGAGACATCCTCGGTACAGCTAGATAGTGATCGAAGTGATAAAACAGTCTCGTTCCGTGGACCACCAATCGTTGCGATCCACGGTACGCATGAACGACGGACCAGCGATCACCTGAATCCGGTTGAATTGCTGGAAAAGATGGGGTATCTCGTTCATATCCACAATGAAACACTTGTGTTTTCGGAAGGTGATGAAACTGTTGCGATCCACGGGATGAGCGGTGTACCTGAACGCTATGCGCCACAGGTTCTTGATCGATTCGATCCTGAACCGGTAGCGGATGCGTACAATATTCTCATGTTACATCAATCGATAGATCAACTGGTCTATACGGATCCAGATCACGATACATTGTCACTTGAACGGCTGCCGGAAGGATTTGATACCATCATCGATGGTCATATCCACTGGCGTAATCTAGAACTGAAAGATGACGACAAACCGGTTGTCCTGCCTGGCTCGACGGTCACCACACAGCTGAATAAGATCGAAGCAGAGCGGGAGAAAGGTATGGTATGGATCGATACCGAGACAGGTCTTTCATTCGACGCTCTAGAGGAACCACGTGATGTGGTATATATCGAAGAGGATGTATCTGATTTGAGTTCAAGTGAGATACAGGAACAGATAGAGAACGAAATCGATGAGCGATCGACCATGGATCAACGACGGCCCTTGGTACGGGTAAAATTGAGTGGAACGACGAATGCCGCCGTGAGTGTGGGTGAACTCGAAACTGCACTCGAATCGAAGGCGCTGATCTCGATCAGTGATGAGACAACGATACCTAATGAAGACACAGATGATTCCACATTCGATCACTCAGAACAATCTGTCTATGAACATGGAACAGCATTACTTGAGGAACGTATCGATCAACCTGCTATCGATGATCTGGTCACCCATCTGGCCGATGGTAATGTAGAGACAGCACGATCAATGCTTGAGACAATGGTAACAGAACACGATGAGGAAACTGGGGATAGTGATACAACTGAGAAACCTGGATCAACGCTGAAATCATTTGTGGATACCGATGATTGATGCGATCGAACTAAAGAACTGGCGATCGCATGAGAAGACCCGTCTCAGCCTACAATCGGGTGTGAATGGACTGGTCGGGGACATGGGTGCAGGGAAATCATCGGTCCTGGAAGCACTGACATATGGCCTCTATGGGACACTTCCAGCAGTGAAGTCCCGGAAGATCAATCTCGATGATCTGATCCGCCGTCACCCGACAGAACAGGACCAAGCGACAGTGGCGGTCGAATTCACCATCGAACAGACCCAGTATCGTGTCGAACGGACACTTGTACGAGGGAAAGGAACAGACAAATCAACGCTCCGTGAGGATGGAACATTGATCGTTGGTGATCAGACCAGCGAGGTGACAGAGGCTGTCACTGAGTTACTCGGGATTGGATTTGACCTATTTACGACGATCGTCTATGCTGAACAGAACCAGATGGATTTCTTCCTCGATCTTGCACCATCAGATAGACGCGAGATGATCGATGATCTGCTCCATCTCGATAGATTTGAAGATGCACGAAGCAATCTCGTTACGCTCCGTAATACGATCAAACAGGAATATTCTGCTAAGAAGCAACAATTATCTGACGAAAAAGACGCATATGATCAAGAAGAGAAACAGACCCTTCAAGAAGAAATCGAGACCATCGAGTCGACGATTGAGGAGAAAAACGAGCAACGCCAGGAATACAAAAAACGGACAGAGGAGATCAAAGAGCGGCTTGATGAACTTGAAACGAAAAAAGAACAGGTCGAGCATCTTGATAAACAGATAACACGACTCTCGGGGACACGAGAATCCATCGATAATCAGATCGAGCAGCTACAGGATGAGATCGATCATGATATCGAGACAGAAACACTCGAAACGATCGAAGAACGGCTTCAAGATATCGAGAAGAAGTTTGAGACCCTGGAAGAACTGAAAGAACGGAAACAACAGATCGAGAAAGATCTAGCATCATTACAACAGAAACGTGACACACTAGACGATGAGCTTGAGAAACTTGAATCACGCAAAGAGAAACTAGAAGAGCTTGATACGGTTAAAGACAAATTAGAGACACTGGAAGAACAATATGAATCCCTGAAAGAAGAGAAACAGCGCCGAAGTACTGAACGAGACCAACTCGAGGAACAACATGCATCACTACAGGAAGCTGAACAGACCTGTCCTGTCTGTGAACAACAGCTCGATGATGAGCATCAACAAGAACTACTGGATCGAACGAGCGAGAAGATAGATCAACACAACAAGCGTCTTTCGACCATCAAGGAAAACATGGCCGAGCTGGAAGACGATATCGAAGACCTTTCGGATAAACGGGATACTTTGCTCCAGTACCAAGGCGTTGAAGATAAGATAGAGAAAAAGACCAAAACAAAAGCATCGGCCCTCGATGAGATCGAAGCCAAAACCGACAAACGCGATGAGATACAGCAACAGATCGATGCAATCGATGTCGAGGTCCTAGAAGAGAAACAAAATGAGCTCGAAAAGATACAATCGATCATCGAGAAAAAAGATAAACGCCAAACCCTTTCTGAACAGATTGAGGAGTTTCAAGAGAAACGTGATGAGCTTTCATTCGATCAAGAGACGTTTGAACAGTTACAGGAGGAATACAATACCCTCAAGTCTAACATCGAGGTCCTGAACTCTGAAATCGAATCCAAAGACGAACTCCGTACTGAGAAACAACAACGGCTTGATACGTTCAAAGAGCAGGAAGAACGCATCGATTCGTTGGAAGAAACGATAGAGACCCTTTCAGATCAACGTGATTTCCTCGCCGAATTGGAGACAGCATTGAAGACGACACAGGAACAGATGCGTGAAGAATTCGTCACCACGACGAATGATGTGATGTCTACTGTCTGGGACACGGTCTATCCGTATGAAGATTATCGATCAATTCGGTTAGATGCAGGAAAAGACTACCGCCTGTTGTTGGAGGATGTCCGTGGCAACGAGATCCCTGTAGAAGGTGAAGTATCAGGCGGTGAACGCCACACTGCCGCCTTTGCTCTCCGAATCGCACTTGCAACAGTGCTAACACCGGCGACACGGCTACTTATCCTTGATGAACCCACCCATAACTTGGATACCCGTGCGATCGAACAGCTGGGCGAAACCCTTCGCAATACGATCGAAGGGTATATGGATCAGGTACTCCTTATTACCCATGATGAACAACTTGAATCAGCTGTAACTGGGAATCTCTATCGTCTCCAGAACGATGAGACCACGAATGGCCTCACAGTCGTCGAGAACCCATATGCAGATGCATGATTGAGAAATGATCCCCCATCGTGTAGGCACTTAAATCATGTTTCACAAAAGATGGATGTGACATCGATGTTGGATAAGATACGAAATGTGATCAAAGATTCTGATGATGAACTAGACGATTACAAACGTGTTCTGCTGCCGACGACACGCGAAGATATCGTTATTACAGGTGGAAATGGCCCCACGATCGATATCATCCATGATGGAAAACGACAAGAGGGTGTCATCGATGCAGCAAGTCAGGTAGGGACGAAACCCTTCGGTCATCGATACGAACCAATGCTGGAGGAGCTTCGTCCACTCTATGAAAAGGATAGTGATTTCTCCTTGATGATCGATGGTCAGGGGTATTACCATCCACTCCAGCGAGAGCTAGCGGAAGAACTTACATCGATCTATCCTGGTAATCTTTCGAACGGGGATCTGAAAGTATATTACTGTAATTCCGGATCGGAAGCCGTAGAACGAGGGTGTCTCAAAGCTGCACAACTCCATCGGGGTGGCAACTCGTATGTCGCATTCGACAGTGCCTTCCATGGTCGAACCTCGTTGGCCCTATCACATACTACCTCGAAAGGCCATTATACAGAAGGATTCAACTTCCTGGCACGGACTCTTGTCGCTCCGTATGCGACAAAAAGTGGTGGCAAGTTCCATCAAGATCCGGAAGAGAATGCAAAACAGTGTCTTGATGTCTTGGAGAAAAAGATCAAGACCGAAGGTCCAAAAAACATCAACTCGGTCATGTTAGAACCACTACAGGGCGAAGGGGGATACAATGTCCCGCACCCAATCTTTCTCGAAGGCGTCAGAGACCTGACACATGAGCACAGTATTCCAATGATCGCCGATGAAGTACAGGCAGCATTCAGGACCGGCGAGTGGTTCAGTATCGAGAACTATGATGTACAACCAGATATGATATCGGTCTCGAAGACATTTTCCGGGGGTGTTGAACCATTCGGGGCATCCTTGATCAAGGATGAATTCGCCGTCGATGAAAGCGGGAAACACTCAGGCACCTATGGCGGGAATGCAAAGGAGTGTTTCGTCGCCTTGAAGACCATCGAACTCATCCGTACGAACAATCTTCTCGAGCATGCAAAAGACGAAGGTGACTATCTGGAACAACGGTTCGATGATCTAACATCATACGATATTGTCCACGAGACCAGGGGTATCGGTCTATTCAGGGGTGTCGAGATCAGAAAGGATGGTGAACCTGCTCCTGATCTTCGTGATGAGGTGATCCACACGATGTTGAACGAACATGATGTCCTTGCAGAACCGTGTGGCAACGATAAATATAATACAGCCATCAGGTTCTTGCTTCCTCTGACACTTGACCGTGAACATTCGCGCAAACTGGCTGATGCTCTTGAAGATGCTGTCAAACAACACACCTAGTGACCGTCATGAAAGATCTCACACAAGGCTTTATCGATTTCCTGAAAGAGTACGGAGTGATCGGGCTTGCGATAGCAGTCGTGATCGGAAATGCAACCAAAGATCTCGTAAACAGTGTCGTTGACAGCCTTATCATGCCACTTGTCGGTATCCTTCTTCCTGCCGGAGACTGGCAGGAGTATAGCGTGATGGTTCTGTCAGCCGAGATCGAGGTCGGTAACCTGCTTGCAGCAGTACTTGATTTTGTGATCATCGCATTGGTGATCTATGCCTTCGTGAAATACATCTTGAGAAAGGAAGACGTCAAGAAGGTCTAGAAAAAGGGAAAAAGGACCTGGAAGCGATTATTCATCGCTCCCACGGAAGATATCTGCCGAAAGGCCCTGGGCCATCTCGATATCTTTCTCATTGTTGACCGTCCAGGCCTTACGATGGGTGACGGCTCTGATGATATCTTTGCCAGAGGCAATACCAGAGCCTGATTTCTTGACCCCGCCGAATGGCAGATGGACCTCTGCTCCGATACTTGGCAGATTAACGTAACCAAGACCGACTTCACAGTCCTGCCGTGCTCGACGTGCCTTGCGATAATCTTCAGTACAGATCGCCATCGCAAGACCATACTCAACCGAATTATGGATCTCGATAGCTTCATCGAGGTCACTGTACGGCATGATGGCTACATGTGGTCCGAAGACCTCTTCATGCAACACATCGATATCGTCATCATACTCGATGCGATAGGCAAATGGGCCGACGAATCGTCCATCAGCATGTTCCTCTCCTATATCGGTTTCGCGGTCGACAAGGACCTCTGCTGCATCGAGATCACGGACACGCTGGTTCCATTCTTTGGTCTTTTCGACCTGTGCATCATCGACCAGTGGTCCCATGAAGACATCATCTTCGACAGGATGGCCATAATTGATCTTTTCCGCAGCCGAGACGAACCGCTGTTGGAATTCATCGATCACATCTTCATGGACCAGCACGCGTTCTGCTGATACACATCGTTGGCCGGTGGTCTTGTAGGCTGACATGATCGCTGAATGAACAGCTATATCCATATCTGCGTCTTCTGTAACAATGATTGCGTTTTTACCACCCATCTCACATGCACACTGTTTGTCCCCCTGAACAGCGACGTCTTTCTGGATCATCTGTCCTACCTTGGCCGATCCAGTGAACAGGACAGAATCAACATCATTACTGGAGACAAGTGGTGCTCCTGAGTCCTCACCGTAGCCGGTGATCATGTTGATGACACCATCCGGGATGCCTGCTTCATCGAAGACCTCCATCAGTTTGACTGCACACTTCGGTGTCTGTTCTGCTGGTTTCCAGACAACAGTGTTGCCTTCGATCAGTGGAATCGCAATCAGCCAGATCGGGATCGCTATCGGGAAGTTCCACGGTGTGATCGATGCTACAACCCCGGCTGGCTGTCGATGGACATAGGAGTCTTTTGCCGGGATTTCTGATTCGACAACCTCACCAGTCGGTTGTCTCGCATTGCCAAATGCATACTGAAGCATATGGATGGCTTCGACGACATCGGCCTTTCCTTCAGAGAGTTCCTTACCACACTCGCGTGATACAAGTTCACCCAGTTCATCGGTCCGTTGTTCGAGTATCTTGAATACTTCTTCGATATATGCAGCTCGGTCAATCCGAGAAAGACTTTGCCATTGTTCCTGGGCTTCATTGGCTGCCTCGATAGCGCGTTGTGCATCCTCTTCGGTTGAACGCTGGAATTGTCCCAGGACACGATCGGTATCTGCTGGTTCGACTGATTCAAAGGTTTCACCAGAACGTGCGGTCACCCATTCTCCATCGATATAGTTCTTGTATGTGTCTGTCATCTGATATCCCATAGACACTAGTCAGGGCTCCCAGTACAAATAAGTACCAGCCACAGCGGAACTCGTGGCATCTGACCCACATGGCTTAATAACGTGGATGCATTGTTTTACAGTGATGACACAACAGGTCGGGACCATTATCGCAACTGAGGATACACCAACCACCGAAGATTTCAGCTTCGTCCTTGAAGAACGAGTAAAAAAAGAGCAGTTCGTTGAATTCGATACAGAAGAAGGCCGAGCGATCGCACGGGTTGCTGCAGTACGGAAGACGAATCAATTCTTTATGAATGCAGAATCGGTGTCTGAATCACGGAAAAATGGGGTAAAACTCCGTGATCACTTCCCAACAGATGATCGAGAACATCTCGTAGCTGAGGGAAAGATCTTAGGTGTCTACAATGATGATGGTCTGGTACAACGTCCATCATTTCCTCCATCTCCTGGCACTGAAGTCCATGAGGCCGAGACCGATCGATTACGTGATTTCCTTGGATTAGCCGGTGATGATGGTATCAAGATCGGTGATGTCCAATTCCAGGATCTTGAAGCATCACTGGATTTGACCAAACTCTTCCAGAAACACATGGCAATCCTTGCCCAATCGGGTGCTGGAAAATCTTACCTTGCATCGGTCATGATCGAAGAACTCCTCGATCGGGAGCCTGCAGAGGGACAACTTGGTGTAGTAGCGATCGACCCGCATGGTGAATACGCTGGCTTTGTCAAGGATAGTGAATATGGTGACCGTGTAGAGGTCTACAATGGTGAAGACATCAAGATCAGTGTTTCATCACTGACAGCTGGCAAGTTAGCGAAATACTTCAGCGATGTGACCTCACCACAGAAACGAGAGATCAAAAAGATACTTGATGATCTAGACAAAGAGAAACGGCAAGGAAAAGGCGTCTATGGTCTTGAAGATATCAAAGAACGAGTCGATGAGGCGGATATGCCGACCAAGACCAAACAGATCTGGCAGGACCGGTTGAACCGGATGCAGTATATGAATCTGTTCAAGAAATACGATAACCCCTCCCTCGATAGGATCGATATGGGGAAGATGATCGTCCTCGATCTTTCGGATGTCATCCAATACAAGAAAAAACAGATCATCACAGCCTATTTTGCCGATAAACTGTTCAGAGCACGGATGCGTTCAGAAATCCCGCCATTCTTCTTCCTCGTGGAAGAAGCTCACAACTTTGCTCCTGAGAATGTTTCTTCAAGTGATGCTATTGCCCGTGGCCCGATACAGCGTATTGCACGGGAAGGACGAAAGTTCCATGCGTCACTAGGATTGATATCACAGCGACCGGTTGGGCTTTCGACGACAGCTCTTTCACAGTGCAATACACATGTCATCTTACGGGTCACGAATCCGAATGATCTCGACCGGATCAAACAAAGTGCAGAGGGCATAACGAGCGATGTCATACGATCGATCCCAGGGCTTCGTACAGGAGAGTGTATCATCGTAGGGGAAGCTGTCGATTATCCGGCATTCGTCTCTGTCCGTGAACGTCGCTCCGAGGAATTCGAAACAGGGAAGGCACTGAAAGAAATCGCACAACAGTATCATGATGAAGAACAGCTGGATGATGACGATATCGAAGCATTCATGTAGGTCCTCGGTCAGCCATCAATAGATAAAAGATACCGATTATCAGAACATGATGATGGTCTCCCGTAATAACTGGCTCATACAGACGATTACCCTGATCTCTGTATTGATGATCATAGGATCGACAGCGATGGCTGCAGTTCAGCCAGTAGATTCTCATGGTGGGTCTATGATCACCATGGATACCGATACGGCGAATCTCACTATGTCTACTGATGATCGACGCGATGTGACTATCTATAATGATGGTGGACGACGCCATCCGTTCCAGATCCAGGTGTTTCCATCGAATGAAGAAGGACTCCTCAGTGCATCACTTATCACTGAGAACTCGATCAATGATGAGGTCCAGACCGTGCTCAATAGACGCTCCTCACAGACCTTTGTCCTTTCTGTACGTGCGGCACAATGCATCACCACTTGTCGAGAGTCTGTGACACTTCGAGTCGAGAATCTGGATACAGGAGCAACAGCAGAGGAAACCTTCGATGTACGGATCGAACGTGAAAACCAACAGGTCGTATCCTCTGCCCTGGAACCAACACAGATCGTTGTTTTGATTTTTGGTGTAGCTGTGGTCTTTGGATTACGGAGGGAACCGTCATGATTACCGTGCTCCGTCTTGGCCATCGACGTGGCCGTGATGACCGTATATCCTCACATGTGGGGCTGACAGCACGCCAGTTCGGTGCGGACAAAATCATCTTTTCTGGCGAACATGATGAGAACATGCTCGAGAGCCAGCAAGATATCGTCGATCGCTGGGGTGGTGAGTTCGAGATCACCTATCGAGAAGCGTATCGACCCGTGATCACAGAGTTCGAAGGCACCAGAGTCCATCTCACCATGTACGGTGAATCATTCAGGGAAAGTGATGTCCTCGAGCAGGATATCGATGATCTCCTCATCGTCGTGGGGTCACAGAAAGTACCTCGAGATATCTATGAGAAGGTCGATTACAACCTCGGGGTCGGGCATCAACCACATTCAGAGGTCGCAGCCCTTGCGGTGTTTCTGTACGAGTGCAATGGCCATCAGATTCCACAGTCGTTCGATGGAGCGGATATCGAAGTTATTCCTTCTGAACAGCACAAAAAAACCCGTCGGCCTGATTAAGGGTCAGAACAGTCACGGATATACCCACAATTCGGACACTTCAGCTCACAGGCATGTTCATACATCTGAACGCCACATATATCGCATTCAATCATCACCGTCATCACGTGCATTCTCGAACAGTTCGATAGCGATTTCACGTTCCTCACTGTGCTCGACAATCGGAGCTGGATAATCTTTTCCGATCACACAGCCAACCTGTTGCTGGACGGTTTTCGGCATCTCATGAGGTGTATGGATATGCTCATCAGGGACAGCCTGGAGTTCAGGTACCCATTCACGGATGAACGTTCCATCAGGATCATACCGTTCACCTTGTGTCCATGGGTTGAAGACGCGGAAATATGGCTGGGCATCGGTCCCGTTCGAATATGCCCACTGGATACCACCAATCATCAATGCGACCTCTGCATCGACGAAATGACGTTTGAAATGAGTGTGAAGCCGTCGCCAGTCGATATGAAGATCTTTAGCTGCAAAACTTGTCACGACCATCCGCAATCGATTATGCATCCACCCAGTCTCTTTGAGCTGGCGCATCCCCGCATCGACAAACGGATATCCTGTCTGTCCAGCACAGAATGCTTTCCAGTGTTCTTTATGTTGCTCGTCCCAGTGCCATTCGATACTACTGTATTGTTCCTGGAATGGCTCATCGGTCATCCGTGGATAATGCCAGAGCAACTGCATGTAGAAATCCCGCCAGGCCAGCTGTTGTTGCCAGGTGTCGATACCGGTTTCATCATCGAGACGGCCCCGCATCCGTTCACTTTCCCAGTACACCTCTCGTGGCGACAATGTTCCAAATTTGAGATGTGGTGAGATTGTTGCCGTCTCCTCGCGTGCTGGATAATCACGCCCTTCATCATAGTTCTCGATAGCATCCATGAAGGCCATAAGCCGTTCGCGACCAGCCTCACGTGAGCCATCCCAGTATGTATGGTTCTCAAAGCCAAGTGTGTCTAGGTCCGGTAGTGGTTCAGGATCTGCCGGTACTGTTTCATACTCAGCGGGCTCTACAGGACGAGATTTCTCTCGTTTACGCCATTTCTTGTGGTAATAGGTGAAGATCTGATACGGTGTTTCTTTGTTCGTCAAGATCTCATCTTTCTCATGCAACACGATATCCTGGAATGAGTTAAATGGACAGTCCAGTGCCCCAGCTACTGCCTCATCGCGCTGTTGTGCATAGGGTGTATAATCATGATTCACATAGACAGCATCTGCATCGATAGCCCGAGCTACCTCCGGGACAACGGTAACAGGATCTCCCTGTCTGATGGTCAGTTGTTTTCCTTGTTCTTCAAGCTGACTTTTGAGCGAACTGACCGCATCATGCCAGAAGGATACACGTGGAGATCCGAGCTCTGTCTCGCTGAAATACGTTGTATCGACAACATATAGAATCACGACCTCATCATGATCCTGTGTAGCTCTGACCAAGGCCGTATTATCATACTCACGTAGAGCACGACGTAACCAGACGATCGCTGTCATCCTTATCTAGTCTTTACATCGGGACGAACCGTGAAAAATCTTCGTACAAAACAAGATCACATGAGCTTTGGAACATCGGTAGGGCCGATGCTTGAACCGATCGATGCTATTGAATGTGAGACCGATTTCATCGAGATAGCCATCGGAGAACATGAGATAGTGCCGACGGAACTCGATATCGCTCAGCTCCGTGACGAGCTAGATGAACGTGGTGATGATCTTGTTGTCCATCTTCCGTTCAGACAGCCGATGGCAACAAGTGTCGAGATGTTCAATGAGGCCTTCCTCTCGTATATGGACCAGTTACTGACCAGTATTGCACCGCTCGATCCTACCAAAGCTGTCGTCCATGCGAGCTGTCGTGATCCTGAACGACAGGAAGAACGTGACAGACTCGAAAAACAGATACGAGAACTGGAAGCGATCGGCAAGTCACATGATGTACAGATCTGCCATGAAAATGTTGGAAATTTCGATGGCCCTGCCCTGAACGATCTCGCGGCTATGATCGCAGAAACAGATGCACGGATGTGTCTCGATACCGGTCATGCCTTTGATGAGGCCGGACAAGAGGGACTTGAAGATATCGTCGCAACATATCCTGATCTAATCGATCATGTCCATCTCCAAGATACCAGACCCGGACAGGACCTCCATATGCCGATCGGGGCCGGTGAGATCGAGTTCGACCCATTGGGAGAGCATCTTTCTGCTGATGATACTTCGATCTGTCTGGAACTGTTCACCGATGATCACGATCTGCGAAGGGATTCGATGCGACGAGCCCGGAGGCTGTTCTAGATGAAGACCTGTGACTGTGAGAAGACATGGTGCTGGCACAGTATCGCTGGTCTGATCGTAACCCTGATCATTGGTTTTGTTGCTTTTGAACTCCTGTATCATGCGATCTTTGGAGCGCACTGACCTGGTTCATATAGTTTGATGAGAGGGCGGGCATCAACCGCACCTTTATAATGTTTCGTGTCAATTCTACACTAAGGTTAGTGTAAGAACAACACGAAGTGATCAAGATGGATACCCTCCCACACAGCCATGAACCATATACAGACAAGTACTTCCTCAGGACGAATGAGATCCTGCAGGAAGAAACCATCAACCCAGATGTCAGTATCAAGGTCTTCGCCCGTGGTGAAGGCCCAATCGCTGGGATCGACGAGGTGACAGACGTTATCGAGACATATGGCGATACCGAAGAGATCGATGTCTGGGCGACCGAACAGGATGAATTCGAGACCAAAGACCCACTACTTATCATGGACGGCCCGATCCAAGAGCTGGTCGAGCTCGAAACCATGTATCTCGGTGTGCTCTCTCATCAGCTGACCGAAGCACACCCCGATCATTCGCCCCCGGACCCGGCCCAGTTCCAAGAGAATGTCGAAGAAGCTGTCTCAATCTATGATGAGGTCGATGTCCCGCTCCTGTACTTCGGTGCACGACATTACCACCCACTCCAGGACAAAGAACTCGCAGGAGCAGCCCTGGATGGTGGGGCCGTCCAGACCTCGACCGATATCGGTTCCTCGAACATCAATGAAGACGGTGTCGGTACTACACCACATATCCTCACACTCACACTGGCTAGCGAGTACGGGAAAGAGAATGCAACCGTGCGGACAGCCGATCTTTTCGATCAGTACATGGATGAGGCGATCCCACGGACAACGTTGATCGATACATTCAATCAGGAGATCGATGATGCCTTAGCAGTCTGTGAACTGTTCGAAGACCGATACGGGGATGATTGGACACACAAGTTCCGTGTCGATACCTGTGGTGAAAATGTGATGCAAGACGGTGACCCGTATGATCCCGAGGCAGGCCCGTACGAGACCGGTACCGGGGTCAGGATCAATGGTGTGAAAGAACTCCGTGACACGCTGATCGAAGAAGGATATGGCGAAAACACAGAGATCATTCTCTCAAGTGGCTTTGGTGATCCAGAGAAAGCACGGGCTTTTGTCGAAGCACACAAAGAATATGTCGAGGAATCGGAACAACGATTCGGTGAATCATATGGACTGTTCCACGGTATCGGGGCCGGATCATTCGCTGATGGTATCCATGCCACAGCCGACATGTACGAGGCCGATGGTGAACCGATGTACAAGACCGGCAGGGATGTCGATCTAGAATCTATCGAACAATACAAGACCGACCACATGGAACAGGTGATCTGAAATGGATGTACTCGACCAGTACCTCGATGATCTCAGACAACAGCGTGATACCCTCGAGGAGATAACCACGCGATATGAGAAAATCAGAGAAAAACGACACCAGACCCGAGAACAATACAAAGAGACCGTGATCGATGCACTCGAGACACTACAGGAGGAGATCGAGGACCCTGTCCCGCTGCTTTCTGTCGAAGAACGGGGACGTATGGACTTCGATTACCAGGAGATCCTCACACCAGACGGTGTTGAGACCCGTGGCGGTGGTTATCACACCTGGGATGATCCTGTCAGTGTGGAAACATATCTCGACAGGCATTATCGCGGTACAGAAGAGCACATCGATCTTCTGGCAGACAGACTGGCAAACCTCGATGAGGATGACCTCCCCACGATCAGATATCCGATCAATAGCTGAGGTGCAAAACAATGGAGAACAACGCAGACGATGATGCGATCACGATCGATCTCACACATCCCTATGAGGCAGACTGGATGGCCCGCGGTCGCAAGGAGAACCAGTACACTGATGCATTCAGGGACCATCTACAGCAGGAATATGGACTGAGCAACGAGGAAGCAGCTGAGATCGGCATGCAATATTTCAGTGATCCATTCCGTATCCCGGAACGGGACTGGGATATCATCTGGCAGGATGACCGCGATCCCGGACAGGCTGTTGAAGCATACCTAGGCCAGGCACGTGTACAGCGGATCGTAGAGGAATACGGAGACGAACCGATCGATCCAGATCTGGAACAACAGGCAGACCGACAGGAAGCAAAACTTAAAGCTTCACGCAAGATCGAACGATACCTACAACAGCAGGACCATGATCCTATCGATATCAGTGGCTTCGGGCCATGGCACGAGACCTCACCATTGACACTAGATGAGGATGAATGGGATGCGTTGATCAGGGCAGAGGATCCAGTCACATATCTTGGAGAAGATAGAATCCAGGAAACATTCCAGCAGTACAGCTCAGGTGAACCACGATGATCGATAAACAACTTGACGCGATTGAGGAACTCGATACAGATCTCAGATATATTGAACAGGAGATCGAAACACTACGTGACCGATGGGAACGGGCCTATGAACAGAAACAATCCTACGTGGTCGAGGCACTCGAAACAATCCAGCAGGACCTCGATGAAGACGAGACTGTTCCACTGGTGGAGACCGAAGAGTTCGGACGTGGCGGGCATTATCAGTATGAAGAGCATCTGACACCCGAGGGCGTCATCGCGACCAATATCGAACGTGTCAACAGGAACAGTAAGAACGAAGATGGTACCGCTGCACAGTTGTATCTCTGGCGGACGGGTGATCAACCACTCGCACTGGACGAGGAATACCTACAGACCCGCGAACGGGATACGCCTGGTTTTTACGACAAACTTGTCGACCGACTCGAGGCCATCGACAATGGTTCAAACCGACTTCCGGAACTGCATACCTCCTATGACTGAGGACGATATCATGGACACACTACTTGCAGTCAAAAAGACCGCATATGAGTACATGGACGAGGACGGGCGTCTGGATGATCTTCCAGCCGATGATTATGATGCTATCACCGAGGCCTATGATCGCCACAGTGAAACACGAGAAACTCTCGAGACCGCACTCGAGGACCACGATATCGACTATGATGTTTCGTATGTGACCGAACTCGAAGATCTAGACGGTTATAACACCGTTATATCTCTAGGCGGTGATGGGACTGCCATAACCACAGCTGCTTCGATCGAGGATCAACAATTTGCTCCGATCCAGTCTGATCCAAGTAGTACCGCTGCCATCTGTACATACGATCATGATGAAGCAGCATCACTCGCCACTGATCTTGCTGAAGACAACTATCACCTAGAGGAGTGGACACGTGCGGCAGTCGAGCGTGATGGTGAGTTCTTGGGTCGTGTGCTCAATGATCTCTATGTCGGCAAAGAACAGATCTATCGACCATCGGAATACGTCCTTGAGCATGCGAATCACACCTATGAACAGCTGGATAATGGCGTGGTGGTCGCGACCGGTACCGGCTCGACGGCCTGGTACACGAACACGAGAGATGATGGATTGGCCACCTTCGACCGAGCAGCCGATGAACTCCGGTATGCCAACATGATGCCGATGCAAGATACTGATCTCATCCAGGGACGTATCAGTGATGAGGAATCGCTTCAGATCACCTCATCGATGAACGTGAACGGTGCCATTGTCCTCGATGGAGATGATGATGCTGTCTATTCGTTCCCGCGTGGAAGTACGGTCCAGATCAGCATCGCAGATGAACCCCTTACTGTCATCAGATCGGAGGAGGATAATGATGGCGTTTGAGGATCCTGCTGTCACGGTAGATGTGATCATCTTTACGATAAAAGATGGTCGACTCCAATTACTCTGTGTCCAGCGTGAAAATGAGCCATTCAAGGGCGATCCTGCACTGCCTGGAGGGTTCATCGATATCAATGAGTCACTTGAGACTGCTGCCACACGTATTCTCGAAGAGAAGACTGGTGTAACGGATGTCTACCTTGAACAGCTCTATACATTTGGTGATCCGGACAGAGATCCTCGAAAACGTGTGATCACGGTGAGTTATTTTGCGATCGTCAATCATGATGATGTCACTGTCTCTGGCGATGATGCGGACTGGTATCCTGTCCGGGATCGGCCTGACTTAGCGTTCGATCATGATTCGATTGTCTCCTATGCCAACCAACGGCTCCAGTGGAAACTCGAGTACACGACTGCTGCTTTTTCCTTCCTCCCTGAGCAGTTCACCATGTCTGACCTACAAAAGGTCTATGAGACTGTCTTTGATCGATCATTCGACAAGCGGAATTTCCGCCGGAAGATCAAGAAACTGGATCTGGTCGAGGATACAGGAACGAAGACAGAGAATGTTTCTCATCGGCCCGCCACTTTGTACCGCCCGAACAAGGATGTGGGTGAGATTGTCGAAATCCTGTGAAGATTACAAACCCCGACAATCTTGTCCCACTTTACTCATGAATGCAAATTGTTACCCGCAGAAACTAAACTTATTTAATACTCACCTCGGCATGGTGGGCTGGTCATCACGGACCAGTGACACACATGACAGACACAGGTAACCTGTATGTCTTCGAAGGCATGGACGGGGTCGGCAAATCGACCGTGGCCGAACGATTCGCCGAGACGATCGATGCTGATCTGATGCAGACACCTGGTGATGGGATCAGTCAGATCCGTGAATACGTGGACAGCGACCAGCACTCACGAGAGACAAAGTTTTTGTTGTATCTCGGATCGAATGCAGCCGTCTCCGACCAGATCGAAGACCGGCTCGAACAGGGAGACGATGTTGTCCTGGACCGATACGTACCAACGACAGTTGCGTACAATGCTGCAGCGACCGAGGACGATGATCTCGAGATGTGGGTCGATCGTGCTGACGAATACGATTTCACTGACCCTGATGAATTATTTTATCTCCACACGGATGAGGAGACACGGAAAGAACGGATGTATGGGCGCGATGATGTTGGGAAGCGCCATGAGACAGATGACGAGTTCATGCAGGAGGTCCGAGTAGTCTATGATGAACTCATCGATGTATATGATATGCAGCCTATAGAGGCAGTTGATGGCGTTGATAATGTCATCGATTCGATACTGGAGCAGACAGAGGGGATGGAGGCAGAACGACAGACAGGTGACAGCGTTGAATCAGACAGCCCTCACGATTAAGACGACGACAGACTCCCCTGAAACGGATGAATTCTCACCCTCCGAACGTGCCGAATCGATCCTGCGAGATGGAGATATTCTTGCCGAGGATGAATCACCTGAGGCGATGCTTGACCGTGTTGCCGGTGTCATACCTTCGATCGAGCAAGAATTCGGTCTTTCAGAAGATATGGCACAAGCATTCGCTGATCAGATGCGTACGCTTTTCCAGGAACGGAAGATTGTTCCGAGTACACCGATCATGACGAATGCTCAACGGTTCGATCACCGTCCACTGTCGGCATGTTCGGTCCCACCGGTCGATCTTGATAGTGATTATGAGACACTGAAAGATACTGTCGACACATACCATCAAGAGGGTATGGGAACCGGATTTGCACTTGATGAGGCCAGTGATCCGATCGAGACCCTCATCGATCTCCAGGAGATCGCAAAGACGGGACTCGAGACAGAAAAACAGCACCGGCCTGTCGGCAACATGGGCATCATGCGGATCGATCACCCCAAGATCAGGGAGTTCATCACGATCAAACAACAGACACAGGACAAAGATTGGAAGTTCAACCTCTCGGTGAACATCACAGATGCCTTCATGGAGGCATATGAGAACGATGAGCCGTTCGAACTCCGTGATGGAACGACCGAAGACCCACAGGAACTGATGGATCTTATGGTGAACTGTGCCTGGGACTGTGCTGATCCTGGTCTTATCTTTTTGGGTAACATGAACCGGCGCCGTCCGTTCGATGGTGCGATGAACTATGTCTCGGTCGCTCCGTGCGGAGAGGTCGGTTTGGCCGAGGGCGAAACATGTCAGTTCGCATCGATCAATATTGCTGCGTTCCTCGAAGATGGTGAGATAGACTATGAGGAACTCAAACACGCAACCTACTGTGTGACACGGTTCCTCGATGATGTGTTAGAATACAGCATCCAGCATTACACCCATGAGGAAAGTATCGAAGCCATGCGTACCAGTCGGAAAATTGGGATCGGGTTCTGTGGCTACAGCAAGCTACTGACAAAGATGGGACTTGTCTATGACAGTGAACAGGCAAACCAGATCCTGCGTGATCTGTTGTCGTTCATAAACTATCACAGCAAGCATTACAGCAAAGAACTGGCCGATTCCCGTGGCAGCTTCGATGGATGGGAAGAAAGTCTCTATAGCGATCCTGATACCGATTTCTTGACAGAGAAATTCGGTGATGCGGACAGTCAGACGGTCAGCCGCAAAGACTGGCAGCAGCTCGATCGGGCCATCACTGAACAAGGACTACGGAACTCGACCACGGTGATCCTTCCACCGACCGGACGGAGCTCGCTGACCTTCGATACCTCCCAGTCGATCGAGCCGATCTTCTCACTCAGTGACCAGTACGATACCCTGAACGAAGAGTTCGTCCAGACCTTAGAAGATCGTGATCTTGCTGGTGATGAGGTACTTGAATCGGTCCGGGAGAACGGTAGCTGTCAGCATCTCGATCTGCCTACAGATATCAAACAAGTATTCCGGACAGCGGTCGAGATCAGCTATGAACAGCATTTCAATGTTCTGGTCGAGGCCCAACGGTTCGTGGATGAATCGGTCTCGAAGACCATCAATCTGCCGAAAGACGCCGATCCAGCGGCTGTCGAACAGGTCTATCGTCGAGCCTACCAAGAGGGTCTCAATGGCATGACTGTCTATCGGAATGGCTCTGCTGAGGAGCAACCAATGGATCTCAAGGAGGAAGATCAATGACCCAGTATATCTTTGCACTGAACGGTGTCCATACTGCTGGTAAATCCACGTTCGGTGAGATGATAGATGAACGGACAGATCTGGAGTATCACAGCGAAATAGCCCAGATGCTGATCGATGAACACGATGAGGACTGGGGAGAAGAGGGCGATCATGCCTTCCAGGAGAAGATTCACCAGTATGAGACCCATCGTGATAGAGAGATCTTCCAGCACGATGATGATGTCGCTATCGAGACCTGGCATACAGGGAATCTAGCACACAGTATCGAGAATGCCGGTGATGACTTGGTCGAGGCTCAACGAGAGTACCTCGAACAGGTGACTGAACAGGATGATACTGAGGTGTATGCTTTGTTTTTCGATATCCCACTCGAGACCATCTGGGACCGCAGCCCGCATTTCGAAGAGGGTAATGAGGAGATCATCGCTTTCTATGACCAGGTCAGACAGAACCATTTCGATCTGTATGATGAGTTCGACATCGACTATGAGGTTATCGACAGTACAGGGACACCCCCACAAACATATGAACAGGCACAACCGTATATTGAATCGGTGCGCGAATGATGGAGTACACAGATCCCCTCTATGGAACAGTCACTTTCAGTGACCTAGAACAAGAGGTCATTGAGAACACGGCTCTACAACGGCTGAAAGAGATTCATCAGAACGGGGCAGCCTTTTTGGTCAATAAACGGATGAAAACGACACGATATGACCATAGCCTCGGTGTGGCAACGCTTGTCAAGCAGTTCGGTTGTGATGAGGATGAGGTTATCGCCGCACTGGTCCATGATGTCTCACACACAGCTTTCAGTCACCTTGCCGATCAGCTCTTTGAGCGGAAAGATCAGACCTATCATGAGGACTTCCATGAACGGTTCGTCACAGACCATGGGCTGGACACACTGGTTAAGGACCATGGCTATGATCCAACATATATCTTCGATGAAGACAATTTCACCGTCCTCGAACGCGATCGTCCCGATATCTGTGCCGACCGGCTCGACTATATGCTGCGGGATCTGTATACCTATGGGCTATTACAACCGACCCATGCTGAACAGATCATCGAGAACCTGACCGTGACCGATGGCACCATCGTGGCCGAGGATATCGAGACTGCGAAAACCGTGGCTGAGCGGTTCATCCAGCTGAACGAGGAGGTCTTTTTCGATCCAGAACATGAGGCCGCAAACCTGCTGCTGAAAGAAATACTGCAGCAGGCGATGGATGAGGGCATTCTTACCACAGAAGATCTGTTCAAGACCGATGAACATGTCCTTGAGACACTGCGTGGATCATCTCTTGCAGCGGACCTCGAGGCCATCGGCCCAGGCATCAGTGTGGAGCCAGATGCTGATGGTGAGTATACGATGTACCGGAAACATCGCTATGTCGATCCACCAGTCCATGAGACAGGAAAACGCCTAACAGATCTCGATGATGAAGCGGCACAGATGATCGAAGACTTCAAAGACCGTGTCCCGACTGAACCAAGCTTCTCTATCACGGTACCAACGAACTGATCAATCATCGATGTATACTGTACCATCCTGTCGTGTGATCATCCCATCATCGGCCAAATCTTCGAGGATACCGGCAACATCAGCATCGAACTCTTCCTGTAACCAGCTCACCGATCGTGGCTCATCGAGAAGACGGTCCAGTATCTGGCCCCGATAGTAGCGTCGAGACCCCTCGAATGAGGACTGGGTCGTTGTCGGACTGACCCCGGTCTCCTGGCTGGTCTTTTCCATCGCACCATAGTCCATCAACGCATTGTGCCATCGTCTACTGTCACCTTCTGGCAATACCCTGCGTGCAAGATCATAGAGCTGCTGTTCGGTCAGGTCTTCATCAAGATCGAAGGCATCGATAAAGACACGCCGTATATTCGTGTCAACAGTCACCCGATCAGCATTATCGGCAAAGATACGAATTGCATTAGCTGTATATGGGCCAATGCCCGGAAGTTCTTGAAGCTCATCTACATCGGCAGGTACCTCTCCATCATACTCCTCTACAACTTTCTGTGCTGCATTGTGGAGCCACCGTGCACGATTATTATATCCAAGCCCTTTCCAGAGTGAAAGGACATCTTTGAACTGCGTATTGGCAAGTGTATCGACCGTCGGCCATTGTTCCATCCAGGCTGTCCACTTGGGCACGACTCTGCTCACTTGTGTCTGCTGGAGCATGACCTCACTTACCCATATCTTGTATCGATCAGTTGTTTTTCGCCACGGGAGATCGCGGCCATGTTCCTCGTAGAATGAAAAAACCGTCTCTCTGAATGTCTTGATCTGTTCCTGGTCGATATCCGGCATATCCTTTTTCTATAGTAGTAACTCTTAAACAACTCAAGACACGACAAGAAAAGAACCACACAAACCAATTCTGGTGGGCCTGGGCTTTAACTTCCTCACCCGCATCTTACCCAATGGTGCGACTCGCGCCGTTCTCCCGTGTGTTTTACTGGGCGCTTACCGACGACATTTCGTTCCTTATGGAACGTAGCGGTCGCCAGCTCAGACACCTCCAAGCAGATAGACTCGGCCATTCACCAATCGGCTTGTCGGTGTACCTTAAACCGGTGGAGACTATTATAAAGGTTGTGAATATCGACCGTATTATCTCGATACGCTCGTCTTATCGACCGATACATCGTTCATTCACGATGGTTTGAGACATAGTTGTCCAAGCTCTGACCATGTGTTTCGATCACTGAGCGCTCGATGTTCCCTTCTTTATAGTGATACATCATCGCATCAGTCCACTTCGTACGGGCGGCAAGATCATAGATGGCTTCAAGTCTCTCATCTATGTCCTCTGATGCCGTTTTTCGGTAGCCTCGATCGAATGCTTCGATCCTATCTGTATCATAGGTATCACCTGGGTCGGTAAGACCGCCGATCATGCCTTTTGCACGTTGGTGATCATACCGTGGATCGCCATAGATCGCATTATCGAAGTCAAGTACAGCAGTAATACCGTCCTCATCACCGAGGATATTGCCTGGGTGGAAATCATCATGATTCACGCGTGATGGTGGATGTTCCGGGAGATTCGATGCATCAACCTGTGAACTAATATACGAGCGGGTTTCTTTATCGATCACCGGCGCGATACGTTCCAGGGCATGCTGTATATGCTCATCCATGAATCTGTCCCAGCGTTGGTAGGTCCCTTTTGTAGGGTCATCTTGCCCAGGGAAGCCATAGTTCTCCATTTCAGGCTCGTGTATAGCTCCCAGTACAGCTCCAGCTTCTCTGATGAGATCCATCTCGGTCTCTTTATTCACTTGCTTCAGTACAGTGCCAAGGTCAGGCTCTGATATATATTCGTAGACAGAATACGCTGGCGGTGTTCCGCTCGATGCTACTACATCAGGAACAGGAACGGCAGTATCACTAAATACATCATAAAGATGTGAATTGAGGGCAATGCGGTGTGATTCTCCCACCCGTGGGACCTGGATGATATGATCATCTGTTTTCCACGTGGTCTTGACTGCACCGGCATCGATGTGTCTCGGCTCTTGCTCATATAGTCCAGTTTGGATGATAGATGGTACAGTCATGAAGAAGTTGTTGTTACCACACAATAAATAATTATGGGCTGGTCGTCGACAGGTCCGGACAGGCTCGGGCCAATGCTTGCACCGAGACAGGATCTACTCGTACTTGCTCATCCATGGCCGTGTAATAGATCTCGATAATAATCTCTTTTGATGGATATTGCTGATCAAAAACGTGATAATAGACGCTCAATTGTTTCCTGTAGGCCTCTTTGTTCTGCTGTGAACGATCTGTCTTGAAATCGATGATTTGAATCTTTTCTTCAGTTTCATGGACGAGATCGACAACCCCCTCTATAACGGCGTTATGTCCGTCCAGTGGAAGGAGGACCGATTGCTCACTTGTCAACGCACCGGGGAGATCATCGATCAATCCTTTGATATTATGATAATCCTTGGCCTCACCAGGGTCTGGATGTTCACCATTGATGTACTGTTCTGCAAAGGTATGGACTGCAGTACCAAACTCCGTTCCTCGTCCATCTGCATGCGTCTCGATCGGTTCCATGAGATCGTGGGCAGAATATTTCCGTGGTACCTTCTGTTCTATCTCTTGATATTCGATGGTAGCTGTGTGTTCAGTTATTTGATCTCTGTATTCTGGTTCTTTCTCACAAACACGTGGTTCATGTGGAAGATTGGTGAAAAACCTGCTTTCGTTTCCTTGTTCCGCTGTAATGATGAGCTCGTTCTCTGCTCGCGTCATAGCGACATAGAATAACCGTCGTTCTTCATCGTAATCACCTCGTATCGTCGTTGTAAGGATCTCTGTTCGCCAGTTATTGCATACATGTGGCTCCGGGTCCTCACGGTACAGCAGACGTTGACGAAGGCCGAGTACATCATCGAACATAATCGGCGGAGTGCTGGTCGTGTAGTCCGGGAATGACGCCTGTGTAACATCGGCAATGATGACAACAGGGTATTCTTTTCCTTTCGATCCATGGATGGTCTCGATGGTCACGGTTTCATCGACACCTGTCCGCTCAGTATCATAGCGGATACGCTGGTCGATGTTCGTGGCTATATATTTTACGAGACCGGCTTTATCTACCTGGTAATCGGTCTCTAGGGTACAGAGTTCATCGATGATTGCAGCGGTGATATCGGAGCGAAAACCATACTGTTCGAAGATCATCGTTGCAATACTAGGTAATGATGTCTGATCATCGAGTGCTGAACGGAACACCATCATATCTGTCGGATAATCCTCATCGCTGAGCATGGTTTCGATCATGGTCCGCGAATAGCCGGCGTCTTCAAGCACAACGGCCCAACCACGTTTTCGGTCTCCATAGCCCAATATACGGAGCCATGCCAAGACAAGTTTTCCTGGATCCGTATTGAATAGTTCGATATCGCCTCTGAATGCGGCTGGTACGTTGTATTCTTGTGCAGCTGTCGCTAAATCACGGCCAAATGCTTTTTTCCGTGTCAACACTGCGATATCCTCATATCCAAGTTCTTTTCCTTCATAGGTGTGTTCAGGGTTCTCAACCAGATCCTGTATCAAAGCAATGATTGTCTCTTTTTCGTTTGCACACTCTACCAGATCGACTGTGGTGTTCACATTATCTCGATCTGCCTGCAGCGACGTTGCTTGTTTTTCCATCTCTGAGGCAGTATCAGAAGCCGTAGCTGCCATTCCAAGTGTCGTTTCCGCGGTATCGATGATCTTTTGGCTTGATCGATAGTTGGTGGTAAGTTCGATCCACTCGATCGTACCAAGTTCATAGCCTAGTAGGTCAGGGCCAATTGTCGCATGATACTCTTGAACCCGGGTCTCGAATGATCTAATATTCTCCACAGATGCATACTGGAAGGCAAAGATGCTCTGTTTCCAGTCGCCGACAACAGCAATGTTACCAGTAGCTGAAAACAATAATGTCAGTTTGAACTGGATCTCATTCGTGTCCTGGAACTCATCGACCATGACATACTCGAAGCTCCATGCGTCTCGACAGTCTTCATCCTCCTGTAGGGCTACATATGACAGGATCAACAGGAATGCATAGGGCAGCTGTTCCTGTTCGATACAATGGCTGAGATATGCATGGTACAGATCATGGACGAATGATTTCAGCTCACTACGTTCGGTCTGGAATGCTTCACTGGCAAATCGATCAGGGATCGAGTTTTCTCCCCCTCGCACTGTCTGTTCTGCGGGAGCATCTGGAGCATAGAGTTTGTCATCGAATCCTCGAAGCCAGTTTTTCAGATCTGCGTTTTTTGGGCCCCGAGCCCCCTGATTAGGAGTGTTCACGGTATCAAATCGTTCTTTGAATCGTGTCCAGTCTCCATCAAGTACTCTGCCGGTCTCATGATACCATCCTTGTGCTGTTGGGATTACGCCCTTACAAGCGAGTTCGGTGATCAATGACTGAAGTTCGCTCGGATCATCGATCAGATGATAGAATGAACGATGTTCGGGATGCTGTTCTTTGAACTTCTCGAAAAACCGTTCAAACCGATCCTTCTCGAATATCGTGTTCTCAGCGATACTGAATGATGGTGAAAGTGTCGCTTCGATACCAAGCACAGGGGAAACAGCAGCACCGTATTCTTCCAAAAGCTGGTGACAGTGGCTATGGAACGTCCGGATAGGGGCCTGATCGATGATTCCTTGGTCATATGTGGTCTCTTCGCTGATTTCGGTTTTCATCTTGTCGGCTGCTGTTTCTGTGAATGTCGCCATAAGGATGTCATCTGGCTCTTTCTCTCGGTTATCCAACAGGGCTGTGTATCGCTTTGTGAGTGTATATGTTTTCCCAGTTCCAGGACCTGCATCGACACAGTAAAGACCATCATGGTTCGTGATAAGTTGTTCTTGTTGCTTATTTGGTTCGATCAATGATCACCTGTCAAGATGAGGTCGCGGTTGTCAATTGTATCGAGATCAGGGTCCCCCACCGGGAACCGCTCTGTATTCCAGGTATGGAGATGCTCCAGCCATGTTTCGATGAATGATTCGAACTGATCGAGATCGTCCTCGAATAATCGTTGTTTTCTGATAGCTGTGATCCGTTTGATGATTTGTTGACAGGCTGTCCGTACATACTTGTAATCTCCAACCTCTTTGATGGCCAGGTCCAGTAAGGCCTCGTGGAATGGTGAATCTTCGATGATAGAAGGATCATAGTGGTCTGGTAGTGGGTGCTCCTGCAGGAATGATCTGAATCGTTCTCGACCGATGCCTTCTAGGGTCTTCCGTCTTTTGTTTGATTCGGCCACATCCCCTATCAGGGTCTCAAACAGTTCCTCATTCGCCAATGCTTTCGTGAACGATGCGGGATGATACTCGATCGTTGTCGTGATAGATTCAAGATCATCATCACCCGCCAATCGATCGTCCAGGTTCTCTAGGAAATGGAAGAATGTAAATGATAAACGCTCATCAGGGACCTCTGTGCGATGATAGGTCAGATACATGATGACCTGGAAGGTTGGTTCGTCCTCGAATAAATCGATGTTCGCTGATGTTACAACATCACGTGCTGATTTCTGTGTGCTGCTTTTGTAATCGACAAGCTGGGTCGGACGAGGAAGATAATCGACAACACCACTGATACCGATCGAGGGCTCACTGAAGTATCGCTCGGTCCGGTCAGATGTTATCGGATTCCCGAACAGTGCTGCAAATTCATTTGTACTCCATTCCATATCGGTGTAATCTGAGAAATAGATCGGTTCTGTGTGTTGTTCATCGATATACTCCATGATGCGTTCAAGACCCAGTCTGATCTCTGTTCGTTTGAGTGGTATCTGTTCAGCTGTAAGGAATGGTTTCAATTCATCGATGATATGCTCGATGAACGGTTCGATGCCACGTTCATTAACATCACCGGAATGGCTGGTGTAGTATTCGGCAAATTCATGGAAGAGACTGCCACGTCTGAACCATATCCGGTCACGTTCATCGATGAGACTGCCCATCAGATAGTCACGGGGGCACCTGACAAGTGTATTGAGGTCTGATTGACTGATGGTCTGAGGGCGTTTCCGGGTTTCCTGGTTCCGTGCAACCATGAATGGCTCGGATCGATCCGTGCTATCGGCTATGATGGTGTGTGGAAGGTCTGTGAACCGTTCGATCTGTCCATCGCCGATTCCATGCATCGGTGCAATTGGTCTGTCTCCGCGTTGATCTTCCACAAAGTAATACTGTCGTTCACCGGATTGTATCGACGCCTGTACGGTTTTTTGTAAGGCTTCATTCAGGTGCTCAGCATCATGCCACGGCTCCATTGGCTGTTGTGTCCACCGCTCGTCCATTCCAATACAGATGATGACCGGTCTATCGATATGGGTGCTGGTCCCTGGTTCGACAACCCTCAGGCCATCAGTGTTTTCAGCCCAGTCATGGGACTGGACCAGTTCCCTCATTGCAGTAAGTGTTGTATCAGAGACCGGCTTGTCTGTATATCTATGGTCCTTGATCAACCTGTATAGTCCATCTGGTATATCCAGACCTTTTCGTTCAAGTTCCGTGAATGCATCATAGATCGTCATCTCACTCAGGGTAGCTAAGAGATTCTTGACCC
>JALIDO010000020.1 GCA_022865265.1 Candidatus Nanohalarchaeota archaeon QJJ-5
GTGATCGAGATTAAATGAGAAATCACTGAATGCATCCTGAATCTCTGCAGGTGTCTGTTCTGTGCTGATATAGAGACAGTCTTCTCCGTTCTGGAGCCCCTCCTGTAGGAACTGCATCGCCAGGGTGCTTTTTCCAGTTCCTGCGGCCCCAGTTATCAATGTAGTTCGGTTTGATGGAATTCCTCCGTTGAGCATACGATTTAGAATCGGATCACCGAGACTGAGCCGTGTAGATGTCATAGATATGTGTATGCACTGGCTCCAGTTAAACCTTGTGACAGCCGGATACTGTCAGGTATAACACCGTTATATCAGCTTACTCGTCATGGACCTGACTCTTGTGGACATGCATCCCCCGTTCAGAATCGAAGGAATCGCCACAGACCGGGCAGGTCGTTTGTTCCTTTTCAGCTGCTTCTTGTTCTCGTTCCTGTTGCTCTTCGGCCTGTTTCTTTTCCTTGATCTTTTTCATCCGGAATGTCTCTTCTCTGGCGCTTTCTTCAAGGACCTGAGAGACATAGTTGAGGTTGTCTTTCATCTCCGGGATGACACGTTCTTCCAGCGCACTGACACGCCGTTTGGTCTTATCGATCTCTTCGAGGAGTTTCATCAATGCGGTCTCGGTCTCAGCATACTCGATCACATGTTCGAGTAGTTTCTCATAGGCATCGATGGTCTCATCGATCCGCGAACTCGTCGAGATCATCGAAAGACCACGTTCATGGGGTTCACGACGTACCTGTTCGGATTTGATGTCAGGGACCTTGACCCCCATCAGGTTCCGTGTCTCCATCTCGATCTGCGGTGTCTGATCGATGGCCAGGGCAACAGAAGTCAGACGACTGCTCCCTTCGAGGGCGATGGCCTTGTTCATAGCGGTCTCAGCCTCACTGAACTGGTCGATGAGCTCTTGCTGGACATCTTTTGCTTCACCGACCATCTCCATGAAGTCATGGATCAGGCTGTCACGTTTCTTCTCGAGGATCGAATGGCCTGATTCAGCGAGTTCGATCTGTTCTTTCAGCCGCAGTTCTTCGGCCCGTGTCGGTTTGACATCATCTGCCATCGGTTTTCACCTATGCCTCATCATCCTGGCTCTCATAGTGTTCATCAAGTGTCTCTGGATCGATACGGTTGAGGGTCTCTTCAGGGAGGAAGCCAAGAAGATCCCAGCCGAGCTGGAGGGTTTCCTCGATGGTCCGGTTCTCGGTCTCGCCCTGCTGGACGAACTGTTCTTCGTATTTCTCGGCGAAGTTCAGTGTCAACTGATCCTGTTCAGAGAGGGCATCCTCACCGACGATCTGTACCAACTCACGTAGTGATACGCCGTCTGCATAATCTGCAAACAGCTGGTCTTTGACCTCTGAGTGGTCCTCGCGTGTCTTGTCTGCACCGATTCCCTGATCCATCAATCGAGACAGTGACTCGAGGACATTGATCGGTGGATAGATGTTTTTGTTGTGGAGATCACGGTCCAGCACGATCTGACCCTCGGTGATGTATCCGGTCAGGTCCGGGATCGGGTGCGTGATATCGTCCCCGACCATGGTCAAGATCGGTACCTGGGTGATCGATCCTTTCTGACCTTCGATCTGGCCAGCACGTTCATAGATCTCGGCCAGGTCGGTGTACATGTATCCTGGATAGCCACGACGACCAGGAACCTCTTCTCGTGCGGCTGCGATCTCACGTAGAGAGTTGCAGTAGTTTGTCATATCGGTCAAAATGACCAGAACATGCATGCCTTTCTCGAAGGCAAGGTATTCTGCTGTTGTCAATGCCATCCGTGGTGTGACGATACGCTCGGCGGCCGGGTCATCGGCCAGGTTCAGGAACACGACCGAACGCTCCAGTGCACCGGTCTCACGGAAGTCATCGATGAAGTCCTGGGCTTCTTCGTTGGTGATACCCATCCCGGCAAAGACGACAGCGAAGTCCTCATCCTGATCACGGACCTCTGCCTGTCGTGCGATCTGGAGGGCGATCTTGTTATGTGGCATCCCCGAGCCGGAAAAGATCGGGAGCTTCTGGCCACGGACCAGTGTGTTCATCCCATCGATCGAGGAGATCCCGGTCTGGATGAAGTCTTCTGGGAGTTCACGGGAATAGGGATTCATCGCCTCACCGACGATATCCCGTTCTTCCTCAGGGATGATCTCTGGTCCATCATCGATCGGTTCGCCACGCCCATTCAGCACGCGGCCGAGCAGATCTTCGGTCACAGGCATTTTGACATTCTCATCCATGAAGGTGACTTTGGCATCACGACCAAGACCACGTGTCTCCTCATAGACCTGGATCACGACAATATCCTTCGAGGTATCGAGCACTTCGCCTCGTTTCCGTTCACCGGATGGTGTCTTGATCTCGACAATGTCCTTGTATGCGACGTTTTCTGTCTTTTCAACGAACACGAGTGGTCCGTTGATCTCTCGTACTGTCTGGTATTCTTTCGGCATTCTCACTCACCTCCGAGCTCGGCGAAGTCCTGTTCAATCTGTTCGTCGATCTCCTCGAGGAAGGTCTCATACTCCTCTTCGAACTTGATGTTCGAGATCATCTGTTTGGATTCGACATTGATGATATCTTCAAGCATGGCACCAGCATCCATCGCATCCTCTGCGGCATCGCCCCAGTTCAGGATGGTGCGCAGGATGCTGATTGTCTTTTCAGGTTCACAGAACGTATCCACATCGTGGAACGCATTCTGCTGCAGGAAGAATTCTTTGATCATCCGTGCGATCTCCAGTGTCAACTGCTGTTCTTCCGGTAGGGCATCTTTCCCGACCAGCTGTACGGTCTCCTGGAGCTTCTCGTCTTCCTGGAGGATGTTGCGGGCTCGCCGTGTAAGCTTGCCCCATTCATCATCTACATTTTCCTCGAAGTATGGCTGGAGTGTTTCGGCATAGCCAGAATAGCTGTCTGTCCATGAGATCGCCGGGAAGTGGCGCTTGTTGGCCAGATCCTTATCCAGGGCCCAGAATGTCTCGATCACACGCAAGGTGTTTTGGGTGACTGGTTCGGTGAAGTCTCCACCTGGTGGTGAGACTGCACCGATGACTGAGACAGAGCCTGGGTCTTCGATATTATCACCGAGGGTCTCGGCCCGACCGGCGCGTTCATAGAATTCAGCCAGTCGTGATGCCAGATAGGCAGGATAGCCTCGTTCGCCTGGCATCTCTTCGAGACGAGCGGAGACTTCACGCATGGCCTCGGCCCACCGCGAGGTGGAATCGGCCATCAGTGCGACCGAGTATCCCTGGTCACGGTAGTATTCAGCGATCGTGATCCCTGTATAGATCGATGCTTCACGGGCTGCAACAGGCATATTCGATGTGTTCGCGATCAACACCGTCCGTTCCATGAGTTTCTTGTCCTCTTCGCTCCATGGGTCTTCCAGCTCTGGGAACTCATCGAGGACTTCTGTCATCTCGTTGCCTCGTTCCCCACAGCCGATATAGACGATGATATCGGCGTCAGACCACTTGGCCAGCTGCTGCTGGGTCACGGTCTTACCGGTACCGAATCCACCTGGGATGGCTGCGACACCACCTTTCGACATCGGGAACAGGCCATCGAGGACCCGCTGACCGGTGACCAGTGGTACTTCTGGCTTGAGTTTCTCAGAGACCTCACGGGCCTCCCGGATCGGCCATTCCTGTTTCATGCTGATCTCGGTTCCGTCTTCGAGTTCGACAACGGTCTCTTCGACAGTGTATTCACCTTCTCGTACTGTCTCGACAGTCCCGCTGGTCCCGGGTGGGACGAGGATACGGTGCTCACGGCCGCCTTCTTCGGTGACACCGATGACATCGCCCTCGGTCACTTCTTCACCTTCCTCGACGCGTGCTTCGAAGTCCCATTCTTTCTCCAGGTCGATACCAGGAACACTGACACCACGTTCGATAAAGCTGCCTGTCTTCTCTTCGATATCTGGTAGTGGGCGCTGGAGGCCGTCATAGATTCCGCCCAGCATCCCGGGTCCGAGTTCAACGGACAGCGGCTGGCCAGTGTTTTTCACTGGTTCGCCTGGCCGGATACCTGTGGTATCTTCATAGACCTGGATGTAGTTTTTGTTTTGTTCGATTTGGATGACTTCGCCGAGCAGGCCTTCTTCGCCTACTCTGACGACGTCGTTCATCTGTGCGTCGAGGTCTTCGGCGACGACTACCGGTCCGGAGACACGGTAGATTTCGCCTTCGCCTGTGAATTCGTCTGTCATTGTGAGCACCTGATAGTATGTCTTAATCCCAGATATCGACTCCGATGGCCTGTTTGATCTTGGCCCGGAGATCGCCTGATTCACCGCTGTCGGACAGTGTCACGACAACCGGTTCGACTGAATTCTGGACATCCAGTCGTTTTTTCTTTGGTAGTTGTGCCAGATAATCGTGTTTGGTGATGAGGATACCATAGTCCTGTTCCATCAATGTATCCAGCCGGTTCTCGAATGATTCATCGTCATCGTCGATATCGTAGGTCTCGGTCACACCGGCTAACTGGAAGCCGAGACAGAGCTGCTGGTCGCCGATGACGGCGATATCTTTGAGCTTATCGTTATCTATCGGTATCACCTTCGAACAGTGGTGTCAATCGATCATAGTCAAGATCCATCCCGCCCTGTCTGAGGCCATAGGCCGGATGCGGGAGCGGGATCACGGTCCGTTCCTCGTATGTGTGTTCGGTATAACAGACAGCATCGAGGAATGGTTCCTGTCGCGTATCTGGTAAGAGATAAGCCGTGGCTGAGGAGCCAAGTGGAACGATGATGGCTGGATCGAAGACATCGATCTCTTTTTCGAGCCATGTGCCGAACCGTTGTGCTTCCTCGCCGGTCGGTGCCCGGTTCTCGGGCGGGCGACATTTGACCAGGTTCGTGATCGCGTACTCATCTGCTGTCAGACCAAGTCCCTCGATCCACTCGTCCAATAGATCGCCAGCACGGCCGACAAATGGTTTCCCCTGTTCGTCTTCATGTTTGCCAGGGGCTTCACCGATGAACAAGATACGTGGATCATCACTGCCGCGATACGGGACGAACTGGGTCGCTTGTTGACAGAGATCTGTATCTGCCAGCGCTGCCTGTTGTTCTTCCATCAATGTTGCAGGGTCGGTCATCGCTCGATCACCGTCTGGATGATGTTGTCCTCGATGAACTCGTTCCCAAGTCCGGTCCGTTTGGCTTGCATGATGATGCGGAGATTCTCGATCTCGGCCTCTTTCGAGATCATGTAACCGAGGATCGGATTGATCGAGAGCGGGTGCTTGTGTAACATCGTCGTGCCACGATCGAGCTTGTACCGATCGAGGGCCCGTTCGACCTGTGGGAGATCATCGTTGGTGATGAACTGGCCGATATCCTCGGTCTTCAGGTGTTCGATAGCAGCTTCATAGTCCTCTGCCTCGAGGAGCTCCTCGATCAGTGAGGTATCGTGTTGATCGAGCATCGTGATGAGATTGTCACGGATCGTGGTCTCATCGTATCCCTGTCGTTGCATCCGCAAGATCAGACCGATGTTGCGTCGTTCCAACTCGAGCCCGAGGAATTCCTTGAACAGTTTTCCATCCGAGGGGAGTCTGTCTGCGGTCTCCTGTAGTGATGAATAGTAGCGTCGATCCAGTTCGTGTTCGATCGCTGCCAGATCATCTGGTTCATCAATGTCTACACTGAGCGGTTCTTGTGCACCGAGTTTGACCTCTTGTAGGATCTCTTCGACGCTCATATCTTGTAGCCGTCGGAGTGCATCGTCATCGAACCGATCTGTCGGGATCAGGAGCGGATCAATATCCGCGTGTTTCTCGTTCAGCTTCTTCCTGACGATTGTCTTGATGTTTTCCACATCGAACTTCTGGAAGTAAGCCTGGAGCAGGGTCTCGACTGTCTCGGGCGAGATCTCGATCAGTTTCTGGTACGTATTCGCAAGATTCTGCCGGAGAGCTATCTCGAGAAGATCTGCTCCGTCATGATCGCTCGCATATTCGTTGATCTCATCACGGTAGTCCTGCTGCTGGAGGAATTCATTGATCTCGGCCAGGCTCATGTTCATCGCTTTCCGATAATCATTGCTGGAAAGCAGTTTCGAACGCATCGCACGGACTCGTGCATTGACGTACGGATATGAGCCGAGCTTGATCTTTGAACGGAGCAGTCCCATTGGTCCTCTAGAACAGTCGATCCGCGAGGTCTTTCCGGTGTTTGGAACGGATTTCATCGAGCAGCGTTCTGAAGGTGTAATCGTAGCTGACAGTTCCATCGGTGTTCTCGATGATCAGCCCATCGATTTCTTCATTCGCCACGACCTCGGCATCGGTCTCGAGTGCATCAGCGATAGCTGGTGATGCCTCGATACGGCCGATGTCGATATCATCCTCGACAGCGACCAGTGCCTGATTCGCCAAGGTAGCCCGTTCATCATCGGGCATCGCCTGAATACGGTCCTCGAGTTGATCGAATGCCTTCTCGATCAGTTCCTGTTTCGCCTTGAGTTTCGTCTGTTTGGCCTCTCGCTTGGCCGTGGCAATCTTTTCCTTCCGGTAGGCTTCTGCTTCATCGTGTGCTTCACTTGTGATCTCTTCTTTGATCTGCTGAGCGTCATCTCGTGCATCCTCTTTGATCTGCTCAGCTTCAGCTTCTGCATCATCGATGATGTCAGCCGCTTGCTGCTCGGCCTCGTCCATGATTTCTTGTTTGACGGTGTCTAGTGACATTGGTCGTTCTCACCTTTTGCTGTGCCTGGGAAAATAAAAATAAAAGATGCGCCCAGGACAGGCGCTTTTGCGTGTTCTATATGATTCCAAGTGCGAAGAGCGCAACAACAAGACCGAAGATGATCATTGTCTCCGGGATGACGGTCAAGATCAGACCTTTACCGAAGAGGGATTCATCTTCTGCCATTGCGCCAACTGCAGCTGACCCGATGTCCTTCTGGGCCCACGCTGTTGCGACGGCTGAGATACCGATCGCCAGCGCTGCTGCAAGTGCTTCGACGCCTGCTGTTTCGAGTGCCATTGTGTGTTTCACCTCGAATATTCGTTATTGTCGTTTCCAAATGGAATATACTTACGTCCGCCGCCTTCGTAGAACTGCGAGAACAGTTCTACATAGTGCAGCCGAATACCTTGAAGGAAGCCTTCCATGATCTTGATGAACGTGTTGAAGGTATGCCCGATCATCAGGATAAGTGTCCCACCGACCATCCCGATCAGGGTACCTTGTGCATACAGTGGAGAGGCCAGGGCATTGACGGTCTTTGCGAGGAAGATCGCTGCCACGGCCACGCCGAACAGTCGGAGATAGGATAACATGTTCGACAACAATGAGGGGATCTCGACAACACCTTCGATCCCTTCACCATAGCCCAGATGGAGGACACCCAGGCCGATGACGCCCACACCAACCATTGGATCATAGAGATATGCTGTGGCCGCACCGATCTGAAGGGTGAACCAGCCCCCTGTCTCGATGAGTGAGGCTACCAGACCATGGTTGATGTATTCGCGATATGTGTCCAGTACGAGACCGAGGTTTACATGAGCGAATCCGATACCTGCGGCCATGTACAAGACATATGGCAGATATTCCGTTTCTGCCCGGTGGAAGATGATCGGTATCTCTTCGAGGAAATGAAGTCCGGTCACCGCTGCTACTTCGCTGTGATGGCCGAACAGTACATAGCCGAATGCATCACCGAAGATCAGTCCGAACAACAGTGTCATGAACGAACACATCATCAGTGCCTTGAACATCGGCTTGGCAGATGGATACATCCGCATGCCGCCGTAAAAGACCAATGCACTGGTCAGTCCATAGCCGGCATCACCGATCATGAATCCGAAAAACAGTGGGAAGGTAAGGAACAGCATGAATGTCGGGTCCAGTTCATTGTATCGCGGAACAGAGACCAGTTCTGTCAGACTCTCGAAGTTCTCGACCGGTCCAGGGTTCTCGTACTCGACCGGCGGAGTCTTTTCTGGATCTTCATTTTCTTCTGTATGGATCGCATCGATCTCATCATGGAGGACGTCCTGTAATCGTTCGTATTTATCAGCCGGGACCCATCCTTCGGCGATGAATGATTTCTCACCGGTCGCGAAGTTCAGTGGTGCTGATGCTTTCTCCAGTTCCTCTTCGAGTTCTTCCTCATTCGCCTCCAGTGTCGGCAGGTTCTCTTCTGCCAGGGTCTCTAATCGGTCTTTTTGATCGGCTATCTCGTCCTTACAGGCTTCGATCCGATCGTTCCGTTCGCTTATCGCTGTCTCGATATCTGTCTCGAGATCCGTGACTAGATCAAGTGATCGTTCCTCGAAGCCGGCATCGGTCAAAAGCGACTGCACATCTGCCGTTGTATCGACAAACAAAAGGATATGATTGCCGGCCTTGTAGTAGTCATATCGTCCATCTGGAAGAGCATCGGTCTCCAGGGATCGTTCAACTGTGCCAAAGTATGTATCAAGACGGTCGTAGTCCCTGATAGCATCGATATCAACATCGAATCGCCTGAAACGTTTCAGGGTCTTGATCTCTGTCTCGAGCCGATCACGTTCCTGTCGACGGTCTTCGATTTCGTCCTGGATCGTCTCGACGTTTTCATGCAGTTCTTCGATCTCTTGTTGGAGGTCATTGATCCCCATCAGCTCTGCTGTACTATCAGGTTCGACATCTGGAAGTGTATCCTTGACAGAACGGAGCTTGACCAACACATTCGAGATGGCCTCTGCCTGGTTCTCGGAGACACCGATCTCGAAGGAATCATACTGGCCTTCGTATTCTTCGATATCCAACACACCTTCACGGTACAGGACCCGTATGGTCTGGTCTAGGCGGGACTTCGGTCCGCTGATCTGTACCTTTTTCATCCGTGTCGGTGTGATCATCGGTCTTACCTGGTGTATTCGTCCTTGAATGCATCAATCAGATACTCGACCGCATCATCGAGATTCTCCTGACCCTGTTCACGGAGATCAGCAGCCTGCTCTGTGGCTCGATCGAGGATCTGTTCGCGTTTCTCCTGGGTCTGTTCTCGCATCTCTTTTTTGATAGAAGCTTTCTCCTTCTGTGCCTCGTCTCGAGCGTTCTCACGGATCTGTTCTGCTTTTTCGTGTGCCCGCTCGATGATCGATTCCGCCTTCTGCCGTGCCTCGTCGATTTTCTCATCGGCATCCTGTTCGACGGAAGAAAGCTCCTCGACGGTCGTGGTTGACATACCACCGACCCATATTTGGGGAAGATTTTAATACCTAACTCCGGTCCGTCTTCAGTCGGCTCTGAGAAACGTATAATCTTTCTTGTTGTGCTCAGTTTTTTATGAGGATTTGTGGGCTCGAGCACAGGGGTCTGGAGAAAAAGAAAAAACATGACCCGGTCAGTATTCCCACTGCCGGGTGATACGGTCATCGATCGCTGGCTCGCGGTCCTGTAGTGTGGCCGGATCACGCTCGCCATCGATGTTGATCACGTACAACATGCCGGGGGTATCATCATAGACCCCATGG
The DNA here is from genome assembly GCA_022865265.1 of Candidatus Nanohalarchaeota archaeon QJJ-5. Lineage (GTDB taxonomy): Archaea > Nanohalarchaeota > Nanosalinia > Nanosalinales > Nanoanaerosalinaceae > JALIDO01. The sequence goes on from JALIDO010000020.1 coordinate 9,493, forward strand.
AGGTCATAGACCATCCCATAGACCTGTGTGTCGGCAGGAACATCATCACTGTCCAACAGCCGTTGTACCTCCTGGTCGACATTGTATTCGACAAGATGGTTGATCTGTTCTTCTCGAGAAAGGTCCTCAGGTAAGGCATCATAGCCCTCATCGATCTGATCGACGAGCAGCTCGATACTGTGTTCGATCCCTTTCGGTTCATCGATGCCATCTTCCATCGCTTCGTAGGCAGCGGTGACAGCACCACAGCCTGTATGTCCGATCACGATCGCTGTCTCGGTTTCGGTGTGAGCAAGTGGATACAGGACATCACCAGAGATAGTCGTGCCTTCATCCGTGTACTGGACAACACGGTTTCCGATCGATCCGACGGTAAAGACCTGTCCGGGTTCGTTGTTCTCCAGCATCCCATCCTGCAGGACGCGGGAATCCGAACAACACACTGTCACGAACGGTGGTGCCTGTCCGTCCTGGACGGTCTCGAGATCTGTTGCATTGGTTTCGGCATGTGATTGGTTTTTCTCCAGTAGCTCAGCAATTGATTCTGGCATGGTACCATGGGAAACAGAAGCAAGGACTGAAAAATCCTTCGTCGTGTTCGAGATGATGATTTTAAATGGTGCCTGTGTCTATGCATAGACAGGTGATACTACCAATGACAGTCGAATGCGATGTCTGTGGTGATGAGTTCGATACCGAGCGAGGCCGAAACATTCATGCAAGCCAGGTCCATGATGACGATGATACGAAAGAGACCTTGATGGTCATGGAGATGGTCCAGAACGGGAAAAAGACCGTTTCTGATGTAGCAGATAGCCTTGGATGGGATGAAGACCGTGTCCGGGGCAAGCTCGAAGAGCTCCGTGATCATGACTATGTCGAACAGGTCGAAGAAGGCACTGATCGTGTCTATGAACTGACAGAACCAGGACGCAAGCATATACCAAAGCTTGTGGGTGAACTGGCAGAAGAGACCAAGGATTTCGTCGAGAACGTACAGGAATCGGTCTCAAAGCATGTCGGTCCGCTGGTTCCGAAGGTCACTGTCGAGTGGCCAGACAAGGACGAGGAGTAATACCCCTCGTCGCTCCCTTCGTTTTTCTTACTCCATCTCATTCCAAAGGTCGGGTGTGTCTTCAATATTTGCCTTACAAAACGGACATTTCTCTGGTTCTTGGTGATTTTCCTCTTCATACTCATACCCGCAGTTGGTACATTTGTACAGTGCCATACAGTGTTGTTACGGATCGCCCCCTTTAGAAGGCGGGGTCAGATCAGATGCCAGATCCCGATGATCAACAGACTGTAGCTGACCGTGCCGACGATAAAGGCCATCACTGCTCCTTTGTCCACATGTGGCAGTGAGTCTCGCAATGTGATGTACAACAATACGCCGGTGACCACACCGAGCAGTGTGTAAAATAGTGCGGTAGGGATACTGGTATAACTGGCAATCGCTACACCGAACAACGGAGCAAGACTGACCGCCCCATGGACCGTCGGGGTATGGAGGATATCCTCATGGAGTTCTTTCAGCGAGAGACTACTCACCGCAGTGTGGAACAGGACAGGGAGGATGAACAGTGTTCCGCGGACGATATCTCCGAGCAGTAACTGATACAATAAGACACCGATCACCAGGTGATAGACAAGCAGGATGATACTGTGAAGTTCTTTGAAATCATGTCTGATCGCATCAGCTGATTTTTCATGCTTGTAGATACCCTTCTCCGCCAGATGGATGACGGCAACACCACACAGTACCGGGAGAAAGACCATATCACCTAACAGGTCCATGGCCATGGTCAGTTCAGGGAACAACTGGAGAAAGATGTAAGCGATCGTCAGCCCGCTAGCAAACGATGTGATCGAAGCCTGATAGCTGGCCGTGGACTCATCGATCCGCTCACCGAAATAGTGCAACAGCGTGATGAGTCCGGCCAGTAGCCAGGCCATATACATTGGTCGGGTCTATGCCTCGATACCAAGGGCGTCAGCGACCTTGTCACGGTTGAAGCCGATGATCGGCTCGTCCTCGCCATCGACGACAATGACAGGCACACCGCGCTGTCCGGTCATCTCGATCATCTCTTTGGCCTTGTCTTCATCATCTGCAACATTATGCTCAGTATATTCGACATCATGTTCCTGGAAGAACTCCTTTGCGTTTTCACAGTGTGGACATGTTGGTGTCGTATAGATTTCAACATCACTCATCGGTACGTTATAAATGGAGACATGATGGTTTTAAGTGTTTCTCCAGCGGGTTACGTCTCCGTTATCAACCATTTATCATACAGCTGCAGTCCTGCAAGGGTGATGATGGCCATGATCGCGATGATGAGCCAGAGACTGGATGGGTAGGCTGTATCAAGGAACCATCCACCAACTGCTGGCCCGATCATGAATCCGAGAGAATACGATACCGAGTACAGTGATGTGTAGGCACCGATCTTGCCATCAGGTGCTAGCTGGGAGACAAATGTGATCGAGGGTGGCTGATAGACCATCGTCGCGAACGAGATCAGGACCAGGGCCAGGACCGAACAGATCAATGCTATCAGCCCAGGCACAGCCACGAACAACAAAAGCGATGCCCCGATCCACAACAGGAATCCGGCCTTGAATGCACGGAGCTGCCGTGTCTGTTCGACCCGGTCGGTGACCTGCATCTGGAACCAGGTGATCAAGGCTGCATTGATCAGAAAGATGTTACCGATCAGGAAATTCGAGACATCGAGATGATCGTTCAGATACGGTGGGATGATATTGAACAATTGTGACAGCATGAAGGCAAACATGATATTGATGATCGCGAACCATGTCAGACGTGGATCTTTGATAGAATCGATGATATGTCTGAGCCCGCTCTCATCATCCTCGATGGTGTCCGGTTTGGTCTCCGGGAGCTTCCACAGAACCAGAAGCAGGAACAGTGTCGTGAACGCGATGTTGAGCTGGAACAACAAGGTGTAGGAATAGACAGCGATGAAGCCACCGAGCGCGATACCGAGGCCCTGACCGGCGACACGGGCGACCCGTTCGATCGCGTAGCCACGATCTTTCATCTCCTCAGAGACCAGATCATCAACCATCGATAAGGTCGATGGCCAGAACAGCCCGATACCGATGCCCTGGACAATGACACCGATCACCAGGCCGATGAAATCACTGGCCATGATATAGAGGAAATACGAGGTGATCATACACAAGATCCCGGCCACCAGTGTTGGTTTCCGTCCGATCCTGTCTGTGGTATACCCACCGACCAGCTTGAAGGTCAGATCGAAGGCACCACGGATCCCGAGAGCGATCCCGATCAAGGTATAGGCGATCCCGACGGATTCTTCGAAATAGATCACGATAAACGGCAAGATCAGCCCAGTCCCGATAGAGTTGACCAGCACCGAGATCAACAGGACACGGGTGTGGGTATCGAATTCGGCAAGATCCTCCCGGTAGGAACGGATGGCATATAGTGGCGACAGAAGGGCCGGACGCATGATTGTCCCGATATGAGCGAGATGTTTAAAACATTACATGCCGCGTGTAGACACAGACCGATGAGCGAGAATCAACAGGTCCGTTCTGATCTGGGTGAAAGTTTCGCCGCCGACGGTGTCGCGATCATGTTCCGCGAAGGCAAGTTGGTCCTTGACTTCCGGAAATCCGCACCACGGGTCGATCAGATCGGCGACCAGCAGCAACAAAGCATCAAGACCGAACACCAGCCGATCGTGCTTGATCCACGGGGTGCCAAGGTCCTGATGAAGATGCTGGAAGAGAACATCGACCAGTATGAACAGCAGTTCGATACCATCGAGCTCCCTGAGCAACATCAGGATGGATCTGAGGGTCTCGACCAGGATTATATTGGATAACGTCGTTATTGCCCCGGTGGTGTAGTCTGGCCAATCATTTCGGCCTCTCGAGCCGAAGACTCGGGTTCAAATCCCGACCGGGGCATGGGTTCGTTTCTGTTTGGTGCCCAAGTGCTCGCATAACGTGACACAGTTTTGTGGCAGTATTGGAAATTATCTTCCTCACTAGCTGATAACTGCTATGTCAATGGCTATCGTGACAAATTGAGCAACGTGGATATCTACTAGTATAGCTACAGGTTGCAGGCTCTGTGGTAACGCATCAGGAATCCCCGATATAACGTTGACCTTGGCCACGGCCAGGTTCAAAAGCCTCGAATATGCAATC
>JALIDO010000021.1 GCA_022865265.1 Candidatus Nanohalarchaeota archaeon QJJ-5
AACACACGATCTTGGTCCATGAGGATGAGATCGAGGTCACCACCAAGGTCTAGATATCAAGCATCAGGTTGTACTCGATCTCCTCGATCCCGAATGCTTCGATGGCCTGTGTCGCTGCTGAAAATAATGCATCGGCTTTCATATCTTCGGTGTGGTCTGTGTATCTGAATCCGATGGTATCGGTCTCGTCTGTTCCAGCAGGGACGATGAATTCGATCTCATCGTCGCCACGGCCAGGGAATGTGTATTCGGTGAACTGGATGATATCGTAGGTCTGATCGCCGACGGCCCAGTACAGCTGTTCGTCCTCTAGGATATCGATCTCGTAGCGGTTGAGGTGATCGCTGCGGGCTGTCTGTGATAGTGTCTCGAGCTGTTCACGTGGGTTCTCGATGGTATCGGTCAGCGTGAGTCGTCCATACGTATGGTCCCTATCTTCGCGCATGTGGAGGATGGGGACTATGAGCTATAAGTATCCATTGTCGATAGGTTATCACTGTCAGGTCGGTTCCCAGTACCCGGCGACGAGGTCTTTCACCTGGTCGGTACCGGCCTCGGTCAATCCCTCATAGTCCATCTCCCATTCTTCGGCGAGCTGTTGGGTGTAGTCTTCCATCGCTGTCCTGATGGCTGTGCGATCATGGTCGCCGTGTGCGTAGTAGTTGGGGACGATGATCTCGTTGTCTTCGGTTGCTGCGATCGAGAGTCGTCCGATGATGGCGTCGTTCTCGTTCCGTGCATAGATCGCAGCCTTGTTGGCATCGGCCATATAGGGTGGAAGTTTGGTCGGTCCGCTCTGGTTGATCGAGAAGCAGCTGTTGAATACATCGCCCATATGGACGGTTGCCTTTGGCCTGGCTGTTTCGACAGTTATCGTTCCGGTCTCGGTGGTGAAAGTCTGTTCACCGATGCCGTCCTGTATATCGGCTGGACGAAGGCCGTGCTTTTCGAGCCACTGGTCGTTAGGGGAATGTTCATAGATAGCATCACCGTGTTCGAGGACGCGTTGTATGGTCTCCTGTGCCTGTTCGTGTTTCGTCCTCAGATCGCCCATTGCATCTGGTATTCCCTGTTGAAGCGTGATAGCGTTTTTCCGATATGCCTTGAGGAGTTTGTAGTCCTCGATGCTTGGTGTATCATCGTGGCTGGTGAGGTCATGGTAGAGCTGTTCCATCTGGTCTGTCTTGAATGTCTCGAGTTGTGTCCGTGCATATGACTGTATCATTGTTTCGAGCTCGGTCCCGAGTTTCTCCATATCGAATTCTTCCTGCACGCGGTCTGGGTCACGATCTTGATAGTCCCACTGTTTGAGGCGGCTGATCCCGTCCAGTTTTGTCGGCTCTAGTTCCGTATCGTAGCGTTGTTCGTGTAAGGTGGTGAGTAATCCGAGCTCATCGTGGTACTGGTCTTGGATCGCATCGATCACCTGGTCATAGGCGATATCGATATCGAGATCGGGGGATTGTGGCTGGAATTGTTCTTCCAGATAGGTAGAAAGTGTCTCATTGGCAGCGCTTGCAGGAGAGCCCTGGTCTGTCTCGACGTTGAAGATGGCATGTTGCCGGGCATCGATGAGTTCTTTGACGCTTTCTGTCGTGTTGGCTCCTAGGTAAGAAAGAGCATTGTCTCTGACTGTGTCGTCTGTCTGTTCGAGGATGAATCCGAGGCTTTCGGCCTGATCGAGGACGTCATCGTCATTGTCTTCGAGCCAGGCACCAAGATCATCCAATGTATCCGTCGGGAGGAAGTAAAAGGAACGGAGTGCCTGCTGGGTGTGGAAGTCGAAGTCCATGTTGTTACCACAATGTGGCAAATTAACTTATAAGCATATTGCCACCACACCACAGCAGGCTCCTGAGGTTAGCCGATGTAGTCCATCTCGGTTTCTGTGTGTCCGCCACTGCTCTCGAAGGATTCGACCTTTTCTCGGAACGCTTCGATGTCTCTGTCTTTGGCAGATCCTGAAACTTTCTGGAATGCGTTTTCGAAGTCCTCCATGGTGACGGTGCCTGATTCGATGTCTTTCCGGAGGGCGTTCATCCCGGCTTCTCGCGCCATGGCGGCGATATCGGAGCCAACGAACTGTTCGGTCTTTTCGGCCAACAGATCAAGGTCGACATCGTCTGCCATCGGCATCTCTCGTGTATGCACATCGAGGATCTTCTTCCGTGCGTCGAGATCCGGTACTGGGATGTAGACGTGTCGGTCGATCCGTCCTGGTCGCAACACGGCGGGGTCGATGATGTCTGGTCTGTTGGTGGCTGCGATCACGACAACGCCTTCGAGGTCCTCGATGCCATCGAGTTCGGTCAGGAGCTGGTTGACGACACGGTCTGTCGATCCTGAGTCGGTGTGGCCGCCTCGTTTCGGTGCGATGGAGTCGATCTCATCGATGAACAGCACACATGGCGCTACCTGGCGTGCTTTGGAAAACATCTTCCTGATAGCTTTCTCTGACTCTCCGACGAACTTGTTGAAGATCTGTGGGCCTTTGATCGAGATGAAGTTGGCGTTTGATTCGTTGGCGACGGCCTTTGCCAGGAGGGTCTTGCCGGTACCAGGGAGGCCATACAGCAGGATTCCCCGTGGGACATCGATACCCATGCGGTCGAAGGCATCAGGTGAATCGATCGGCCATTCGACCATCTCTTTGAGCTGGTCCTGAACATCATCGAGGCCACCAACATCGTCCCACCCGACCTGGGGGGTCTCGACCATGATCTCTCGCATCGCTGATGGTTCGACCAGTCTGACGCCGTTACGCATATCGTCGCTGCTGACGATAAGTTCATCGAGTATCTCTTCGTTGATCTCGTCTTTATCGAGATCGATGCTCGGGAGGACGCGTCTGAGCGTGGTCATGGCTGCTTCCTTGCAGACGGCTTCGAGGTCTGCACCGACATAACCATGGGTGTTATCAGCGATGCCATCCAGATCGACATCGTCTTCCATTGGCATGTTCCGTGTATGGATCTGGAGGATCTCTTTCCGCCCGTCACGGTCTGGAACACCGATCTCGATCTCCCGGTCGAACCGTCCTGGTCGTCGGAGTGCCTCATCGATGTCATCAGGACGGTTGGTGGCTGCGATCACGATGACGTTTTCACGTGCTTCCAGTCCATCCATCATGGAGAGCAGCTGGGAGACGACACGGCGCTCGACTTCGCCCTGTCCTTCGCTCCGTTTCGGTGCGAGTGAGTCGATCTCATCGATGAAGATGATCGCGGGTGAGTTATCCCGTGCTTCTTCGAAGATCTCGCGGAGTTTCTTCTCTGATTCGCCATAGAATTTGCTCATGACTTCTGGGCCTTTGATATCGGTGAAGTAGGCATCTGCCTCATTGGCCACGGCTTTTGCAATCAGTGTCTTACCGGTGCCAGGCGGTCCCTGGAGTAAGACGCCACTTGGCGCATCGATACCCAGTTGCTGGAACACTTCCGGGTGCTTGAGTGGGAGTTCGATCATCTCCCGGACTTTCTGTATCTCTTCATCCAGACCACCGATGTCCTCATAGGTGACTTCCGGCACGCGTGGTCCGGCTTCGGCCTCATCGACGGCCTGCTGTTTGACATCGAGTTCGGTGTTCTCGGTGATAATCACAGGACCGTCTGGCTGTGTGTCGACGACGACAAGTTTGGTCTCGGCGAATCCGAAGTTCCCGAAGAAATCATCCATATCGAACATGTCTTCGAAAAAGCTGCGTCGTCGCTGCTGGCCTGAGCCAGGCACGATCAGGTCATTCGGCGACAATGGACGGCCGACAAGGCTCCGCTTGAAGATGTTCGGGTTCGATACCTGGATGATGACGCCTTCTTCGGCCGGGGCAAGTGTGACACGGTCTGCCTCAGTGACATCTGCTGGTTCCACGGTGACTTTCTCACCGAGGGATGTGCCGGCGTTTTTCCGCACATAGCCGTCCATCCGGATGATACCGAGGCCTGCATCCTGCGGGAGGCTACGGGCGACTTTGGCGACGGTCTCGCGGTTCCCATGGATCTTGATCACATCGCCTTCGCCGATGTTGAGTTTCTGCATCACCTGTGAGTCGATCCGGACAACACCGGATCCGATGTCTTCTTGAAGGGTTGAGGGGACTTCTCCTACACGGAGCTTGACACTGTTGTTGTCTGTCGGGGTTGATTCGTTATCTGGCATTGTGTGACACCTTATGATTGCTCTGGCTCATGTTCGGGCCAGTCAGCAGTTTCGATCTGGATGCTGTAGGTCGTGAATGTGACTTTCTCTGCCCAATCGCGCAGATACGACAGGAGTCGGTCGGTCTGGTCCTTTGGGATGATGAAGACGGAATCGGCGACTTTGATATGTGGGATCTCATCGATGATTCCGTCTTTCTCATAGTGATAGACCTTGCCGTTTTCCTTGACGGTCTGCTTGTAGCCGAACAACCCGCGGTAGAACTTGTTCCGTTCAGAGAGGGAACTGAACTTGTTCCGGTCTGTTTCATAGGTCACCAGGGTTGCCGGCTCGGTGGGCATCACTCAATCATAGGGATGGAATCCTTAAGAACGTTTTGTATGTATGTACACAAAAATGGGTTACTTAAGACCACAGACGCAGGTGTAGATATGGACCTGCCAGACCGGATGTCGTTCGACTGTGCGCCGATCGATGATATCTTAGACGGCGGGCTCGAGGCCGGGATCATCACCAATGTCTATGGTGAATCGGGCACAGGCAAGACCAATGTCTGTATCCAGGCAGCGGTCTCCTGTATCGAAGCCGGTGACCCGGTGGTCTATGTTGATACCGAAGGCGGGTTCTCGGCCGAACGGTTCTTACAGATGCATGATGATCGTGATGCACTCGAGGACGTGGTCATGCTGGAGCCGATGACATTCGAACAACAGCGTGATGTCTTCGACCGGTTACCATCGGTAGTCGATGAGCATGATGCCGGGCTCGTGATCGTTGATTCTCTCGTTGCACTGTACCGGATCAGGCTGCAAGGCGATGAGGTCTCTGAGACCAATCGTGAACTGTCACGTCAACTCTCTGTGCTCTCGAAGATAGCCAGGAGTGAAGATATCCCGGTCCTGGTGACAAACCAGGTCTATTCATCGTTCGAATCCGATGAGGTCCAGATGGTCGGGCGTGATGTGCCGACCTACTGGTCGAAGTGTCTCTTGAAGCTTGAGGAAAATGGGTCTGATCGTCGTATGGTCGTGGAGAAGCATCGATCCCGTCCTGAAGGACTGGCGGCTGTGTTCTCGATAACCGAACACGGGATAGAGGGGAACGGCGACACGGAGATGGAAGTGTATTGACCGCCCGATCACAGGAATGTTTATAAAATTTCACTGCCAGGTAACCAATAACAATGTCCGTAAAGGCTGGCCATCGAGAAGTTGATGTTCGTGATGATGTGGTCAGTCGTTTCGCTATTGTTCTTTTCATTATCCTACTGATTATCTAGGAGACTTCCTCTTCCGGGGTGGAGGGGGCAGTCTCCAGTGACTGGTTACACCTAGCCATAATGCCGCTCCGGGCCACAGGGTGACACGACATGACCGACACAGACGTAGACGGATGGGATGATGTCCGTGATGAATTCGCGGACAAAGCACGACCAAACTTTGTCAATCAGGTTCGGACAGCGCTCGGAGTCGAGGAGGAGGCCGCACATCTCGCCACTGAGACGTTCAGATCACTCACCAAGGATGAGTACCAGCCGACCCTCGAGGCATTGGGTGCGGTCGATGGTGTTGAACTGAAATATGAATCGGACTCGCCATGGACCGATGTCCCGGTCGCGGCCAAGGTACATGATGCCTTGTTCGAAGGAGAACTCGATACCTTGACCGAGCTCGCTGTGGATGAGAAGCAGTTCTTCCCGGAGGAATACGAAGATATCGTAGCCGAGATAAGCTATGATCTCTCGAATGAGTTCGAGAAAGCTACAGGTGTCGGGAATGATCTTGCTGCCGCCCATGTCGAGCGTCGTCTGATCGATACATTGATGCTGGATGCTATTCCCGAGGATACAGGGCTGTACCGTGTCGGTCATGTGCCGGGATTCATGCGTCCGGATGTCGATGATTTCTATGACCGGCAGCGTTTCGAAAACGAGGATGGATATCCGTCAAAAGAGCAATGGGAACAGTTCATGACCCAGAAGCGCCGGTATATCGATCATCTTGATTCCCATGGTGCTGATGTCATGTCGATCGGGGGAACGGACTCGATACAGGTCACGATGCGACCATCGATGCCGGAGGAAACATCTGCATTCATGGATCCGGTCGATCAGATGTTCGCTGATTTCTATGGTCATGGCAGTCAGGCAAGCATGATGGCCATCTCACCGATCCTGTATGCCCCGTTCATGAACTCACCGGTCTATGAGGAGACTGAAGATGGTGGGCTAGAGCTTGTCCATCAGATGGGCCGTGAATGGGCCTATGGGAACGGGCTCGATGATTCGCCATACGCTGATGCAGACAAATACGGCTTTGTCGAGGCCCTGGCTGATGTCGAAAGTGTCGAAGATGCGATCGATGCCTTTGCCGGGAAACGGTTCCAGTTCTCGGCCGAGGTCGATGCGTCCGAGCTCGAGGTCGTTGGTGAGGATGAATCCCTCGCTACGGCCTATGGTGACGATCATGAGCAGATCGATCCAGAGACCGGTGTCAATGTCCGTGTTGGCCATGAGGACTATGGTGTGATCGATTTCAAAGACTTCATCGACGATCGTTCCTTCGAGGGTCAGGTCTCGCTGCCGGCTGAAGATGGTGAAGGAGACAAGGTCACGGTCCGTGCTGATTATTCGGATCAGAGCGATGAGGCGTTCCTCGAGACGGTCTGGGGTCATTTCCAGGCCCATGCATCAGGTGTCTGGCCGAACTACAATCCACGGTTCGATGCCGGGGCGGTCGAATCCAGAGATTATGGTGATAGTCCACGTATTACCGAAGCTGTCGATACCCAGGCAGCGGCCTTCCTCAAGTGGGAGGAGATCCAGTCCTATGCGGAAGAGACCTTGGAGATGCATGATGCCTATGCTGAGATCGTCCGTGATGGTACTGGTCGTGAAGGGCTTGATTTCGTGCTTCCATCAGGACACACAGTCGAGGAAGCATGGTATGGTCCTGAGGATGAACAAGGGTTGCTCGATATCCTCGAAGACGGTGTCCGTGAGGCCGCTGTCAACAATGGCGGCGGACCGATGGAGGAAGCAGCTGCTGCAGAATACGCAGCCCGGTACCGTGACCAGATGGAAACATATCTTGACGATGGTACCTATGCGGAGGTCTTTACTGAAACGATGAAAGAAGATGGCTTCGGCGCGGCCATGGAAGAGACACGGATCGAAGCACCTGATTTCACGAATGGCTACGATGGGTGAGTCAGCGATGGATGTGATCGAGCTTGCGAAAGACCTGATGCAGTATGAGACTGTCTCACCGGTCGAGGATGATGCTATTTTCGACCATATGAAGACAGTTCTGGCAGAAGAAGCCGGTATCGAGGCATCGATCAAAGAATATGATGGTGTGAAGAATCTGGTCTGTACAGTAGGTACTGGTGATCCTGCGGTCTGTTTCAACGGTCATGTGGATGTTGTCCCGCCTGGAGAGGGCTGGTCGGAGACCGATCCGTTCGATCCTGTCATCAAGGATGGTCGTCTCTATGGCCGTGGTGCTGCCGATATGAAAACCGGTGTTGCGGCCCAGCTGGCGGCGTTTGTCGATCTCGTGAACAACGATGAGCTCGATGGATCGGTGACACTGATGGTCGCCGGTGATGAGGAACAGGGCGGATTCGCCGGGACAAAGCGGATGGTCCAGGAACAGGAGTTTGATTATGTCATCGTGGGCGAACCGACAGATCTCGATGTCCAGGTCGGTACCCGCGGTGTGATCTGGATCGATGTGTATCTCAAAGGACAGGAAGCCCATGCATCGAAACCACATCTTGGTGTGAATGTTGTGGAGGATCTGCCCGATGTACTCGATGCATTGAATGGGCTTGAGATGGACTATGATGCGGGAAATGCCTTACCAGCACCAAATGCTGAAGTGACCGTTGTTGAGACAGATGATACGCAGAACAGTGTTCCTGGAAAAGTACGGATCGGAATGGATATCCGGTATGGTGTGAGCCAGGATCCAGAATCGATCGTCGGGGATGTGCGGATGTTACTGGAGGCTCTTGGAGTCGACTATGATCTTGAATACACAGACCACGGTGGAGCGTTTCTGCTTGATGATACACGGTTCCGTGAGACGGTTGTCGCGTCGGTCGAGACCATAACGGGATCGGAACCGGAAGAAGTGACAAGTGGTGGTGCCTCGGATGGTCGGTTCTTCAGTGAGCGTGGCACACCATTTGTCGAACTTGGCGTGGAACAGGAGACCGTCCATCAGGCCGATGAAAGCTGTCCGGTCGATGATATCAGACAGGCACGGCAGATCTATCGTGAAACAGCCAAGCGGCTGCTCGAGGGATGAGGTATAACACCGTTATATCGTCCGTCTTACCAATACCGCTACACGGTTTGCATCGATCGTTCTCACCAGTCGTCTTTGGTAGCACAGTCAGGATAGATACACATGCTGTAGTTGTTGCCGCTGTTCCGCTTGACATAGATACGTGGGCGGCCACATTCATCACACATCTCGTCCAGTGACTTGATGCTTCCCTGTTTCGGTAGGGGATAGCTGTTCTCACAGTCTGGATAATTACTACAGCCCACGAAACGGCCGCTTTTGGTCTTGATGATCCGCAATGTACCGTCCTCACATGATTCACACGGGCCGAGTTGTCGTTCTTTCCGCTTGGTCTCGTCGACGGCCTCGATCAGTTCCTCACCGATTTCGTCTTCTTTGTCCTTGAAGTTCTCGAGTGTGTCTGTCAGTGTTTCGCGGGCCCGTTTCAGTACTTCTTCACGGGTTTCATCACCGTCTCTGATGGCGTCCATGGCTTGTTCGAACTCGCGTGTCAGTTCTGGTGACAGGATGTCGGGGCAGTACTGTTCGAGTGATTCGATAACCGCCATACCGAGATCTGTCACCTGGATCGAACTGTCGGTAATGTATTTCCGATTGTACAGGGAATCGACGACCTGTGCTCGTGTTGCCTTCGTCCCCAGTCCGTTTTTCTCGAGTTCGGTGACCAGTGAGCTTTTGGTGTATCGTTTCGGTGGCTGTGTCTCTTTGTCTTCTTTGACAAGATCATCGACCTCTACTTGCTGGCCTTCATCGACCGACGGGAGTTCGATCTCTTTCGTATGGACATAGGGGTCATACAGGTCATACCAGTTCTTGACAAGGGTCCGTTTGCCTTTGGCTTCGAACTGTTCTTCGGCCACCTCGAATGTCAGTGTGAGGCTTTCTCGTTTGGCCGGGTCGCCGAATGTCGCGAGGAATCGTTTGACGATCAGATCATAGATTTTCTGTTCGCGTTTGGACAGTTTCTTCGGTGCCATACCGGTCGGGTGGATCGCTGGATGGGCATCGTCTTCTTTCTTGCCCTGGCGTGGATAGATAGAGTCTTTGTCCAGGACGGTCTGGGCCTTGTCCTGGTATTTTTGTTGCTGTTTCAGCTTACCCAGGATACTCATGTACCCGATCTTTTTCGGTAGTTTCTGGGAACTGGTCCGTGGATAGCTGATCAATGAATCTTCATACAGGCTCTGGGCGATCTGTTGGGTCTGTTTCGGATCGATATTGAACTGGCTGTAGGCCTCTTTCTGCAGATCGGTCAGATTGAATGGTGCTGGTGGGTTATGTTTGTATGTGTGTCTGTCGATGTCCGAGACAACGGCATCTTCGCCCTTACATGTTTCCTTGACAGCATCAACCTCGTCTTCTTCCCAGAACTTGCCCTCGACATGCTGGGCTTCTAGGCCATGTAGCTGCAGGTACAGTTCCCAGTAGTCTTCGGGTTCGAAGGCCTGGATCTCGCGTTCCCGATCTGCCAGAAGTTTCAGTGCTGGTCCCTGGACGCGGCCTGTCGAGAGGCTCTGGTACCGGTCCTGGGATTTGACAGCAAGCATCAGGGCTCGTGAGAGATTGATGCCATAGTACCAGTCCAGGATGTGTCGTGTGAGGCCGGCTTCGGTCTGATGTTTGTCGAAGGTCTCTAGATCATCGAAGGCGGCCTGGAGATCGTCTGGTGTCAGTGTGGAGAATTTCATCCGCTTGATTCGGTCTTCTGATCCGTTGCATGCGTACTTGATGGCGGTAGCACCGATGACTGATCCTTCAAGGTCGAAGTCACACCCGTTGATGAACTGGTCGGCTTCTTCGCCCATCTTTTTCATGTTGTTGACGTATTTCTTGATATAATCGGCTGAATCGTCTGATTCATGGGCAGGGACCCATTCGATATCAAAGACAGGATACTCCCAGTCGCCTTCTTGCTGTTCAAGTGTGAAGATATGGCCGACGGCTGGTGCGATGATGACTTCTCCTCTATCGGTGTCGAGACGGTAGTTCTTCACGCCGTAGTTCTCTTCGACGGAGTAATTACCGATGGCCTGGGCGATCTTGGATGCGACTTTTGGTTTCTCGGCGACAAGAAGGGTTGTTGGCATCGTGTTGTATTACACTGCCAGCAGGTTTTTATAAGGTGGCTGGATGGTTGCACAAGGAATGCAGAACGGTAGTTGGTACTTGCCCTATGTTGTGTCCTCGAGGCTGATGCGGTCTGTACCGCATTGGTCAAATTCCTTATCTGGGCTGATCGTTCTGTCTTTAGCCATCAGGAGATGGAACGCATCGAATGGATTGGCACCATCATCCGTATAGAATGCTGGCTGGAATATGGTCTCTTTCTCGATCTGGAATGGATCGTCGATCGAACGTATGTCTTCGACCAGCGTAGCCGTGTTCTCGCTTTTTTTGGTGTTCATCAAGAATCTCTATTGCCCGTGACTGTAATCAATCGTCTTCTTTGATGGTGGAAAAGATGAAATCCGTGTCTGCATACCAGTCACTTGCTTTTTCTTCAAGATGGTCTCGTGCCTGTTTTTCCAGTTCTTCGGTGCTTTTGTCGGTCTTGCGTGGGGTTTCTGTCCTGTCTCTGAGATCGTCAACAGGGTCATCGGGTATCGGAATTAGTTTCAGTTCGCCACGATACGGGGCGATCCTGAACGTATCACCGTACTGTTCCCGGATTTCTTTGGAAAGATAAATTCCGTCCATAGGAATCTACTTCGATTTTTGATATCATTTTTCTTTCTGTGTCGATCACTTTAAGGCCTTGCTGCTTGGCTTATCTTATGAAACGCTGAAATTATCACTACGGTTTTCATACCAGTTTTCTTTCTTGGAAACGATGAGAACGATCGATGATGCTGAAAGAACGAATAGGAGAAAAAGAAGTATGTCTGACCCTGAGAAGTGATCAAAGAGAAAAAGAAACAGGCACAAGGCCTGTCTCTATCTGTCGAGCTCGATGTACTTTTTCCCGCCCATGTATTCCTGTAACACGTCAGGAATCTTCACGCGGCCATCATCTGTCTGATGGTTCTCGATGATCGCTGTCATGATCCGTGAGGTCGCGATCGCGGTCGCGTTCAGGGTATGCACGGTCTTGTTGTCCTCGGGCTGGCGCATCCGTGTCTGGAGTTTCCGTGCCTGGTAGTCAGTACAGTTGCTGCACGAGACAACTTCGCCATACTCGCCCAGTGGTGGTCGCCAGACCTCGATGTCGTATTTCTTGGCCGGGGTGTCACCAAGATCGCCGGTACAGACATTCACGACCCGGTACGGAAGCTCGAGTTCCTGCATGACCTGTTCGGCATTCGCCAGCAGCTGTTCATGGAACTCCCACGAGTTCTCTGGCTTGCAGAAGATATATTGTTCGACCTTCTCGAACTGGTGGGTCCGCCAAGTACCTCGGGTCTGTTTGCCGTGTTTGCCTGCTTCTCTGCGGAAGTTCGTCGAGAAGCCTGCATACTTCTTCGGCAGATCATCTGGCTGCAGGATGTCATCGAAGTGATAGGCGGCCAGGGTCTGTTCCGAGGTCGCGATCAGGTACTTCTCATCCCGATCGAGCTTGTACAACTGGTCGTGGAAGTCTTCAAGCTCGGCAGCGGCCTCCATCGGCGCTTTCTTCAGCATGTACGGTGTCTGCATGGGAGTAAATCCATCTTCCTCCAGCAGATCCATACCGTACTGGACCAGGGCCATGTTGAGCCGGAAGAGATCGTTCTGGAGATAGTAGGCCCGTTCGCCGGCCACTTCGACGGCTTTTTCTGTCTCGATCAGACCGTTCTCTTCCATGATGTCGGCAGCCAGCTCTGCATCGCTCTGTTTGCCGGTGTCTGGTTCCCAGTGTTTGATGGGCTGGT
>JALIDO010000022.1 GCA_022865265.1 Candidatus Nanohalarchaeota archaeon QJJ-5
CACCTAGGTTTTGTGCTTCACTCGAATGTGATTGTAAAATAGACTGGGTCTCTTGATTATCGTAGCAGTTTTCGAATTGGTCTGAGTCAACTCCTAATTCTACAGCCCAATCTTTTATGAGACCGTCATATCCATTTTCATTCTCTTGATACAATGTTCGCATTGATTCAAACTGGTTGAAATGGCTATCGATAAACTCATAGTACGCTTCGCTCGATTCTCTTTGAATGCACTCAGACGCTATGCCTGGTTGAGTGCCGCCGACAACTGGCAAATGCTTGTAGAACAACTGCACATCCCCCTCAGCCACGTAATCTTCAACTAATCTCGGCATAGTCTCTTTCCATTGTTGATTACAATAGGGTCCAAAAATATCACAGTATACGACCATCTTAACAGGAGCATTTGGCGATCCAATGAACGGGACGCCGTCAACATCTACCGTTCCTCGTTCCCATTCTAACTCACCAGATCCTTCCCCTACATTCAGCGGTTCATCTACATTATCAGTAAGCCCAGCACTACCTACAGTGGTAAATATCACAAAAGTCAACACGAATAGGTAGAATAGTTTATCTAACATATATCCTACGTCACGATAAATCTTCAAAAAACCTTTCTACACTCGTGCAAATGCTTTGATTACATAAAAATTCCTAGCCTTAGGGATTCAAAAAATTCTTGACCGATATTTATCGCTACAGATTAGAAATAATGATCCTGCTCAAGCAGTATCGATGGATGCAAACATGCGATCGATATCGTCGTAGGTCTTCTCACTCATGCTTCTCGTACCCTAGCAACTTCAAAGGGGTATATAACCCCGGGGCTAGGGCTTTACGCTGCATCATAGAAAGCCCCGGACGGGATTTGAACCCGTGACCTGCCGATACCTTGGCTCGAGATCATCAGGACAGTGTCCCTCAGCGTATCGCCAGTGAACTGGCCGAGCGTACAAGTCGGCCGCTATACCAGGCTAAGCCACCGGGGCATACAGGTGCTGTTCAATACACAAGATAGCTTCTTAAATCCTTACGCATCCTTGTCCCGGAACTGTTCCATCCACAGAAACGCTTCCCCGCGTCGGAACCCATGTGTATCGAGAAGTGCTTGTGTGGGTTCATTGTCTGGCTTCGTGTGAGCGACCACATAACGGACACCGTGGGCATCTGCCTGATGCAGACATTCCTCCAGCAGTGCGGAGGCGATTCCTTCTCGGCGATACTGTTCTTTAACATAGATATTGTTGATCGTCAACTGACCGGTCGGCTCGTGTCGTGAGGTCAACACGAATCCGCGGAGTTCATCATCGTGTTCATCCACCAGTAAGATGTCATCACTGTCCACCCAGTCATGAAGACAGTCTTTCGGCCGGAAAGGAGAATGTTCTGCTTCCTGTTCACTCGTGTGGAACGGTTCTGCGTCCACACCAAGACGATGGACCGTCTCGACATCCTCATGACGCATCGGCCGTATCATATGGGTCGTGGAGGATTCGAACCTCCGACCTTCCCCTCGTAAGGGGGATGTCCTGACCAACTAGACCAACGACCCTCTCATGCAAAGTACTGATCTTGGTGATAGGCTGCTGCAACCACATCGATCACATTGTCATAGATATCCCGCATCGATTCCCCTTTGACCGTTGTACGATCATAGTCGTCGATCGAGCGCTGGCGTGACCGCTGTTCGGTATCCGGGAACACGACTGGTTCCTCATCAAGTATAGCTTCTATCTCTGATTTATCGATCCCGTAGGTATCACATCGTTGTTCGAACTCGGTTTCATCCGTGATAGGGCCATCCTCTAACATCTCAAGGATCGTATCGGCTTGTTCGTCCATCGATGCGACCGTTTCATAGATCGACTGTGCAGCCTGTGCACGGCCATGTAATGCGTCCATCCGATCTTGCATGATCGAGATATGTCTTGCATCCTCTTGTTCAGGATCATACGGGAATCCGTCTGTCTCGATTTTCGAGTAGATATCACTTTCTGTAACAAGCATACTATGTGTCCGTTGTTCAGTCCCAGGACTGTCATCGAACATGAGCTTGATAGTCCCGTCTTCGGCTCTGAATCGTTCATCTCCGTAGTCATGACGCTGGAAATGCTCCATCATGACGCCCTGGAGGAATCGTGGATCTTCCTCCTGGTATTCATCCCACCGGAACACGGCCTGGTAGTCATCTTGCTCCAGACTGTTGATCTTCAACATCCTGTCCCAAACGCATCGCTGGACTTTTAAATAGATACAGCCTGTATCCGTATCTGATGAAAGCAATCGTGACCGCACCAGGGATCAGGCTCAAGTCCAGTTCGGTCGAGACAACGATGTTCGATCGGCTTGTCGCCAATGTCACGACGCATTTCGATAGAGCTAATCATGATGCACGAATCTTCAGGGATGAAGGACGGATCTTCGTAGAGGCAGAGGAAACCGAGATGCCTGCCGTTGTCGAGACGCTGATGACGATCCCCGGGATCAAAGCCATCATGCCCTGTGTCGAGACCGATCGATCACTGGAGGCTATCGAACAAGCGATCCCCGGGGTCATAGAGGGCATAGAGGCTGAAACGTTCGGTATCGATGCAAAACGTGTCGGGGAGCATGATCTTGGTAGTCGTGAGATCGAACAAACGATCGGTGCGGTCGTCGAGGACCTGACAGACTGGGATGTCGATCTCGATGACCCGGACTGTCGTATCAGGATCGAGGCACGATATGAGAAAGCATTCATCTATACTGACCGCTTCGAGGGCGTTGGTGGCTTACCGATCCATCCTGAGAACCGTGTTGTAGTGCCACTACGTGACCGATTGGATTGTTTTGCGGCCTATCTCTTGATGAAACGGGGCTGTGAAGTGACACCAGTGGTTCTCGACAATGAACAAGAGGGGCTGGAAGAGGCGATCCAGTCGTTACAGCAATATCAACCAGCATTGAAGCTTTTGACCTTGTCAGCAGAGTCCTGGCAGGATGCAGTGACCTCGGCACTCGAACATGTAGATGCAGAAGCTGTTGGACTGGGGGTCTGTGTCGATGATCTGCCCATGGATGAGGATTGGAACCTCGATGTACCGGTCCTGACCCCTGTCAGTGGCCATACGGAAGCCCAGGCACTGGACGGCTATACAGCGATGCTCCATCCTGACTTTTAAAGCAAGAACTGAATGCGGGGTCTTGTATACAAAGATTTTTATGAGGCAACTGGGTATTGTGGAGTATGGAAAAAGACATTGATTTTGATGAGCTCGAGTACGCGACAAATCGCAAGCTCCCGAATGACGATGATGAACTGACAGGGCATATCAAGATGTATTCCTATGATGGTGTGAACTTCAGCTACCAGATGACCTGTCCGTACTGTGGTGCAGAGACCGAAGGCGAAAAAGAGATGCCGAATCGACCATATTACATCAAATGTTCGGAATGTGAGACCTCATCACTGGTCCGCAAGCTCAAAGGACAAGGATCGAAGGTCAAGCGGCCAGGAAAAGATGACGATGATGATGCAGCTGAAGCTGCGGATAAGGTCTAGGCCTCAGTCAAATCGATCTTGGTGTCACAGAACGTCATGAGTTTCTCGATTGTCTCATCGTCGAGTTGTGCTCTGACAGCAGTCATGATATACGTGTAATCGTGGTCTCGTGCCCTATCGGTTGTCCGTTTGATGAAGTTCCCCGTATCTTTCAGATTTCCATAGAGAAGATACGCAGTGAATGAATCCATCAGGATGAACCGATCCTCACTCTGTTCATCGACCTGTGTGATCAGTTCCCGTAGGCCGATAGATACATCATTGAACGCTGTGGGTGAATTGATGAGTTCGACATCATCGCGATCAGTCGTGATACCGCGTGTCTTGGCGACTAGATCGAGATACATGAGCTTGTCGGTCTCGACATCATGATAGTCAAGTTCTTCTTCGAGATCCTGGAAGGTCCGATCAGCCGTGAAAATGATGCCATAGAAGCCATTCGATGTGAAGTACTTGACGATCCCATCAGCCACCCGTCTGAATGAGGATTGGTCGGTCAGGATCAATGCAACGTCAGCTTGGTCCAGGTCATCGGACACCGATTCGATAGCGTCAAGGACCATGTAGCTATGTTCGGACGAATGTTCTATAAAAATACCCACTGATAACATCCAGACATGAGCTCGCGGGCTTCACTTACCGAGGCAGTTTCGCTCCTCCGTGATCGTCCTGTCTTGTTTCTCCCACGTCTCGTGATTGTGTTCCTGATGAGTATTGTCTGGCTCTGGATCGCGGACATCATGCAGGCTTTACCCACCGTCCAGATCACGGAGATAGCCCAGATCGGACTTGTGATGCTTGTTCTTTTACCAATACAGTTGCTCGTGTATAATTTCTACTTCTTTGTGGTCAGACAGCACTATCAGGACCAAATCGATATACGAACCGCCTGGGAACAGAGTATCGATCGGCTTCCGCGAGCCGGATTGTTGTTCCTGTTCATGATATCTGTCATCACGCTGGTCAGTCTGCCAAGTATCGTGCTGGTGATCTTAGGTATCGATCAACAGTTGCCCCAGTACCTGTACATGGGCGGAGCTAGTTTCGTACTGTTGATGCTGATCGCTGCGACAGTGCTTTATTTCACGCCATACACTGTCATCACACAGGAAAATGGATTCATAGCATCGCTGAAAGACGGGATCACCCAGTCACGACGACACAGTCCGATCGTGTTCGGATTCACATTGTTGTCATTCCTGCTGCTGGGAGCAGTGGCTGTACTCGAGGGCCAGATTGAGACGATCGGGATGATCGGATTTATCGGTGCCAGGCTGCTCAATGGTATCGTCAGTGTCTATCTTCTGATCATCAATCCGACACTGTTCCATGACCTTCAGAACTAGTCAAAGACTTTCGCTGGCGGGATTCCCTGTGCCAATTGATCGATATCATCACGTGTCGGTGTCGGCCAGTCGGTCCATTTCGTCGGACCATTGTCCTGATAGGCCTCGGTCACAACCGGTGTCTCGCCTTGTTCTTCGGCCGCTGTGTGTATCGCAGTATTATACTGTTCTGCTGCGGTAAATACCGGTCTGAAAAGATCCTTGTACCGATAATCACGGAGAAGATGATGGTCCAAGATGATCGTCGACGGTGATACGTCCTCGATGATCGTGATCATATTCTGCATGCCTTTCGCAAAGTCCTGATAATCAAGGACGAAATCCAACAGATAGGTCGGTGGGCCGTTGTAGATCATCACATCAGGGTCCTGGCGCACGATCCAGTCTCTGGCATCGGTTTCGACAGGGCCATCCAAATCCGAGGTATACAGTACTCGTCGATCGGTACTGGTATCCTCGATCACAAGGGGCAACACTTGGCCCATCTCTGTGTCCTGCGGGCCGTGCCACTGTGGTTTACCGAATTTGAGTTTCAGCTGATCGAGATAGAATGTCTGTCCATCGGCCACATCGATTCTGTTGGCCATTGTGTCGATCGCATCAAGGAGTTCATGGGCCCTATCCTGTTGTTCTTCATTGATAGCTGTATCCGGATCTTTCACAAGCATCCGCTTGCGGCCATAGATCTTTCGATCGGGCTCCTGTGTAAAGTGATCATAATGATAATGACTGATAACACCGACATCAGCCTGCTTTGCCTTTTTCTTGATCTTGTGCTTGTATGTGCTTCTGAGATAGAGTCGTTTCGACTCAGAAAGTGGGAAACTATCTGCCTGGATCGACAGGCCTGGGTCGATGATCGCGGTTTCGTTCCCTGCCGAGACCTGGAAACATGATGACTGGACACCTAAGGAATCGAATGCAATATACTCGATATCCATGATTTCATCAGAAAGAACAACAAATAAAAACATTGAGCACAGTCGCCTTCAGGCTTAAACCTCCGAATACTCTGCCTACAGGCTTATATCGATTGTGTGCTAAATGGATGAACAATGGATGCCGCATCATTCGATGACAAAGAGATCTCTGATGAGAAACTGGCCCGTATGGATCCACGACAACGGCGTCAATATCTCGAATCCAAGGTCTATCGTGAGTTCAAAGATCTATCACCCTCCAAAGGACAGCTTGATGATTCGTTTTTCGGAGCATCACCGCCTTCGATCTTCGTGGGGCGATATGGCTATCCGAATGTGAATGCAGGGATCCTCTCACCGATCGAACAACAGGATACAGCTACCTATGATGCTCCTGATCAGTGGTCTGCCGAACAGATGCCGATCGAAGAGATCATCGGGTATCGCAGCAATCTGGTGAACTCACGGAATACAGTGACCGTTACCGATACCGATCAATTCATGGATGTGGCAAAAGAGATCGCAATGGCAGGCACACCTGTCGATATCGAGGTCGATCTCGCCAAGACACCTGATTTCGATCTGAACATCGGAGAACGCACACCACCATTCGGACCGGCTGAGCAGGTAGAAGAGGTCGAACTGGCGGAGAACCCATCGATCGCCCGTGCGGTCGAAAAAGCAGTCAGTGATGATGAATGGAAGGCAGAAGATGCGGCACGCTATCTCTATGGAAAAGATCTCGATACCTATCAGATCCAGCGGGTCCTGAGTGCTGGTTTACTTGGTGAACAGGAGAACAGACGACTGGTCCCAACACGATGGTCGATCACGGCTACTGATGATATCCTTGGGAAAGGACTCCGGTCAGAGATCAAGGACAACCAACAACTTGGGTCCTATCGTGTCTATGAAGCACGATACAATGGTAATATCTTCACGATCGTGATGATCCCTGGCCAATGGGAGTTCGAATTACTGGAGATAAAAGGCGCAGGCTCGGTCTGGAATCCCGGGAGTGAACCATATTATGCCGTCAATCATGAATCATACGACGGGCGAACATCATACGCGAAAGCAACCGCCGGTGCCTACTATGCGTCACGACTTGCCGTCCTCGAGCAGCTCCGTAGACTGAACCGCCAGGCAAAGGTCTTGATCGTCAGAGAAGTAACCGATCAATACTGGGCACCACTCGGTGTCTGGGTGATTCGTGAAACGGTCAGAAAAGCATTCGAAAACGAGGCAGAACCTGAAACATTCCAGGAAGCCCTCGATCATATCGATACGAATACGTCAGTCTCGATGGATACGGTCCGACAACAGAGCACGATGCTCGATGGAACACAACGTAGCGTGACGTCGTTCGTCTGATCAGAGAACGCGTTTGATCTTTTTGACCGACTTTTTCATCTCCACGAGCACGAGGCCCATGTTGACATCAGGATCGGTCAAGATCGTGAGAATACCTTCATCACCGGCACCGGTCGAAATCAACTTACCATCTTCTGATTCAACGGTGACCTGCTGTACTTCCCCGATTGATAATGTCTGGGAAGCCGTCTCTCCAGACCCGACTGTTGATGCTGTCATCGCTGCAAGTTGATCAGCATCGATATCTTGTGGTAGGTTTGATACGATGAGAAGACCATCACGGCGGACAACAGCCGCACCTGTCACGCCCTGAATGTCTTTCAAGTCATCAAGCGGGTCTTTGAGTTTTTCTTCCTTGCTTGCCATTAGTATTGCACCTTTTGATTATCCTCTTTAATAAGTTTGTCGTGGCAGGTATCAGGTGTAGTACCACGAATGCTCACTCAGAATCTTCTCGAACAGTCGGTCCAGTGATTCATCCATATTGTCGCCGTTCAAGGCATCGACGCCCCGTGTCTCGATTCCGAGTTCTTCCTCAATCGTCTCAGGAGGAAGTGCATCATCTTTGTTCTGGAAGTTTGCCAACACAAGTGACGGGATTCCTTTCGCCTCGAGTTCCCGATGCATCTCACGGGCCCGTTCATAGTCAGGATTCCTGGAATCGACCATCACGAAACAACCAAAGATCGATTCGCCCAGGAAATTCAGCGCCCAGTCGAACCGTTTCTGGCCTGGTGTTCCGAAGATATCAGCCTTCAAGCCGTGACGTTCGACCTTTCCATGATCCAGGGCAACCGTGGTGCCCAGACGGTCGACCGAGACCGATGTCTCAGATAATGTCTCGACAGCGGTCGATTTGCCTGAATTATATGGCCCAGTCACCAAGATCTTTGGCACATACATGACAAGGCCTGATGCCGTGATGTCGAACGGTACTTTGGTCTCGATATCTGGCTTACGGACATGGATGAACTTCAAGGTGATACCTGATCGTTCGAGTCCTTTCAGATGTAAGACATAATCGAACATCTCGGTGAGTTTCTCGAAATTCGCATCATCTTCTTCGAAGCCCAGGTTAGGTAAGAGATAGTAACCGACAGTATTCGTATCTTCAAGAGTGCCTGAGATTTCATCGATGAATGATTCCATCGCATCCCAGTGGCCAACCCATGAATCGATCGAATCCAGGACAAATGTCGAACCATAGCCTTCATTGTCCTCGAGTGCCTGTTTGACCGTTGCAACAGAGGCCTCGATGTAGTCCGATGTGCTTTCAGAAATCTTCATATCGATCTGGTAGTCTTCTTCGGTCTCCTTGTTGATAGTGGCCGAGAATCCATCGATGAACGAGACATTGTCATCCGTCTTGATATAATCACGTGCATATCGTGGGAGCTTATTGTTGATGAAATAGACAACATTGTCGTCCTGCTCGTGGCGGTAATTGACCAGCGATGAGCCGAATTTCATTTTGTCAACGACCAGATCGGCCAGAATCAAGACATTCGACCCGTCCTCGACGCCACCATCGAGCAACGTATTCAACTTCTCGAGCGGAAGTGAGACCTTAGTCATAGGTACGAATTATCGCTTGTTGGTATAAAAATGTTGTTCTGTCGAAGATGCGATATCAGTACTCCTGATTTTCCATCTCTTTCCATTCTTCCTCGAGGAAGGTTCCTAGATTAGTATTGTGAACATCGATCGTATACGTTCCAATATCTGAACGGATCTCTTGTGCCAGTGGCTCTTCCATCGTTTTCTCAAATCCGTCCTGAGCCCCAATCCCATAGGCACGTGCTGCATGAGTGCCTGCTGTTCCTGCCAGGAATATGCTATTACCGGCCCAAAATACTGCATCATTGCCTGTCATGACACCATACAGTGCTCCGGCCAGGCCACCAGCCATTCCGAGGATCCCCATCATTCGTTCTTTGAGCATCGGTACACCGTCGTTTGCATATTCCTCCATCAATGCTTCGATATCGCCATCAGAACCGTCCTGTTTGTTATACTGTTCGAACCCTCGGTCGTAAAACGGGGTTTTCTTGTAGTACTGCTCTAACCTGCCCGTTCCGTATTCTTCATCTATCCCAAGCCATTCGTCAGTGATATCATCGACACCAAGATACACGGTCTCGCTATCATCATCGATGGCACCATGACGTATTGCTCTTGTCATCAAGCCTGTAAAGACATCCGTCCGCACATCGTCATAGAGCTCATCGACTGTCCGCTCCCCTGTCCATGTATCGAACAATGCCTGGCGTTGTCCCGCGATGGTGTATGAGTCAGTCATCGCGTATCCACTCACAGATGACAAATAAAAACATACTGGAACCGAGAGATACCCCTAAAAATATCGGGTATCGCAGTTAGTGTGATGGACCTGTTTCCCTATGATACTGTCAGAGACGAACAGAGCGATATGAAAGCCCATGTCGAGGAAGCACTTGAAGAGGGGGAAAATGTCGTAGCCCATGCCCCGACCGGTCTCGGGAAAACGGCCGCCACTGTCCCCTCCTCACTACGTCATGCGCTCGATGAAGATCGGACTGTCTTTTTCCTGACACCACGGCACTCACAACATGAGATCGCCGTCGAGACGCTTCAGGAGATCAAAGACCGACATGGAGTATCATTCACAGCAGTGGACCTGATCGGGAAACGATGGCTCTGTGAAGGAGAGACAGGTGCTTCTGTCTATATCGAAGGAGAGGAAAACAGCTGTCCGCGGCATGATGCCACGTATACAGAAAATCACCAACTAACGAAACAGGCCAAACGTAAGAAACGCGAACTCGAACAAGAGGTCCTTCGAGCCGAAGAGGTCAAGGAACGCTGTGAGAAGGTCTGTCCCTATGAGATACTGCTCCACATGGCAGCTGATGCGGATGTGGTGATCGGTGATTACTTCCATATCTTTCATCCAGGTGTTCGGGAGGCTGTATTCGGTAAATCTGACCTCAAGCTTGATGATTGTGTCTTGATCGTCGATGAAGCACACAATCTGGCAGACAGGACACGACGGCTGAACTCTGCGACACTGACAGAACAACAGCTACAGAGTGCGATCACAGAAGCATCGAAGCATGGCTTCTATGAGGAAGAGACTGATTTAGAGAAACTGAAACGAGAACTCGGCCGCATGGCAAAACAGGAGCTCGGCATGGAACGAGAGGCTGAGATCGATCAGGCGACATTCGAAGACCGGGTCGAAAACATCACCGACTATGATCACCTGCTGGAAGACCTGTCAACACTGGTCGAGGAGGTCCGTGATCAAGGTGAGGAATCAGAGACAGCAGAGATCGTCGAGTTCCTTGATCGATGGCAGGGCACCGATACAGGATTCGTTCGTGTCCTACAGCGACGACAGTCTGCCAACAACAGCTATGTTCGACTCTCGTATACCTGTCTGGACCCACAATACGCAACCCGACGGCCGTTGAAGAAGGCACACACCGCTATCGCAATGAGTGGAACCTTGGAGCCGTTGTCCATGTATGTGGATATCCTCGGGTTCGATGAAAAGAACACACACGCTGTCTCGTATGAATCACCGTTCCCTGAAGCGAACAAGCTCAATCTCATGGTGGATAAAGTCACAACACGATACAAGGAGCGAGATCAGGAACAGTATCAGAAAATCGCTTGGTATATCACAAAGAGCAAAGAACAGGTCGATGGGAACGTGGGTGTCTTTTTCCCCTCGTACAAGATGCGGAACGAGATCTATGATGTGATGCGGGATGATCTCGAGTGCCCTGTCTATCAGGAGCAACGCGGTATGGACAAGGAAGAGAAAAACGAGTTGGTCGAGGAGTTCACTGCACGGTCAGACGAGGGAGCGATCTTGCTCGGGGTCGTCGGTGGTAGTTTCGGTGAAGGTGTTGATTTCCCAGGTGAAGCGATGTCTGGTGTCTTTATCGTGGGCCTGCCCTTGCAACGACCAGATCTCGAGACAAAGGCCTTGATCGATTTCTATGATGACCGGTTCGGTCGTGGCTGGGATTATGGCTATAATTTTCCTGCGGTGAACCGAGCATTACAGGCTGCAGGCCGATGTATAAGAAGTTCAGATGATAGAGGGGTTGTCATGTTTCTTGATGAACGGTATACCTGGAGCAAGTACCGCAAGGCACTTCCAGATGAGCGATACATCCAGACAAAGGCCCCATGGCAGGATATCCGTGCGTTCTTCGGCAACTGATATGATGCCCTGTGCCAGTTATTTTATAAAAGTTCCTCGCGGTGTCTTTTATAGCGAACGAATACGAGGAGAAGGAACTGATAACTGTAATTGATTCTCCTTGCACGCTACACCACACAACTAGGTGAATTGAAATGGAACAACTAGCGGATGATAGAGAAACCGTTGTTCCGGGCCAGGCACTGGCTGATACTGAATCACACCGTGCCGGTGACGGAACATTTGAAGCAGATGGCCAGGTCCAATCATTGTACCTGGGCACAGTCGAATACCGAGAAAACAACGAAGTACGTGTCACACCGACAGGTGGCCGATACATCCCTGAGAAGGGCGATTCTGTGATCGGTGAGATTTCACGTGTCTCACATTCTAACTGGACCGTGGAACTGAACTCACCCTATGACGCGATCATGCCGATCGGTGAAGCAGTCGAAGAATACGTCGACCTCACGGAAGACGATATCGCTGACTGGTTCGATATCGGCGATCTCGTGGTCGCGAAAATCCAGAAGGTCACGAAGGGCAAGGATGTCCAGCTGACCATGCAGGATCGACGTGCACGGAAGCTTACCGGCGGCCGTGTGATCGAGATCGATCCACCGAAGGTCCCACGACTGATCGGTCGGAAAGGCACGATGGTCGAAACCATCAAAGAACATACTGATACAACAATCATCATCGGTCAGAACGGCCGGGTCTGGATCAAAGGCGACTACGAAGGCCTCGCAGCAGATGCATGCCGCAAGGTCGATCGAGAAGCCCACACGGAAGGACTCACCGACACGATCGATGAATGGCTCGCCGAACAGCGAGGTGATTACTGATGCCACAAGAACAGAAAG
>JALIDO010000023.1 GCA_022865265.1 Candidatus Nanohalarchaeota archaeon QJJ-5
AGTTCGGTCCAGTAAATGATGTGGCATACATCGGGACAATATCTGCTTCTGCATATTTCTGATCGATATCCTCTACGATATCTTCATCAAATGCAATACCGCTCAATAAGATCGTATTTATATCGTCAGGGCTAGAAACAGTACCTTCATCATCGAGCATGTCATGAACCCGATCAACAGTTTGATATGCTCCCGAAATATTTTCTATCGGATCCTTTTGTAAGCGTTCTTCTATCGTTTGCATCGTCGGACGCATCCGCATCAACCCAGAAACTGCTGAACCGATCTTCTTGACCGACTGGACTGGATTGATACTGAGATCCGGTGGTATTTGCATAACGTCGCCCAGATCTTTCAACTCGCCTTTGAGCCCACGTGTCTCAAGCCCCATGAAATGCATCGAACCTCCTAACTGACCAGTGAATGTTTCATGATGCTTTTGGAACAAACCATACGGCCCATTGACAAGCCAATCCCCTTCTGGTTCTGCACCACGACGCACATTGAACTCATACCAGTCAGCAACATAGTCTGAGACCTGTTTCGACCACATCGATACTTTCTTCGGACCAGTATTACCAGACGATTCACTTAGATCAAACTGTTTCGGATCCTCGATTCGACCACGATCATCCAAGAATACATCTGGTACGAAATAGGTCGCCTGTTGTTCATATAAGATATCTTCATCGATCATATCCGGCGAAAAGACATCAACAAGATCATCGTATCCGTCAAGGACTGCAGGAACATCGAAATCTTCTCCATATTGTTCGACAAGCCCTTCATCAGCATGGAGTTTGTCTTCCAAATCACGGGCATACTGTGATCCGTATTCCTCATGGAAATGCAATGCAGCAACACTTCGAAGATAGAAGCCAGGATCGACATCATCCTCAAGCGCAGGAAGATAAGTACCACTGCTTTGCTCGGCACATATTTCTAGCAAAGAGTTTTCATACAGGTCATCGATGACCTTTTCTGGCTCGATATACTCACTCATTAGTACCGGCCGGTGACAGCGATATTTATTAATTTCGTGCTGTGCCGGCATCATCATTCACATGTGTATTATCTCGTAAGCTCCGGACGTGTAGTAGGACCGGAGTTCAGTCACATCGTCCGATGCATATGAACGATCAGTCTCACTTGGAGAACAATATGCGTGATTAAATCCATATTGTTCTGGATCAAACGAATCCGGTAACGAATGGGAAAGTAGAATATCGCCTGATGCTTCTTTCACTTGGTCATAGAATGATTCTTCAGATATCTCGGTCGGGAAAACACCCTCTGGAAGACCTGAAAACACAGGAACAACCCCATCCACACCATGAACTTTTTCGAGGTCTTCAAGTGAACTCACTGCTTTCTCACCGTATGCTTCAGGAATATCTTGGTTCCCCATCACTGTGTAAAATGGTTCATCAACAGTATCAAGAAACCTCTCATATCGGACGATTGCTTTACCAGTCACCGTATCAGACATATCAGCTATGTTTTGGAGGATTCTATCGACATCACCAGACTTATATCCCTCCTTGCCCACTATCTCAGCATAAAGAGAACCTTCAGGAGACTCATCAGGCGGTGGTGCCAGGTTCAATACATCTCCTGTACAGAGAACACCATCAACGTCTTCCTCGATATCGATTGTTCTTTCGCGAGGATCCGCAATAATCGCATACGTTACATCACCCTCCTCTGTCCGAATATCTTGATCAACCATATGGCCACCTTCGTATCGGTTTCCTAAAAATTCACGGACACCCCACCAATCTATTTAATGCATCCGAGCTCATGTTAGACCGTCATGGTACTGGATTCTATACGGGACAAACTCGAGAACCTGAGTTCTGATGAGGCCGAAAAGGACCAGAAGCATGAGGCCAGTTTCCAGATCAAAAGCGCCTCCGAGGACCTGACCGTAATCCCGGACAAGGAGAATGTCCGGGAAATCGATATCCGGTATTCCCTGCTGGCACCATTTGCCGATGCACATATCACCTGGGATGATGATGAAGAGGAACTTGTCTATAATATCGATGAACCAACACTCAATGATCACGAACAAGAGCTGTTCGAACGGATCAAAGGTGCCTTGGAACAGAAGATCGATGTCTCGCTTGAATCACTGGATACACGTGATAAGGTCCTGGGCTATCTTGAAGAGAAGATCGATGAAGTCACCAAAGAACTCGGTATCAGGCTTTCTGAAGAGGAAAAGACCAAATTGATGTATTTCATCTATCGGAACTTCGCCGGGCTCAATGAGATCGAGCCACTGATGCATGATCCGTATATCGAAGACATCGGGTGTTCAGGTATCGGGATCCCGACGTTCATCGTTCACAGTAAATTCGGCTCGATGAAGACCAATCTCACCTTCGATGAGGAAGGACCACTCAAGAACCTTGTTGTCAAGCTCGCTGAACGCTGTGGCAAGTATGTCTCATACTCCAACCCGCTCCTGGATGGATCACTACCAGATGGATCGCGTGTGAACGCATCACTGACACAGGACGTGACCACGAAAGGGCCGACATTTTCGATACGAAAATTCCAGGAAACACCGTATTCTGCTGTCGATCTTATCGATCTTGGTACCGCAAACTTCGAGATCATGGCATACTTCTGGCTCGCCCAGGAGTATCAGAAATCGATCCTGATCTCTGGTGGTACCGCGACCGGTAAGACGACGTTCCTCAACTCGATCGTCACATTCATCCCGCCAGAACACAAGATCGTCTCGATCGAAGACACACGAGAGCTCCAGTTGCCACATGAGAACTGGATCCCGTCTGTAGCACGTGGTGGGTTCGGTCAAGATGAGGAAGATGACATCAACATGTACCGGTTGCTCAAAGAATCCTTCCGACAGAATCCAGATTACGTGGTCGTCGGTGAGGTCCGTGGAGAAGAGGCATCCGTCCTGTTCCAGGGAATGTCCTCAGGCCATCCATCGATGGGAACAATCCACGCATCCTCGCCAGAAGATGTTGTCAAGCGACTGACCACACCACCGATCAATCTATCACCAAGCCTGGTCGAAACCCTGGATATCATCGTGATCATGTCTCACGCACGCCAGTATGGAGAGAATGCACGACGTGTCAAGGCTGTCTATGAAGTCGAGACCATCACGCCAGAAGGCAGTCCACGAACAAACCAGTATGTCTCCTGGACAGCGATCGATGATACCTTTTCGTTCAAGAACGAATCAGCCATCCTGGACGAGATCAAACAACAGTATGGATTCAGCCAGGAAGAGATCGAAGAAGAACTGGAAAACAGGAAAAAGGTCCTGGAATGGATGCATGAGAATGGATACAAACACTTCACCGAAGTTGCACGGATCGTATCAGAATACTACAAGGATTCAGAAAGCGTCATGCAGGCGATCGAGGAAGAACAAAATGCATTCATCGAGGAAGAGGTCTCGACCCCTGGTGAGAAGGACAAGATGTCAGCGAGCCTGGAGCAATCACAGCAAGAACTTGTCGAAGGGATGAAAGATTCAGAGGCAGCAGAAGCGATCAAAGCCGGTATCGAACAGGCGAAGGTAGAGGAAAACGAGGATCAATCTGTCTTGGATGATGAACCTGCAAAAGAACAGGAAAAACAGACATCCGAAGCCACACCTGAACCGATCGAACGCACAGACGATGAAAAGCAGGAGCAGGAACCTGAAAAAGAGCCTGAACCGGCACCATCAGACACAGAACAATCACAGGAAGACGAACAAGCAGCCGACGAGAATCCCTTCGATGAAAACGACATCGATGTCGATGACAATCCCTTTGAGAGTTGATCAGGCTTCACGGACCTTGAAGCGGCAGATCTCATCATCCTGGGCTTGACAAGCGATCTCATTGACCACGTGTTTCTCACCACAGCCTGACTGAAGACAGCCAGCGATCATCCCTGCTAGGAAGAAACAGACCGGCTTATCGGTTGTCGGCTCGAGGTCATCAACGAAAAGACTTTCATCAATCTCGATCACGGTTCCTTCCTCATCCGTGACCGTCAACTCTCCATAGCCCCATCGGTCAAACAGATCTGCTACATCCTCCAGAACCAGGACACGATCTTCAGCATCGAATGAGAGTTTCTTACCGAACTTGGAACCGGCAAAATACAGCAACTGCTGGGATCCGGCAGACACCGAAAGCAGTGACAGCGCCAGTTGGCGCATCACAAAGCCATCATCTGGCTCATCTGTTGCATGTTTTATCTCATGTTCTGCCATGACCGCAATCGCATCATCGAAATCCATTATCCATCAAGCCTCCATACTCCGCCAGTACTCATATAGTACCAGCAAGACCAGTACGTTTCCTATCGCAAAGTACACACCATACGCATAAAACACGAACCAGACAAATTCACGGACAAAATAGTATTCTAACAGTGGTGAGAGCCCGATCAACACGAATCCAACAGCAAAAAGCTTCCATTGTCGTGGATTAGTGCCGATCCGCCCCATCCGGTACAGCGATCGGACCATGAAGATGATGAATAAAACACCAAAGATGGCTGCGATGCCATACATCGTCGGAAGAAAGCCATGTGTCATTCAGAGACCACCCGCCATACCGTGAACGATGATAGAAACAGGAACAGGAACCCTGTCGCAGAGAATGTCGCAGAGATCGGCTGATAGATCGTGTGTGTCAAAAAGCCCTGCCAGATGAACAGATTCAATGAGAGATGAATCACCACAAATGACATGCCAATACAGGCAAAGGACCAGGCACGAGGCGCCTCAGCAACAGTCATGAATTCTTGCATGATTATATACATGAGAAAGATATTGATCGCTGCAAAAACGAGCACGAAACTCCATGCAATCAACCATTCCATCTATACCAGCTCCACACCATCGTCTTCGATCGTGAATTCGTGCCAGTCACGGGAATGTGATGTTTTCGACATCCTGGCAACTGAAAGCTTCCGTGTGTCCCCGTCCATCTCGAACTCGATCACACCATCAGCAACATAATTGACCGTCGAGACCGTCTCTTCATCCTGGACGCCTTCTTCCACCGTCATCAACAGGACACCATTGGCAGCTTTCGCCTTTGCCGAAACGACCTGTAGGAACTTGACGGCAGAGTTCGTATCAGTATAGATGATCAGTGTCGAGATCGAATCGATCACGATCCGTTTATCCAGATCATCACCAATCTCGCGTAATGCATCGGTCAATGTCATATTGATCTGATTCAGATCCGACGGCCCCTGTATCGTGTATTTACCAGTGACCTCCTCGCCCAGTCGCCACGAGTAGGCATCCATGAACAGGAACCGGTCATCAAAATCAGAAAACGTCCAGCCGAAATCCGCTGCACTTTCACGTACATCATCAGGTGCATCATCGAGTGCAATGAAAAGGCCAGCCTGTCCGTCATCGAGGCCATCATGGATGAACTGGTTCGCAATGGTCGATTTACCAACACCAGGCGGTCCTTTCAGGATGACGGTCGATCCTTCAGGAAACCCTCCTTCGAGGATAGCATCAAGACCATCGATACCGGTTGATTGACGCTCGACCATCGTCCAAAGAGACCTCCGTACTATGAAAACATGCACCTGTTCGGCATATAATACTTCCGGTATCCCTGAGACCGGCAAAATTATTTATTACCGGTGATGGAATAGTTGACTGAATCCAATGCCAGAGCCTGATAAACTTGAAACAGGAATCGATGGGATGGATGACCTCCTCAATGGCGGCATCCCGCAGAACCACTCAGTCTTTCTCGCAGGGCCAGCAGGCTCTGGAAAAACAACATTCTGTCTCGAATACCTGTATAGAGGCGCACAGCAAGGACAGAATGGGCTCTATATTTCATTTGAAGAGACCAAAGACCAGATCGTCGGTGATCTTCCGTTCAACTGGGATCTGGAACGAAAGATGCAGGACGGGACGATCAATGTGGTGAAGTACGATCCATACCAGTACGAGAACGTCATCGATCTGGTCCGGAGCTCAGTGAAAGAGAACAATGCAAAACGCGTGGTCGTCGATTCTCTAACAGCATTGAGCCTCTATGTTGACAACACAAAAGACGTCAGAAAGCTCATCCTCGATATGAATGAGACACTACGAAAGCTCAACTGTACCACAATCTATACAGGCGAAATCCAGGCCGGTCATCCTGATGAAATCTCACGCTATGGCGTTGAAGAATTCATCGCAGACGGTGTCATCACACTTCTCTTGAGCCAGGACGGAGCAGAACTGACAAACCGTATTCTGATCCGAAAGATGCGAGGAACGGACCATGATAAGAAGATACATCCATTCAAGTTCGAAAACAGCGGCCTGAAGGTCTATGCGAAAGAAGAAGCATTCGAATCCTCGTCCTCATCGTCGAGCCATACCGATGAACCATTTTAGCGATACGCCAGAAGAACGATGCAAAATGATGGTGACACTGCATATCGGAAAACACGCCGTGGCAAGCTCAAGCGAGCGCTGACAGCAGACAATTATTCTGGCGCAGCCAATGCCTTATTCGGCGATATGGCTGATAAGTATGGTAAATACTTCCAGGAAGTCCGGATGAACCTCGAGAAGGCTAATATCAACATGTTGTTCCGGACATATGTCGCACAGATCTTTCTAACCTCCGTCCTCACCGCTTTTACTTTTTTCCTGATTTTGCTCGTCATGTTACCGATCCTTGGTGTCAACATGCTCCTTTCAGCTGTTTTGCTGATCACTGTTCCCTCGATCATGGGGATGATGGCACTAGTGTTCCTGTACATGTACCCCTCACGCCAAGCCGATCAACGAGGCGATAATATCGATCAGAACCTCCCGTTTGCTCTGAATCAGATGTCTGCTGTTGCATCTTCAGGTATCCCGCCATCATCGATGTTCAAACTCCTCACGAACTTCCAGGAGTATGAAGAGATCGCTAATGAGGCGGAAAAGATCATTACAAAGATCGAGATCTTTGGCGAAGATCTCACAACAGCATTACGAGAAGTCGGACAGACAACCCCCTCTGATCGGTTCCAGGAAGTTATCTACGGGATGATATCGACGATCGAGACAGGAGGCAACCTGAATGACTTCCTCGAAGAACAAGCCGAATCAGCACTGTTCGACTACCGGATGCGACGACAGAAACAGATCGAGAACCTGTCAGCGTTTGCAAGCTTTTACACGGCGATTCTGGTTGCGGCACCACTGTTTCTGATCGCGATCATGGCCGTTATCAATATGATCGGTGGCAATCTCGCAGGCTTTGCCATCGAAGATATCATCAATCTCGGTATCTATATCATCATTCCTGCGATAAACACAGCATTCGTCTTGATGTTACATATCAAATACCAGGGGATCTGAGATGGGAATCACACACCGTATCCGGGCCTACTACCACAAGAACAAGCGCGATATACTGATCATCCTCTTGACAGGCATCATCGGGCTCGGAATTATCGGACTGAACTACTGGAACTACTCTAGCGATTCTCAGATCCATCGATTCGATCAGAGCGATGTGCAAGATCCATTGATCATGACAATGACCTCTGACCGAGAGTTCCAGACAACCTTCGGGATACGGAACCCCTCGGAACTCGATAGTATGACGATCGAAGTAGCCTTTGAAGAGTCAGAGGCAGCCTCGTCGTATACATTTTACCTGAATGGACAAGCAGTTACCGAAGGTGCCAGTAGTCTGACGTCAGGATCTGTCCAGTCACTTAACCCTGATCCGAGCCTGATCGAGACCAGTAACCAGTTACGGATCGAAGCCGACCTGACCGGTACCGGATCTGCCGAGATACGTAGTGTCACGGTGACAGGCTTCAGTCAGACACAGCGTGTGACGTTCCTGATGTTGAACCTGCTCGGACTCTTGATCATGATGGGGCCGATCCTGTCACTCAAATACTACCAGTATCAGGTCAAGGCAGAAATCGAAGATCGATTCCCTGATTTCCTGCGTGATGTCGTCGAAGGTACACGATCCGGGATGTCGCTCCCACAGGCGATCAAAAACACCGAGGGCAATGATTATGGACGGATGACCCCGCATGTGGAAAAGATCAGTGCTAAACTGGACTGGGGTATTCCCTTCGAGACCGTGATGCATGATTTCGCCGAAAAGACCGATTCGACGATCATCAGACGGGCCGTCAATACTATCATCCAGACCTATCAGTCTGGTGGGAACGTGACCGATGTGCTTGAATCCGTCGGAAACAACATCCAGGAAATCAAAGAGCTCGAACAGGAACGAGAATCAGAGCTGTACGGTGAGATGATCACCGGTTATGTCGTGTACTTCATCTTCCTGATTGTCCTGATTGCTCTGATGCGGTATCTCGTGCCAGCCTTGAGTTTCCCAGGGGATATCGGCCCACTCGGTAATCAAGGAATGACTGCAGCCGAACTTATCAATACCTATCGACCGATCTTCCGTGATCTGGTGATCATCCAATCAGTATTCTCAGGGCTTGTGATCGGTAAACTATCCGAGGGCGAACTACGTGCCGGTGGAAAGCATATCGCAATCCTGATGGCGGTCGGATACACGGTCGCTGTCCTGTTCATGTGAGAACGACCCGCATCGCCACCGATATAGGAAAATTTTAAATAAGGGTGCCGGTAATAGGACCGTGTACCCTCACGAGCCACGAATGTAAGTTTAGTCGTGGCATCTTACGGAGGCAACCAACATGAAACGAAAAGGTATATCACCCCTGATTGGAGCGGTTCTACTCATCGCTTTCACGATGGCTGTTGCAGCCATTCTGACAGCGTGGGTAACCACGTTCACTCAGGACACGGCTGACACGGTCGGCAACGAGTCAGAACGGCTCGTTGAATGTTCGTATGCTGGACTTTCAATCTACGATGCTGTCCTGTCCGGTGAAGATGTGACAATCTCGGTAGCGAACACTGGAACAGTACCAGTTGGAGACGTTACCGTGATTACCTTCTTGGACAACGGGTCAGTGATTGATAGTGAAATCACTGGTCTGGATACAGGAGATGTGCAAGAAATCACAATGTCCGGCGGCGGAATCGGAAGTTCTGACAGCAACGTCGACATCGACCGTGTTCGCATAACATCAGAAGATTGTCCAGAAGTGAGCGATGAGACATCCGACATTGCATAAGAATTGAAACAGGCATTCGGAGAACCGTCGCTCACGGTTTTCTTTTTTCTTTCTCTTCCATCTGTTACGCTGCCATAAATCCATGAGACAGCACGCGAACCTAGCTTCTTAAACCTTCAACTCGAAGACCAGAATCGATGTATTCACAAGCGATACAGGATATTCTGGAGGAAAAAGACATCAGTGCCGGAGATAGAATCGAAATCGATCATGATGCCGGTACACATGAAGGCCGCCTGATGCCACGAGCCAACCAGGGCAATACTGATGCGGTGGTCCTGAAACTCGATAATGGATACAACCTCGGCATCGATCGATCCTCGATCAGCTCGATCACGAAGCAGACAGATCATGATACAGCAGACGAACCCGATATCGACATTCCGGACTATGATGAGGACAAGACCGATATCGCCGTCCTCCATACCGGCGGCACGATCGCCTCCAGGGTCAGCTATGAGGAAGGTGGTGTCACACCCGCGTTCGATCCAGAAGACCTCCTGCAGATGTATCCTGAACTGTTCGAACGCGCCAATGTGGAAAGTGAAGTCATCGCACAGATGTTATCAGAAGACATGGAACCCGCCCATTGGCAACAGATCGCGGAAGCCGTTGCCGACCACAGGGACAAAGATGGCATCGTCATCGGACACGGTACCGACACGATGCAGTATACAGCCGCGGCCCTCTCATTCATGC
The DNA here is from genome assembly GCA_022865265.1 of Candidatus Nanohalarchaeota archaeon QJJ-5. Taxonomy (GTDB): domain Archaea; phylum Nanohalarchaeota; class Nanosalinia; order Nanosalinales; family Nanoanaerosalinaceae; genus JALIDO01. Next base: position 9,844 of record JALIDO010000023.1, read on the forward strand.
TTGAAAATATCGACATACCGATACTGTTGGTCGGTGCACAGCGTTCAAGCGACCGGCCAAGCTCTGATGCGGCCTTGAATCTGATCGGGGCAGCACGATTCATCGAAGAACAACAACCCGGTGTCTATGTCTGTATGCACCACCACTCCAGTGATACCAGTATCGCCATCCATCGCGGAACCCAGGTCAGAAAAATGCATACCTCTCGTCGTGATGCCTTCCAGACCATCGATGGCGAACCGATAGCGACAGTCGATACGGACGACTGGTCAGTCAGCTTCAATGATAGACCCAAAGATCCAGATGGAGCATTCGAACTGCGGACCACCCTTGAGACGAACATTGGCCATCTCAAGACCCGACCAGGCATGCGTCCGGATGAACTCGCCCCATATACTGATCGAGCAGGCCTGATCATGGAAGGAACCGGCCTTGGTCATCTTCCAGTCAACAGCTTCGATGAACATACAGACCATCATACAGCTATCCTCGAGAAACTCGATACGATTACCGATGATGCTGTCGTAGCCATGACATCCCAGTGCCTCCATGGCCGTATCAACATGAACGTCTACGATGCTGGTGTCAAGATCCAGGACGCAGGCGTGGTCTCGGCAGGCGCCATGATGCCAGAGACCGCCTATGTAAAACTGATGTGGAGCCTCGGACAGACAGAGACCCGTGAACAGGCAATCGAACTCTTCCAGACAAATATCGCTGGAGAGAACCCCCCACGAGAAACACATGATGCATACAGGAGCGAACAATGACAACTATCTACGGCGTGACCGGCATGCCACTGGCAGGCAAAACGACCGTTGCCTCGGTACTGGAAGAAAACGGGTACAGTGTCCTCGATATGGGCGATGTTGTCCGGAAAGAACGTGAAAAACGAGACATCCCCGTCTCCGAGACCGGTACATTCGTCAATGAACAGCGTGAGAAACGGGGCATGGATGCGATCGCACAGCTATCGATCCCATATCTCGAAGACCTGATAGATGAGACCGACAAGATCGTGATCACCGGGATGCGTGGATGGATGGAAAAAGAACGATTCGAAGCCGAGACCCAGGCAGAGATCGAGGTGATAGCCGTATGGGCCTCACGCGAGACACGGAAACAGCGTATGGAACAACGACAGCGTGATGAAGATATTGAAGGCGACAGCTTCCATGAACGAGACCTCCGTGATCTTGACAATGGCGTGGGTAAACTGATAGCACTGAGCGATCACCTCATCAAAAACGATAGTATAACCGAAACCGAACTCGAAAAACGCATCGAGGAACTGGTATGATAACAATGGACTATGATGATCTCGGATTCAAATGCGGCATCGAAATACATCAACAACTTGCATCTGATACGAAGCTGTTCTGTAACTGTACCACAGAGCTTGAAGACACAGAACCTGTAGCAAAGATACAACGACAACTCCGTGCAGTTGCTGGAGAATCAGGAGCCGTCGATGAAGCAGCTGCCTTCGAAGCAGCACGGAGCCAGACATTCACATACAATCTCTATCCGGATACGACCTGTCTGGTCGAGATGGATGAAGAACCACCCCATCCACTCAATGAACAAGCCCTCAGCATCGGACTCCAGGTTGCAAAACTCATGAATGCACACGTGCCTGATGAGATCCATGTGATGCGGAAAACCGTCGTCGATGGATCAAATACCACCGGCTTCCAGCGTACAGCGATCATCGGACTTGATGGTGAACTGAGTACAGATGAAGGTACAGTGGCGATCGAAGATATCGAACTCGAAGAAGAATCAGCCGGTATCCATACCCGGGACGAACACAGTACAGTGTATGACCTGAACAGGCTTGGTATCCCGCTGATCGAACTCGGCACCGATGCTTCGATCCAGAACCCGACACACGCCCGTGAAGTCGCGAAAAAGATCGGTATGTTGTTGCGTTCCACCCAGCAGGTCAAACGCGGCCTGGGAACGATCAGACAGGATGTCAATGTCTCGATCGAAGAGGGAGCACGTGTCGAGATCAAAGGCTTCCAGGATGTTGACAACATGGATAAACTCGTCGAAAACGAGGTCAAACGACAGCAGAGTCTGGTCGAGATACGAGAACGACTACAAGACCGTGACATCGAGAACATCGATCCCCAGATACATGATGTAACCGAGATATTCGAGACAAGCGAGAACCAGATCATCGAACGCATCATCGAAAGCGATGGCGGTGTCTATGCCATGAAAGTGCCACTGGACGGATATCTGGCAGAAGAGCTCT
>JALIDO010000024.1 GCA_022865265.1 Candidatus Nanohalarchaeota archaeon QJJ-5
AATGGAAGCCAGGCCGTGATCGAGTTCATGGGCGGTCACGAGCCGGTTGCACTTGCTGTATTTGCATTGATCCTCCTTGTTGGCATATCGATCAAAGTATCTCTGCGGACATTGGAGGTCTATGGATTCGTTCCACCAGGGCTTGATGGGACTGCCTTCATCGCCCTGGCCATTTTCCTCGTATCGATCGGTATGGGGCTCCGTGATGAGACGACATTGTTGTTGATCGGCACGGCACTGACATTAATTATCTGGGAGAATGGCAAACGGACAACAGAGCTTGGCCGTGAGATCGGACGTACAGGGACAACGATACAGAGTCAGGCCGTGTTCCTGGCCGGATCGGTTGTCCTGGGAGTGGTCGGGATCATACTTGGCACCCAGGCGATCACGGTGTTCGACCATATCACCCTCCAGCAGTCAGAATCACTCTCGGCATTACTGGCATTGTTCGTGTTCACCGGCATCGTATTCGTGGTGATCGCCCTGCGGACCCACTTACGTGATTAGACCTCTGGTACTTCCAGGCCGCCGATGGTCTCCTCGATCACGGTCTCTTTTTCTACATCGTTGACAGCTGCTTCTGCCGTCAGGACAAGACGATGATGGAGTACATCGGTGGCGATCGCTTTGACATCTTCCGGTATGACGAACTCTCTGCCAGCAAGCATTGCATAGGCTCGTGATGCCTCGAATAGTCGCTGGATTCCACGGGGTGAGACACCGACCTCGACCCGATCATCGATACGGGTACCCCTGCCAATGTCGATGATGTAGTCCCGTATCGAGCCCTGTACTTCTATTTCTTCAACAGCCTCCTGTATTTCAAGGACCTCTTCCGCTGACACGACTTTTGTTGCTTCTGGCATCTGTTCTGTTCGATCCGCTCGTCGGTCGATGATGGTACGTTCACCAGCACGATCAGGATACCCCATCGCGGTCTTGATCATGAACCGGTCACGCTGTGCTTCTGGAAGAGCGAACGTCCCTTCCTGCTCGACAGGATTCTGTGTCGCGATGACGAAAAACGGCTCAGGTAGCTGCCATGTTTCATTATCGACAGTGACCTGTTTCTCACCCATCGCTTCCAACAATGCAGCCTGTGTCTTCGGTGGTGCTCGGTTGATCTCGTCCGCTAGGACAACATTAGCAAAAATCGGCCCCTGGGAGAATTCGAAACTTCCATCTTGTTCGTTATAGATGTGACTTCCGGTTATATCGGAAGGAAGCAGATCAGGGGTGAACTGGATACGGTTGAACGAGAGTCCAAGTGCACGAGCGAAACTACGCGCTGTCAGGGTTTTACCGGTACCGGGAACATCTTCGACAAGCACATGGCCTTTTGCTGCCAGTCCGGTCATCACGATATCGAGGAACTCCTGATCAGCGATAACCGCATCACTGACCGAATCAAGGATAGACTGACAGGTTGCTGAGACGTTCGATGACATGGTTGTGACAGGACAGTCCAGCCTTAAAAATTGAACAGTCATGCATCAAGCAGATGCTTTAAAAAGTGTTGACGAGGATGTACCTGCTCAAGTGATACCCATGACCCCATACCAGCTCGATGATCTCAACACACATCTTGGACTTTCACTTCCGGAAAACGATGAAGCTGTCTTTGAGAGCTATGAGGCCGTTCCACTGAATAAGGTCGTGGATGGTTATCGTGTAGAGAACCACAAAGGCCTTGATGTCGGTGTTATCGGTTATCCACAGGAAATCGATATGGATATGAACGAGACAACCATGATGTACACAGCGACATTCGAAGATGACAACTATGAAGCCATCGTGACTGTGTCACCTACCCCGATCCAGTGGGAAGATCTATATGAGACCGATGAAGATCTCGAGATCGGAACGGCACGCCATATGCTTTCATCTGATCCGTATGTACAGATCAAAGAACGACATGAACCTGGCGATGCGATCTCGGAACTGATCGAACGTCGCGGGGATATCGCACAGGGAGCACAACGGGTTGTCGGAGACTATGTACGATACGATGTCGATAACAAGACCACAGACGGGGTTCTCGATGCTGTTCGGACCCATTTCCAAGATGATACAGATCAGGTCACCGTGTCCCATGAACGGGCAGAACAACTTGCCGATCATTTCATGTGATCATTCTTTCGGCATACGGTAGGCGGCATCCCCGAGATCACCGGTCCCATGACCGAGATAACGTCGATAGATACTTGATAATCGATCATATGTCGATAGGAGTCGTTCACCGAACTCGAACCGCGGGCTCTCGGATGTCGTATCTGCTTCCAGCTCATCCCATATCTCGATATCATAGTCGTGTTCAAGGATAGGCTCTATCGTTTCAAGTCGTGTACAGGCATCGCGGTATCGGGGATTTGTATCGCTGCCAATCGTTGAATACAGAGAAGCGATAGCTTCGATCTCTGTTTCGACCGCTTCTTTAGGCGGATCGTGTTCTTTGATGAATGATTCAAGGTATCTAGTCCGTTCATAGAATCCTGTCACAGCCAGATCATGGTCATCAATCATGGTTCTCACAGTGCTTCTCGATGAATCGATTCAGGTTTGTCCGTGCCTGTTGGTGAAATGTCGAGACTCCGTCTGCAGAGTGTTCAGGTGTGAGGCGGATATCCTGTTGCAGATATCCCTCAATGGTCGTTTTCATCATCTGACACCATTGTTCATCTGTGATTGTCGTGTCCTCGAGCCTTTCATGTTCTTTTCGCAATGCGTTACTGTTTGCCTCGAACGTCTCATAATCAGCCGCCAGCCCTGCCAGATCAGCCGCCCTGACAACTTTCTCTTCAGCCAGATCGAACGGCGCTTGTCGATGAGTGCTGATGATACACGCGGCCACACGTTCGATGAAATCAGGTGACATACCAAGCTCCTCGAGTTCTTTTTTAGCAATCGCTGCACTATAGGCCTCTTTCGAGTCATAGCCATGATGTGATAGATCTCTATGATAGCCTGCATCATGGAACAAGACAGCCCCTCGCACTACATCATCGTTCACAGGGACATCATAGCGGTGGCATCGATCTAATAACGTCTCAGCATGATCAAGGACAGCTAGTGCATGGTCAAAGGTATGGTACGGGAGATCAGTATAGTACTGACGAGCTCGGTCTTTGCACTCTGAAAGATTCATACAGATTTCATATTGGCCAGAACAGCTAAAAGACCATGGTCTCGCATCCATCATGCTTCAAGCTCATTACCAAATTTCCAGAACAGATAGAACCCATAGATCGAGATGAGGAAAAACATCAAAGCCCCGAAGTGATAGAAACCCGTCCACCAGCTTTCGCTCAGTCCTATCCATGCAGGACCGAGTGCATTGTCATTCGAAAGACCGATGACATGCCAGACGACGTGAGGGAGATAGGAGACAATGAACAAAATCAGTCCAACAGCGATCACTTCCAGATTCCGGGCTATTGCTCCACCATAGAGCTTACGTCCTTTATATATGGCGATAAGTGCTCCAAGAACAGCGATCGCTGCTCCACCGGTCAAAACGATCGTCATCATCGCGATCGTCTCGATACTTGAGATACCTCGTACAAGGACCCCGGCGACTGCTGAAAGTAACACAGCTCCAATAATAAGCAGATAATCGCGCTGTGTCATGTGTAGACTCATCTATGTATCACCCTCCATGCCATGGCTCAGTTTCCAGAAGAGATAGAAGCCATAGCCAATCACAACAAAGCTCATGATTATCAATGACCCAAGGAACATGACCCAGAAGGCAGAACTGATACCCCATGCTGGAAATCCTGCTGCAAAATAGGCAGCCCAGATGATCCAACCCACAGCGAGCAGCCCTGTACCGCTCCCGATAACCTCGAGGTTTCGTGCAACGGTTCCACCTACTTTATCGCGGGCAAGATAGATAATCAAAGCACCAATAAGAAGTGCCGGTCCCGGCAGATAGAAAGATATATCGTGGACAGAGATCAAGGCAGTCCGTTCGAGATATGCTAGTGGGAACCCTGACACGAAAGCAATCAAAGTGAACAGGCCGATTATCTCGTAGTCTCGTCCCTTGAGATGGAGATTCATCACTATTTCCTTTCAGTTCTTCCAATATATAAATCATACTATCTGATCAGAACCCGAAAAAGGATAGGATTCGTCGGAGGAGAGATCGATTATCAGTGGACTGGGCAGGTTCCTCTGGCCGGATATCGGTAGGAAGTAACTCCCAGTGTTTTGGATTCGTTCCTTTAAGAGCTTCTCTGATCTGATTGTCGGCCACGGTCTTCCCCATATCTTGTTCGATCTGTTCCGTTAGCACCAGCAGTGCTTTATGTCCCTTTCCGTAATAGGCTTCGACAGAACCATCAGCAGTCACTTCAAGCGGTGATCGACGGGCATAGCCGATAGCGATCTTACGACCGAACAAGGCACGGATTTGATCAATGATCTGTTGGATTGCATCCAGATAGAACTCCTGATGCTCTGTAAACCCGCGGAGTATAGCTAGTGCATCTTCACCTTTCCCATAGAAGCCTGTGATGGTTCCATCATCATCGATTTTCAACGGTGCCTGGTGTGCCTGTTTTAGTGCGATATCTTCGCCAACCAGTTCTCGCTGCTCATCAACGATGTCACGGATCGATTCGAGATAATATTCTTGTCGATCTGTTTCTTCCATCTCTTCTGGAGAATCATCTGGTTCGTTTCCAGTTATTTCATATCGTAATGCATCGATGGCCTCATCAATATCACCATCGAATTTTTCGATCGAGCCATCATCATCGATAACGATGCCTGCATTTGCAGCTTGCTCTCTGGTGCGTTCAAGCCCGACCCGTTCTAACTGGCCCTCTATCATCTCTCGAAGAAGCTCACGTTGTTCGTCCTTATCACTTGATGACATTGTCCTCATATTATCGGCGGTGATAAAAAACATTAGCGGAGCGGATGGTCCAGTTCTTCATCAGCATCGACCGTCTCTAGCACGATATCACTGATACTATCGGTCGACAATTCGGTTCGTGATAGATACAATACGGTATCTGGTTGTGTCTGATCGAGATACTCGCTATCTACACAGATGATCGATTCTGTATTACTATAGCGGTCATGTAATGGTTTGTTTGGACCAACTCCGCTTATCGTGGACACGATCATTCGTGCCTGTGTAGGGTTGGCACGCTCCCAGGTCTGATCATGGCGAAGATCACCGAAGATATACCACCGGTCATCGGCCTCTGCTTGCTCGATCATCGCAGGATCGAAATCGATGACGACGATCTCGTGGTCTTCAGCTGCCAGCTGTGATGCAAGGGCCTGATTAGTATTTCCATATCCGAGTAGGATAATGTGATCCGTTAACTGTTCCGGAAGATGAGTTTGTGCGTGTGATTGGCTCGTGAGTGGGCCAAATAGCCTGGTCAGACGATCATAGATCTGTTCACTGTATCGTGCAGTAAAACTTGTGGTAACTATCGTGATCCCGAATGCGAACAACACAGCCTGAAAGACATTGTGGCTGATGAATCCAGTGTTCCAGCCTAACAAAGCAGCGATGATTGCAAATTCACTAATTTGATCCATCCGATAGGCTGTTAACGTTGCTGTACGAATATCATAGCCTGTCAAAAGGAGACTTGAAAGTGTCAATAGAGGCGATACAAGTATTGTCACAATTACCAGCATAATCGTTAGTACGATTGTTGTCCGAGTTGGGACTGTCAGTAATGATCCTAGGAACAGGAACGACAGCGCGATAAAGAAATCCTCGAGTGGTTCAAACATATCGATGAAATAATTCTTTTCAATGGGCTGGGAAAGCAAAATTCCAGTGGCAAAGGCAGTGATTACTGGTGAAAGTCCAAGATGATCTGTCCCCGTGATGACACTGAACAGAATCCCGATTCCTGCCAGCATGAGAAGTTCTGATTGACGGCCCGTAACGATGTTCAACAACCGCATAACGTGGTCACGCAATACGAATGCAGTTCCAAGGATGATGATCGATACTATCAACGGTACCATTACTGTCGTTGATGTTGGACCAATGAAAACAACTGCAAGGAGGAGACAAGCTATGACGTCTTCGATGAGATTGATTGCATCTGCGAGCCGACCATGTAATAGATTCCGCTCGATATCATGATCGACAAGTTTGTATGTTGCCAAGGTAGATCCTACCGATGCAGCGAGACCTAACACAATCGCTTCAGGACGTGTATAAGATCCAGCATAGATGATACCGGAAACAATACTGAATAGGATGAGAATGTGGACGACCGACACGATAACCATTCTGCTTGTTCGTTCATAGAGACGATCAGTACGGGTACGTAGACCTGTTGTAAAGATCAGGATCACGATGCCAATCGCAGCAAGCCCTGTGAGAGCATCTATCTCGACCAAAAGGCTGGTTCCGATACCCGCAAGAAGATATGCTGGATAGAGCGGAAGCTCATATCGATTCAGTATCATGACAAAAATACTCGTCAGTAATAAGGGCCCTGTCAGTAACAGAAACGATTCACTCATCAGTATCACCTTTCTCTAGGAGTTCTCGTATGTTGACAGATAAGGCATAGCCTGCTATCTCATGGTCGAGAATGACAAGATCCGCACCATCGGCATAGAGCCGATCACGTTCTCGTTCCGTCTGGGCTGTAAGGATCGTCGTAACTGTCCCAGGAAGCTCACGAACAAGGGTCTCAGAAAGATCGAAGTCCTCTATCGTGCTGAATACCATATCTGCCGAAGCCATTTCGATTTCTTCACGGATCTCTTTGTGGCGGATGTTACCGAAAACAGCTTCCAATTCCGTATCTTGTAATTGCTCTATCACGTCAGGATCTGTATCGACGATGACAACATCCTCTCCTCGCTCTGAAAGACGTTCTGCAACCTGTTTTGCTGATGGTGTAAGACCTATAACAACACTATGACTAGAATATGATGTCGATCGATCGTTTTCATCGTTCGAAGACCCTAATCGATCATTCAAGAGCTTATATATCGATTCATGATACATGATAAGATACGATGACACGGTCATGGTCAGCATTGTGACGATACTGAGGAACCCGACGATCTCAGTATCGATATAGCCATTCGATACGGCAACTGATCCTAAGATCAACGCAAACTCGCTGGTCTGTGTCATCAGGATAGCCCCTGTGAATGATGTCTTTGTATCGAAGGATTGATGCCTGATTAGAAGATATATTGAAACAAATTTTACGACCATGAGAACAGCTGCAGCAATCACTGCCTGTGGTAAGAGCCCTGTCAGGTCACTTGGCGACAATTCGAGCCCGAAATTGATGAAAAACAGAGCCATGAATAATGTCGAAAGCGGTCGAATATCTTCCCGTAATTCCGTCGTGAATGGGATCTGTGCCAGACTGACTCCTGCAATAAAAGCACCGATCTCGACCGATAATCCTGCAGTCTCAGCCAGCCACATTCCTGCAAAACACCAGCTAATCCCTGTGATCAATAGTGCTTCTGAACGACGAGCCATTGGTCGTAGTAACAACGGTCCGATCTTCCGTCCGATCAGGATTGCACAGACCGTTATCACGCCCAGAGACGTCAGGACGATAATTGATTCATAGATAAATGATGTAAGCCCGACAGCGCCTGTGGTCAGTACCGCCATGATCAAGATCACAACGATATCTTCGAACAATAGCACCCCCATATCGAGGCGGCCTGCTGTCGTTGTGTCTTTGTGCTGGTCTGTCAGCATCTTGACAACGACTGCAGTTGAGCCATACATGACAGCGATACCAACAATAATCGATGCTGAGAGAGTGAACCCGAACAAAAGTCCTATGATGGCCCCAGTACTTGCCAGGATGCCCATGAGTGGAACAGAGATCCCTACTATGTTGTTAAGAAGGGGTTTGATCGATCTGATATCCATCTCAAGACCGATGAGGAACAGTAAAAATGCCAGACCAAGGTCTCCTAAGGTACTTGTCAGGGTTGTTGAGGGGCTAAGACCTAATACTGTCGGACCGAGAATCAACCCCGCAAGAATATAGCCAACCAGTAATGGCTGTCGCACGCGGGCTGCGATTATGCCACTGAGCGCCGCCGCCAATAGAATCACGGTCAACGGGACAAGATCAATACCGGCAAGGACCATGTCTAATCTCCATCCGTCTTCCTATTTCAATCCACGTACATCCAGCCATCACCATGTTTTTATGTATCAATTACTGGATTGCTGCTGTGAACTGGCAGAACTATATGCCATGGCGATTGACGCCCGAACAAGTGGCGGTCGTATCCTCCGGCATTGTCAGTATGGGGCTTGAAATATTGGCTGGCCGGGTTCTTGCTCCTGCATATGGGTCGACGATCTATACCTGGGGAAGTATCATCGGTATATCGATGCTGGCACTAAGTATAGGATATCACCACGGTGGCAAGACATCAAAGAACGTCATCAAACGCGATCTTGATCGATTCCTCGTGATGACTGCGGTCTACATTCTCTTCCTAGTCTATGCTGGTGATGCGATCATCACAGCGAGTTCGTCCCTCCCGATCGGACCACGGTATGCTGTGTTGGTCCCGGTTGCAGTTTTGTTTGGCCCACCTACGTATTTCCTGGGATATATAAGCCCGTATGCGGTGCAATTGTCTCCTAAAGAAGATAAAGGAGAAGCTTCAGGACATTTCTATGCAGTTGGGACAGCCGGAAGTATCCTTGGTGCATTTGGCACAACCTTTGTACTGATCCCGAATCTTGCCGTCGATCATATCTATCTCATCTTTGCTGCATTGGCAATTCTGCCAGTTCTTAATGGTATACGGGACAGAAAGATACTCCCATTCATGGGTATGTTAGCTGTCGGCTGGGTCCTTGCTGGTGCTGCGCCAGTCAGTGGTAGCACGATCCATGAGGAAAGTACTCCGTATCAAGAACTTCGTGTCACACAGCAAGACAATGTCAGAACATTGTATCTCGATGGAACCCCACAAAGTGCAGTCTATACTGATGACACCGAGGGCTATGTCTGGGAGTATCTTAATTATTTCGAACTACCGTTTCTCATGCGCGATAATATCGATCAGGTGTTGTTCATAGGTGGTGGCGGCTTCGTTGGCCCACAGGCCTTTGCTGACCGTAATATTTCAGTCCATGCCGTCGAACTCGACCCTGTTGTCATTGATGTCGCTAAAGAGTGGTTCAACCTCTCAGAATCAGACCATCTCACTGTCCATGAGGGCGATGGACGACAGTTTCTCCAGCAGACCAACGAAACATTCGATGTCATCTATCTTGATGCCTACCGCAAAAGCCAGGTACCGTTTCACTTGACGACCAAAGAATTCATGGAGGAAGTGTCAGCCCAGATGGATGAACAAGGAATCGTGGTCTCGAATACGATTGCCACAGCACGCGGTCCGGGGTCTCGGTTTGCTCGGGCCCAGTACAAGACAATGGGATCGGTCTTCAATACAACATATTACTATCCGACAGCCGAGACCGAATTCGCCCAGAATATCGAACTTCTAGGAACCAAAAATGGCACACGTCTTTCGAGCAGTGACTTGAACCGGCGGGACACCGAGTATACTCACCGTGATCTTACTCCTATTATCAAACCATCACTCGATGTTCGGACAGAGAATGTCCCGGTTCTCACGGATGATTATGCACCTGTGGATACGTTACTCGATCCGTTGATCGGTCGACGATATGCACCAGGGAGTTAATATCTTTTGACCGTGCCGAAGGTCTGCATCAGGGCATAAAAACAAGGTGTGTCCACAAGGGCATATGGAAGATCAGGCCTATGATGTGATTGACTGTCCGCTTTCACATGATGAATTCAGTTCCTATCTCGAAGCTATCGATTTCACCGACGCTACTGTCATTAGACAGTATGAAGAACAGGACGAACCCGAGAAGATCGAACAACAACTACGAGAAGACTGGGCCAACGGCTATGGCATGCGGTTCGGTGGATACTGGGAAGGGGAAACATGTCATGTCACGATCGAGGCCAATCTTCCAGCACAGGAACCAACCGTTGGTGATAATCCACAAGACCAGTATAAGATTGAAGCCACAGTAGCGGAAGAATCCTCCTTCTATGACACTATCCGTCGAGCACACCAGCTCGATACCTTACTTTGAATCTAAGAGGACGAATGATTCTCAGATAGAGCTAGCTGTTACGGTGATAGTGCTGACATGAAAACAGCTATATTTCCTGACGAGGAGTTATCTTTTTCGCCTGGAAGCCGATCTGGTCCTCATAGCCATTCGTCGACATCAAGATGGGGTAGAATGCTTCTGATGCACGTTTTTCTTTAGAACCCTTGCGTGCAAAGACCTCTCCTTGTTCGACCTCGATAAAATTCTCACCAGTGAACTCCCAGCCACTCCCTTCGACCGTCGCTGTGTACTGATAGAAGTCCTGTTCGACGGTCGGGGCATCATAGTCGATAACACCGTAGAAGCCTAGATATCGCTTGATCACTTCAATCGCATTATTCATCGCTTCATCGGTATGCTGGTGGCCGGTCTCGACCACGATACCATCGATAGCATCGATGAGTGATCCGGATTCATTGGGGAAATAGATAACATTTTCGACACCCGTAGCCTGTACGCGTTTCAATGCAGCCTCATCAAGTGATTTGATGATACCGAATGGTTCAGGATACGAGTGTGTCGTATGGAGATCGAGAACCCTTGTCCCCTGTAGAACATTGACCAGTTCTGCTGCGAGTCGCTGCTCGTGGGTATCTGAATCAGGATCACCTGGAAAATTGCGGTTCAGGTCCACATCGAGATAGCGTTTATCTGCTGCGAGAGCTTCCTCATTCGCTATCACGAACTGGACTGGCTTGTTGAAGGTAAGATTCTCTTCTAAAATGTGCTCGATGGCGTTTTTTCCTGCCGGTTCGTCACCATGGATCGATCCAACAATCGAAATCGTTGGTTCACCATCACCTCGTGTGTGGACCTGCATCAGGTATCACGTGCGCAGAGGAGATGCGGATCAAGCTAATTTAAACACTTCGGTCTGGGTCAGATATCTGTGTCTTGCTTGTACTGTTGTGCCCATCGACGCATTTCGGTGATGACAGGTTCGAGATTTTCTCCATGTTTTGTCAGGCTGTATCGAACCTCAACAGGCCGCCCATCATCGACCTGGCGATTGATCAGGTTTTTCTCCTCTAGATCATCTAGATTATCCGATAAGACCTTATTTGAGATGGTTCCGATGGCTTTTTGCAATTCATTGAATCGGAGATCATCTTCTTCCAATAGGTGATGAATGATTACCGGTTTCCATTTGCCTGATAGGAAGATACCGGTTGCTGTGACAGGACACCATTCTTCGCCCTGACACCATTCTGGTAGGATGTCGTTCTGTGTCATAGTTACGAAAGGTAACCTCATAATTAAAAGTTAAAGGGTGATCGGTGGGACAAGACTTCCCCAATTTTAAAGCTCAGCTGGACACAGTCTCGAACATGCTCCCGACCACGATCATGGCCGATGTCATTTTTCTTGTCCTCGGCATCCAGTTCGGTGTGTTTGCTTTCGGGATATGGCATCGATTGAACCAGAGCGAAGACGCTGCCATGGCCAAATTCCAGCTCTCACAGGAGGCGATCTCAAGTGATTTTCGATTACTATTTATGGCGAATCTGGTGATCCTCTGTTATCTGTTCGTTTATGGAATTGCCTCATTCTTTGAGGCGACAATGTGGTCACTGATAGCCACACTTGGAGCTGGTGGTGGGGCTACGGTCGTTGTCTATGTGTATT
>JALIDO010000025.1 GCA_022865265.1 Candidatus Nanohalarchaeota archaeon QJJ-5
TTCATGAGGAGATAGTTTTCATTCAGATCGGTCCTGTCACCATCATACTGGAGCCAGACGACTGTCGCAACTTTGGCCTCGTTCAGGTAGACAAGGTCATCGGGGTCTGTCTCGCTCATGCCAGGCACCTACTGTTTATTCATCATCGAGTCCTGATAAGGATTCGTCCGGACACCATATCTCGACGATTTAATATATGTTTACTTAAGAAATTAAATGGTCTGGTTAACGCATACACATCTATTTAAGCATATTCTTTAACAAGAGCGTATATGTCGGGGAAGACCGAAGATGTTCCTGGACTGCCGTCGTTCGAGGAGTTCATGAATCCTGATGCCCCGGCAGGTATCGAGCGGGTCCTTGATGAGTTGGCGCCGTATGTCGAGTCTGTTGATGCTGATACTGTCGCATCGTTCTATGTCGGAGATGTGCCTGGTTCTTCGCTGAGCGAGCAGGCACAACGATTAGCACAGGATCTTCCGGATATCGATGAAGCCTATGATAGTGATCGTTTCGACCATGACTCGCTGAATGCCCTGTATGGGATCGCACACCAGGTCAGTCGTGGTGGCGAAACCGGCTGGGTGCCGGAAGATCTGTTGGATCATCAGGATGATATGGCTGCATACGATACCATTGTGCTCGATCATAGCCCGATCTGTCGGATGCTCGGGGATGAAGCCTACCGATACACGGACAGGGAGGGTGAAGACCAGCTCTATGAGGCTGCAGAACTGATTGACGCGATCGATGATATTGCCGAGACTGCTGATCTCTATGTTCCGTCCGATCTCCGGGAGAAGTTCAGTACTGCTGACAGTGCGCCGATCCAGTACGCGATGATCGATCATCTTGAAGCTGTCGGGACACCGTATGATATCGATCGTGATGTCGATGTCCCATCACAGCACCAACACATGAGTGAGGACTATGGTATCGCTTCGGCTGCGGACGATCTCCCGGGTGAGACGGCTATTCTTGCCTTCGATGGGGATTTCGTCGAGATCGAGGAGCAGTATGATATCGATGCGGTCATCCCTGAACTGCCATCGTACTGATTCTGTTTATGGTTGGATGGTGAAGATGCTGAAAAATAATAGCGTACCGACTAGCAGCGCCACAAGGAGTACGGCCGGCAGGCCGGTGGCGATCACGGCTCTTCGGAACCGCATGTTGTGTTGTATACTCGTCCCGACCGACGCGATATAGATCCCGTAGACCAACGATGCCAGTGACAGGATCGCTCCGATTGAGGGAATGAGTAACAGACCTATCGTCAATGGAACAGTTGCTGCACTGTATCCGAGGAGGGTCATCGTTGTTCGGAACCCGCGTCCGCCTGCTATCCAGATACATGCGTGGATGATGGCTGTGGTGATGACAAAGAAGGCGGTTCCCAGTATACCGAAGATCACGAAATCTGCAGTTAGATTGAGTGGGAGAGCAAACGGGCTGATATACTCCTGTGGTGCGACTGTGCCAAATGCCTGTCCGATGACACGGTTCCACGTGTTCAAGATGGTTCCGGTCACGCCGAACATACAGATACCGAAGACCACTGCAGACCGGAGTGTTTCTGGGCCATGGTCGGAAAAATGGCTCTCTGGGCTGGTAAGTACAGATGAGATATCATCTACAAGGGTCGCCACGCGGTCGTGTACAGTCATTGCTCCGGATGTATTAACTCATGACGGTAAGACATTTCATCGTTCGGACGGGGGCACATAGGCCTTCCCGGTCTCGCCGGTATACTGTACGCGTGGTCTGAGGATCCGATTATCGTCCCATTGTTCGAACACATGCGCTGTCCATCCTGCAACTCGTGCCATCGTGAACATGCAGGTGTATAGATCTGGTTCGATACCGAGTGATCGATAGACGGTGCCTGAATAGAGATCGGCGTTCGGATAGATGCCTTTGTCCCCGAGCTCACCGACGACTTCGTCTCGTAGTGCCTCGATAAGGTCAAGACGCTCGTTGTGTTCGGGGTCCTCAGCAAGGTCACGGAAGACGCGTTCGAATTCTTTGCAGCGTGGATCGGTGGTGTTGTAGACACGATGGCCGAAGCCCGGGATCAGTTCATGGTGTTCGACCTCGTGTTCAACGAAGGCATCGACCTGATCGGCGCTCCCGATGGTATCGAGGGTCTCGACAACGGTCTCTGTCGCGCCACCGTGGAGTGGGCCTTGTAGTGCACCGATGCCTGATGTGATGGCAGAATAGATATTGGCCTGTGTGGAAGCAGTGGTGATGGCTGCTAGTGTCGAGGCGTTCATCCCGTGTTCGGCATACAGGATGAGTGCTGTATCGACTGCCTCGGCCTCGGTCTCAGTTGGCTCTTCATCATGGAGCATGTAGTAGAAATTCGCTGCATGCGAGAGATCGTCTCGGGGCTCGATCGGGGTCTTTCCGTTCCGCACCCGGTCGAGTGTGGCGACGATGGTCGGGATGGCGGCGATGATCTTGTGTGCTTGTTCTTTGTTCCATCCGCTATCGAATCCTTGTCCAGGTTGTGCTGTCGAGAGTGACGAGACTGCGGTACGGAGTACATCCATCGGATTGTGGTCTTTCATCTGCTTGATGACCGTCATGGTCTGTTCTGGCAGTGCACGGTGTTGTGTCAGTGTGTCCTCGAACCGGGCGAGTTGGTCCTCATCAGGGAGTTCACCCTCGATCAGGAGATAGGTCACTTCTTCATAGCTACTGTGTGCTGCAAGATCGCTGATCCAGTAGCCGGCATAGTTCAGTTTTCCCTCATCTCCAAATACGCGGGAGATCGATGATGTGTCGATATGGACGTCTTCAAGTCCTTTGTGTATGTCTGTCATTGGTCTTGTGCAACGATGATCTGCTGTTTGCGTGCTGGTACGATGTCGTATCGGTTCGTGTCTGCTGCGTGATCGATATCTTCATCGAATCCACGTTCTCGCAGTTTATCGGCGTATGTACTTTCTTTCACTCGTTTCTCTGCGTTTTCCCGTTTCTCTTCTGTTACAGTGTCGTTGATGTAGGCTTCGATCAGGGATGCTCCTGCTAGATCCTCATCGGTCACGGTACCACCGCTTCCGGCTGCGAGAAGATAGATGTCGTCGTCTGTGTCCTGTAACATGGTTCCGATCGCTTCTGCATTGACGAGCCCGCCTATATAGGCCTTTTGTGGCTGTGTCTTTCCGAGGGCAACGGTTCCGTTGGTGGTCAAGATACCGATCTTGTGTCCGCTCACATCTTCGTCCTGTAAGGCTGTCGGTGAATTATTATGGTCGAAGCCACTGATCTGTTCACCGCCGCTTTCACCGATGATGATCCTGTCTGCATCATCTGATTTGAACGATAATGCTTCCTGTGTGTTCTGGAAAGGTTTGATATATTCTGCACCATTGGCTAGAAGCGACACACATGTCGTCGAGAAGCGGAGGACATCGATGATCACGTATATACCGTCATTCGGTGATGCTGGTAGTTCTTCTTTCCGTTCGATGGTCTGTATCCGGCCCATGGTCACCAGTTGACACAATCGATATATAAAGGCTGTAATCGTTCCGAAAGAGGCTTTTTATTCTGTGACCTGTTAGTAGGAGGTATGAAATTAACGGTCATCGGCGCAGGGACAGTGGGTGCAGGAACAACATACAACACAGCGATCCGGGATGTCTTTGATGAGATCGTGTTGATCGATCTGGATGAGGAACAGGCCAAAGGCGAGGCACTGGATATTAGCCATGCGATCTCGTTTTTCAGCGACACGGAGGTGCGACAGGGGACATATGAGGATGCTGTTGGATCAGATGTCGTCGCCATCACCGCAGGCAAGCCACGAAAAGAAGGGATGAGCCGGACCGACCTGCTGGAGGCCAACATCGAGATCGTCGATGCGATCCTTGGTCATGATTTTGCCGATGACACGGTCTTTATCACAACAACGAATCCGATGGATGTGATGAACTATGCGAATGCAGAACTCTCCAGTCTACCACGTGAACGTTTCATCGGCTTCGGTGGATGGCTTGATTCTGCACGGTTCCAGTATGTCCTGTCACAGTATCTTGATGAGCCGGCAGACGATATCCGTGGCTATGTGATAGGAGAACATGGTGATGCCCAGGTTCCTGTCTTCTCACAGGTCACTGTTGATGGTGATCGCCGTGAGATACCAAAAGAGGACCGCAAGGACCTGGTACAACAGATGCGCCAGAGTGCCATGGACGTGATCAGTCGGAAAGGCGGGACGCAGTGGGCACCGACCTACGGCATGTCGGAGCTGATCACGACGGTCGCGACCGATGATCGGCGGGTCTTCCCGTGTTCGGCTGTCCTTGATGGAGAATACGGGCACTCGGATCTCAGTATCGGTGTTCCTGTTGTCCTCGGCAGTGATGGTATCGAGACCATCATCGAATGGGATCTCGAACCGGAAGAGCGGAAAGCATTCGATGCTGCTGTCGAGAAACTACAAGGATACTGTGATGATGTCGATACACTGGTGTGAGCACGATGGAGGTAGCTGTCATCGCTGGTGACGGGATCGGGAATGAGGTGGTGTCTGCAGCCCGACGTGTACTCGATGCCACGGCCATCGATATCGATTTTGTCGAACGCCCGATGGGCAAGGATGCGATCGAGACGTATGGAACCCCATTGCCGGATGAAACGGTCACAACGGTCCGTGATATCGGGTATGCACTGAAAGGCCCTGTCGAGACACCGATTGGTTCTGGGTTCCGTAGTGTGAATGTAGAACTCCGTAAGCGATTAGGACTGTATGCCAATATCCGTCCATGCCGTTATATGGACGGTGTAGCAAGCAGGATCGATGATCCGAGTGATATCGATATCGTGGTGGTGCGGGAGAATCTGGAAGATCTCTACAGCGGGATCGAGTTCGAGAAAGACAGCGATGATGCAACAGAACTATCATCGTTCCTCGAGACGAATGGGTTCGAACTACCTGTGAAACCCGGGTACAGTATCAAACCGATATCTGAAGCCGGATCGGAGCGACTCATCCGCCGTGCCTTCGAATATGCTGTCGAACACGGGCGCAAGAAGGTTACAGTGGTCGATAAGGCCAATATCATGAAACATACTGATGGATTGTTCATGGATGTTGGGGAACGGGTAGCAGCCGAGTACGATATTGCCTACGAACATCTGCTTGTCGATAATGTTGCCCAGCAGCTCGTGCTCCGGCCAGAGGAATTCGATGTGATCGCAACGCAGAACATCTATGGTGATATCCTCTCAGATCTTGCAGGTGGGCTCGTTGGTGGGATAGGGATGATACCGTCTGCCAATCTCGGTGATGAGACAGGGGTCTTTGCCTCGGTCCATGGAACAGCGCCAGATATCGCTGGTGAGGGGGTCGGGAATCCTGCAGCAGTAATACTGTCCGGGGCGATGTTGCTCGATCATGCTGGCTATGAAGACGAAGCATCACGTGTAAGGAAGGCTGTCAGAACAGTCGTTTCTGATGGAAACGCTGTGACACCGGATCTTGGCGGAGATGGCTCGACCGAGACGATGACCGATGCGATCATTGATGAGCTCTGAGTAATGTTCACAGATTTAAGATTGTCGCTGTCAATCGAATACGCAACCGTGGCATGTGCACAATACATTCTAACGTGTGGTCTGTATACGCATTGACAATGCACTGAATGCGGTGTATGAGGTAACAACGATGACTGATGAACAAGCACTCCGGCTCCACGAAAAGACACCAGGCAAGATAACTGTCGAAGGAACTGTCCCGCTCGAGTCCCAGGATGATCTCGAAAAAGCATACACACCAGGGGTCGCTGCTGCTGTTGATGCGATTGATGCAGACCCTTCATCTGTCTATCGATATACCGCAAAAGGCCGGATGGCTGCTGTCATATCAGATGGGTCTGCTGTGTTAGGCCTTGGCGATGTCGGACCGGAGGCAGCGATTCCAGTGATGGAGGGAAAGGCCCTGTTGCTCCAGGAGCTTGGTGCGGTCTCTGCATTCCCGATTTTACTCGATGAAACAGATCAGGAGAATCTCTTTGAGACGGCAAAGAAGCTCCATCCTATGTTTGGTTTCATGATGGTCGAGGATATCGCATCGCCGGGGTGTTTCCGTCTCGAACAAGAGCTGAAAGACGAACTCGATATCCCTGTCATGCATGATGATCAACATGGTGCTGCTATCGCTGTCCTCGGTGCCTTGGAGAATGCGTTGGCGATCGTTGAGAAGGACATCGAAGAGATCGAGGTCGTCGTGGTAGGGGCCGGGGCAGCCGGGATCGCTACCGGCAAACTCCTTGATGCTGCTGGTGTCGATGACCTCTGGATGGTGGATCGTCCAGGTATCCTGACGCCGGAGATGGATGATATCAACTGGGCGCAACGTGATATAGCGGCTCTGACGAATCCTGACTGTCGTGAGGGCGAGCTCGCGGATGCTGTTGCTGGGGCCGATGTGCTTATCGGGCTCTCAGCACCTGGTATCGTTTCACAAGAAATGGTCGAATCGATGGCAGAGGATCCGATCGTGTTCCCGTTGGCGAATCCACGACCCGAGATCAGTGCAGATGATGCACGTGCAGCAGGGGCTGCTGTTGTCGGGACCGGTCGTTCAGGCGCTGATAACCAGATCAACAATGTGTTGGTCTTCCCAGGTGTTGCACGCGGGCTCTTGGAGAGTCGTGCTACAGATCTGACGACAGAGATGAAGCTTGCAGCTGCTGATGCACTTGCATCCTGCGGCGAACCAGCGAAAGGAAGTATTGTTCCTTCGCCGCTCAATAAATCACTTCATGATCGTATTGCAGAAGCTGTTGCGGATGCTGCCCGTGATGAAGGGGTTGTACACGAACAGGAGTGATCTATGGTTGCTGTCTCACCAGTCACTCGAGATGATGGTAATCTAGTTCGTGGCCTTCTTCGACAGCGCGTTTGATCGTACGGGGCATCGGTGGGACGTCTTCTGTCCACATCTCCATTCCATCGTCTGTCTTTTTGAACAGAATATTTTTCTCCCATTCTTCTCGTTCATCTTGATGATCGTCTCGATAATGGGCGGCGCGTGACTCATCACGCTCCAGGGCTCCTTTCATGATCGTTTTCGCGACCGGTAGCATGAACTGCACGTCCATCGCGTGTTCGAACGCACGACTGGTGATATCGCTGTCTACACGCATTGTCTTGACTTTGGACTCGACATCCTCGAGTTTTTCGAGACCTTCTTGGAGTCGTTGTTCGGTCCGC
Organism: Candidatus Nanohalarchaeota archaeon QJJ-5; assembly: GCA_022865265.1. GTDB lineage: Archaea > Nanohalarchaeota > Nanosalinia > Nanosalinales > Nanoanaerosalinaceae > JALIDO01. Next base: position 7,228 of record JALIDO010000025.1, read on the forward strand.
ACGATGCCTGCGTGTTCCCACATGATCTCCTGGATCTCATGCATCACATCATCTGGATCATGACCTTCATCGCGCTCGAGCAGGGTCTGGAGGTCTTGGATATGGTCTTCGACGGTATCCTCATCGACGATCTCCCGCGGGGCGTCTTCGACATACGAGGCGACGTGTTTCCCTGTGATCGCACCGAAGGTCACGATCTCGGCCAGGGAGTTCCCACCGAGGCGATTACCGCCGTGGAGGCCGGATGTCACTTCTCCTACTGCGAACAGGCCTTCGACCGGTGTCTGCCCGGTTTCGAAATCGACAACAACCCCGCCCATCGAGTAATGTGATGTTGGGGCGACTTCCATCGGTTCTTCGGTGATATCGACGTTATTGTATTCTTTGAACTTTTCATACATCGATGGTAGTCGTTCTTTGATGAATTCCTCGTCTTTGTGCGAGATATCAAGCAAGACACCGCCATCTTCGGTGCCTCGTCCTTCCATGATCTCCTGATAGTTGGCACGGGCCACGACATCACGTGCATCGAGTTCCATCTGTTTCGGTGAGTATTTCTCCATGAAGCGTTCGCCGTCACTGTTGTATAGCTTGCCGCCTTCTCCACGGATCGCTTCTGTTGCAAGGCTTCCTGCTTTCTCTTCTGGCTTGACCATACCGGTCGGATGGAACTGGACCATCTCCATGTCACGGAGTGGGACGCCGATATCGAAGGCAAGTGCTGGACCATCTCCATGGTTCTCATCGGGGCGGGATGAACTCCGCTTGTACACGTGTGAATAGCCACCGGCGGCCAGCACGACGGCTCGTGCTTTGAAAAGAAGGAACTCGCCTGTTTCCATGTCATAGCCAAAGGCCCCGGCGATTTTGGCCTCGCTTCCAAGGAGTTTCGTGATGAACACGTTTTCTCTGTAATCGATATCACGTTCTTTCGCTGTATCGACCAGTGTCTGTTCGATTGCATCACCGGTGTGGTCGCCGACGAAACAGGTTCGGCGGTACGACTGTGCCCCGAAGTATCGCTGGTTGATCTTACCGTCATCTGTCAGATTGAAGTCACAGCCCCAGTCCTGGAGTTCGAGTACACGTTCTGGAACATTTTTACACAACATCTCGACGGCTTCTGGCTGGTTGATGAAATGGCCTTCTTCGAGCGTGTCTGCAGCGTGGATATCCCATCGGTCTTCTGGATCGAGGCTGCCAAGTGATGCATTGATGCCACCGGCTGCTTTGACGGTGTGTGCATCTCCGTGTTCTCGTTTCCCGAGCATAAGACAGTCTGTATCGTGTTTATCCAGTTCGATCGCTGTTCTGATACCAGCACCACCGGCCCCGATAATCAGGACCTCGGTCTCGATTTCGGTGTACTCCATGGTGTCCCGCCTGTCTATGGATGCACTTAGCTTGTATAAAAACGATAGCGGCGATGGCGTCAGGTTTTTTATTCTCGTGTAGCAACACCCGGCCATGACCGAGATGGCCAAAGAGATCTTCGATGATCGGTTCGATGACTATAGCGTGGTCGATATGCGTCGAGAAGCGTTCGATGCATATGATACAATGCGGACGGCAATGCTGGAGGCATCAGATGCTCCGGTTGTCTCACACGGTATCGATGTACCACCGCTGTATCTCTGTGATGATGAGCCCGATGGGCTTGATGATATCGAGGAGTATGTGGCTGCTATCTCGCCTAAAGAAAAGCATATCTATATCGGTGAACCGGCCATGGAAGATGAACTCCGTGCGGCCGGTCAGGCCTGGGAGGATGCGATGGATGATCCGAATCTCTATATCAGCAGCGGAATCAGCGAATCAGGAGTGACCTATTCGGTCCAGCGGCAGTATGATATGCCTCCGTTATCGTTCGAATACCCGTCGCCGGAAGAAGGGAACAAAGCCATCGAGGCCGTGGACTGGTCGGATGTCTCGAAGGAGGCCCGGATCGATTCGCTATTGTTCATGGCGGGATGCAAGCCAGGAACGTTTATTTATGGTGTCGAACGTGATGAAGGAACGATCCTCGATCTTGCCGATGCACTGCGGACCTTCGGTGGCTTTGTCTCCTATGAGGAAGAAATACATGGCATGAAACCATTCAAGCCCCGGATAACAGCGACACGAGAATCACAATGGGTGGATGAGGGTAGTATAGATGAACCAACGACAGCTACGGCCAATGGCCGTTTCCTCGGATATCCGGAAGATGCGATAGAGGCATTCGATCAAGGAGATACGATCTTGGCCGAACAGGCCGCAGAAACGTATGGTGAAGGGGAGTCACTCCGATGGATCGAGTTCGTCCTACCAGATACAACACAAGGGTATGAACAGGCGGAATCCTTGAATGCGGTGCGGGAACAGCAGATCATGGATTTTGCCGATACCTATGACATCGATATCGATGCAATATTGGCACCAGCATGGGATGAAGACATATAACGATACACAACACGAGTGATATCATGACAGACGATGCGATGCTTGGCGGTCAAGAACTCCACTACAAACGGGTCCTCGGTGATGTCCACCGTGCTCTGATCGGTGGGTATAAAACACATGCTGGCGGGTGGGCCGGCAATACCCATACGCTCCACCGTCTCCGGCATGCCTATGGTGAGGTCAAAGACGGCGAATCAGCATATGGATCGCTGCTTGATGCCGAGATGATGGAACAGGATCCGGTCCGGGATATCCAGAAAGCATTGGTCTTTGGATGGAACGAGCAAGCCGAGACACGCTTTGGTCTTCGTGAAGATGAGAGTGAGGACTACCTGGTCGATGATGAGTTCTACGAACAGGCGACCGATGGCGGCGATATCGATGCATTCTTCGAGATCGGTGAAGATGCTGGATCGATGTATCAGTGGTACCATGACACCGTCGAGACCCTGGAACGATGGGGCTATGAGGAGCCTGATGCGATGCTGTACCAGCTCGCCGACGAGGTCCGTCATGAGCCACATGATCGTCCAGATCTCGATGACGAGGATGGACTGTTGGCACGGCTGGGGATACGGTAGATATAACACTGTTATACCGGGCTTGGAAACTGATTTAAGCACAGAGCAAGCCTGTATTCTACATGCCCCGGACTGAAGAGGATGCACTTGGTGAGGTGACGGTCCCCGAAGATGCGTATTATGGTGGATTCACTCGTCGTGCATCGAAGAATTTTGCTATCTCTGATCAACGTGTGCCACAGGAGTTGATTGCGAACATCGCTCGTATCAAAAAAGCTGCTGCCCGTGTCAACAATGATATGGGGCTTCTTGAGGATCAAAAAGCAGATGTGATACAGGAGGCTGCTGATGAGGTTATCGACGGGGTTTTCGATGGAGCTTTTCCTCTTGATATCATCCAGGCCGGTGCAGGCACGCCGATGCATATGAATGTGAATGAAGTCATCGCCAATCGGGCAACGGAGCTGCTCGGTGGGTCAAAAGGCGAATATATCGTCGATCCGCATGATGATGTCAATATGGGCCAGAGTACGAACAATGTTGTCCCGACAGCACTCCGGTTGACGGTAATGGATAAGCTCGATCAGCTCTGTGCAGTGATCGATGATCTAACAGTCTCTTTCGATACGAAAGCAACGCGCTATGATGGGCTGATCAAGGTCGGTCGGACCCATCTCCAGGATGCTGTCCCGGTCACTGTGGGGCAGGAGCTCGCATCATACGCTGAAACCTGTCGGATCGGGGAGCGACGTCTCGATCAGTGCGAGGATGAACTGTCGATTGTCGGTCTCGGTGGTAATGCTGTTGGTACGGGGATCAACACACCGGAGGGATTCCGTGGGGCGCTTGTCGATGAACTTGGACGGATCACGGGTCGTGATCTTGAGCCCGCGGATGATCCTGTCCAGACAACACAGTCGATGAGTGTGTTTGCGGATGTATCTGGCCGTGTTCGTTCCTTCGTGACGGATATGATAAAGATAAGTGATGATCTGATGGTGCTTTCTTCTGGGCCGACGGCAGGTATCGGTGAATATGAGCTACCGGAGGTCGAGCCCGGGAGTTCGATCATGCCGGGGAAGGTGAATCCATCGATTGTTGAGGCGTTCAAGATGACGTGTCTTGATGTTGTTGGCAATGATCTGACGGTGACACGGGCGGCAGAGGAAGGAGATCTACAGATGAATGTGATGGCTCCGGTGATCGCGAAGAATCTCTGTTCGGGGCTCGATGAACTATCACGTGCGATACGGATGCTTGAACAGCGCTGTATCGATGAGCTATCGATCGATGAACAGCGTGTAA
>JALIDO010000026.1 GCA_022865265.1 Candidatus Nanohalarchaeota archaeon QJJ-5
TTCCTGACAGGGACAGCCGACCAGCTGGTCGATGAGGGTGTTGCCCTATTCAAAGGCGATGATATGCCGAGCTGGGACAATATGACCGTGACCGAGACCGGTCCTGTCTACACATCGGTCAGTTTTGGCCCGAATCATAACTACACGATGTTCGCCAAAAACCAGTTCCTGCGGCGAGATGAGGGAGTTGCCCTTACCGGTGATGAGACCCTCTTTTACAGTACTGCCGATGAACCGCTCGATCGGTGGGAGGCTGCCGATGGTGCAACCGCGGATGTGAGTGATGATACGTTTTCAGGAGCGATCGGCGATACTGCACCCTATGTTGCAGCATATGATAGTGAAGATGACCTCAGTCTTACCATGACGACGAATGCATCCATCGATCAATACCAGACAGCGTCCGGTCCAGACTATGAGATGGGCCTGACAGGTCCAGAGCCAGTGACACGTGTCGATTATCTCATCAACAATGAACGACCGCGGTCCTTCGAGGCAGCGATCCACAATGAGCCGCCTGAGACCTCTCTCGGTACTGAAACACAGGGAACCTTCTTCCCGATGAATGGCTGGCAGCACAAAGCCACGGTCCGTATCGAGGAAGATGCCGGTCTTGCCCTGGAACAGTATCCTGCAGAGGTCGATCTCCGGCTTGGTCGCTATGATGTCAGGACAGATTGTCGTGATATCATCGCCGTACGGGACAATACGATCGTACCACACGAAATCGTCGGTGACTGTAACAGCAACGGATTCAAAGAGCCCACTGACCATACCGCTCGCTGGCCACTCGATGCAGGAGAAGGGACACGGATCAATGGAACAGATGATCAGTACAACGGCCAGACCCAGGGCGATCCTGTCTGGGAGCCTGGACGGTTCGGGTTTGGACTCCAGCTCGATGCTGGGGGGCATGTCCTGATCGATGAAGGGCCGGTCCTTGCGCTTGATCGGTCACCGTTCACGGTCAGTCTGTGGATCCGTCCAACAGCAGTTCAAGAAGGAGATCTGTTCTCCCTACCACAGAACAATCCGACGTTCCGTATCAGCCAGCTCGATGGCGATTACAAGCTCGAAGGTGTCTACAGGAATGAATCAGATCATGAATTCACGGTCAGTAGTGACACGGTGGTGAGCGATATGACCAACAGCTGGCATCATGTGGCCTTCCGCCATGATGAACAGGCTGATACTATCAGTGTCTTTGTTGATGGAACACGAGAAAACCAGACCACGGTCAATGGCCGTATGACACAATCGGTCGAGAACATACGTATCGGTGATGGCTTTGTTGGAGCGATCGATGAGGTCAAACTGTACAAACGAGCGCTTACCGATGAGATCATACGGGATCAACAGGAACTGTACACGACATTCTCGATGGCGGTCAATGTGACACCGGCGACGACCCAGTTTGTCGATATCTATCTCGGGAGCACGACTGTCTTTGATACACCGACCCCGACATATGTGGACACATCGCCAGCAGACGATCCGACCGTCGATGTAGCGACCGTCGCACAACAGGATGCTGGATGGACGCGGTTACAGTCGCATCTCGATACTGTTGGAACAACAGGAACAGTTGATCTCCAGCGAAATGGACAGTGTTCGGATCTTCGATACGATACAAGTCGTTTCCTCCTGGAACAGACGCTCTGTTGACCTAGAACGTCTCGATATATTCTATCTCGTCCTCGGTCAGGTCCAGATGGTCGATGATATTCTTCCGCCATTGTTCACGCTCGAACAACACCTGTAGAAATGGAATGATCGTCCGTGCTTCTTCGATAGAGACATGGAGTTGTTCACTGATCTTTGCCCCGATATCATCGCGTTTTTTCCGCTTTGCCTTGCTCTGTCCCATCTTTTTGATCCGTGACGGGTACTGGTAGCGGGTGAAGCCACTGTATTTTTCATCCTTGCTCAATGCAACACCAACACTCATCAGTTCATAGACATATTTGAGCAGGGTCCAGTTCTGTCCTTTCCGGATACGACCACGATACAGATCGGCTTCAGACAATGCATCCATCGCCGCAGCGATCTCATGATCTTTCTGGTATTCGCGGGGGACATTCTCTCGGATCCATTCGAAGATCTCATCATAATCCTCGTCCAGATCATCTGTGGCATCAGATGCTGTTTCTGCTGTCGTGGTCTTGAATAAAATCTTCAACGCTTCAAAGATATCTTTCTCTGTATCTCGATATCCGAGGTCTTTGATAGCATCGGTATCGATGGTTTCGTATCGCTGGGAGAGACTCTGTAGATCATTGATCGCTGATCTGATATCACCATCGGATCGGCGTGCAATCGATTTGATGGCCGCATCTTCGTATTCGATCTCTTCCTCCTGTGCTATATCGCGGAGCAATGCAGCGATGGAGTTTGTATGTACTCCACCCATCTCGAGGACCTTTGCCTTCCGGCGGATCGATGCCATCCCGTTTGCATATGGATCATTCGCCGTGACAACAACAGGGAACCGCGATTCATCGATGATCGTCTCGATATACGCAGTACCTCCTCGGTCCTTACTTGTCATCCCATCGATCTCATCGATCAGTATCAGTTTCTTCTTTCCGGTGAATGATCGTTGCTTGACAGCTTGTTCTAGTTTATCTTGAAGTGAGTCTTTGGTCCGTACATCTGAGGCATTGGTCTCGAACAGATCAAGCCCTTGTTCGTTCGCGATCGCCTCCACAAGTGAGGTTTTTCCAGAACCAGCTGGACCATGGAGCAGTAATGCCTGTGATGATCGATTGTGCCAGTTTTTGATCCACTTCTGTATCTCATCGACCTTCTTGGTACTACCACGGTACTCATCAAGACTCGTTGGCCGATATTTTTCTGTCCAGGTCTCACTTCCAGCCATCGCTGGTAACAAAAACCTATCGGAAGCTTTTAACTTCTCCGCACATACCGTTATACATGCGTCGTGGAATGTCGCCTATCCTTGGATTCGTGCTTCTCACTCTTCTTGTGATGGGGATGGCGGGAACAGCGACGGTATTCCTCCAGCAACAACAGCAGGCACTCGATCAGCGGCTGGGGGAAGCCTTAGAGAATGATCTGGAGCTTGAATCAGTAGCCTGTGAAGGAGATCAGATCAGAATCCAGATGCAAAACATCGGTGCAGATCTTTCAGGTGTCGAGGATGTTCGTGTAATAGTCCTGCAAGGAGATAGTGTCCAGGCCGATATGATCAATCAGACAGTACCGTTCGATGGTGCATTCACCGAACCAAACACGACCGGCCAACTGAACGCCACGACAGGTGGGACATTTGTCTCTGGAGAGATCTACACCATCCGTCTCACCTTTCCATTTGGCGAATATGTCAAAGAAGGAACCTGCAGTGGCGGCTATGACTGGTGGGACCGTGACTGGCAGTACCGACAGCAGCTCCGTCTGACCAATGATGACCAGCCAGTGACCGGAGATCAGATCGCCTTCGATATCGATACAACAGAACAGGTCCAGACAGCGATGATGCGTGGTCAATGTGCTGATCTGCAGGTCGTCGATGATAATGAAACACTACAGACCTTTGTCGAAGACTGTGGCACCGGATCGACGACGGTCTCGTTCCCGATAGATCTCGATCCTGGTGAAAAACGTGTCTCGACGTATCTCTACTATGGCAACCCGGATGCACGCGATGTGCCATCGGCACCGTCACCAGATGATGGCACCGTCGATATCGAGATCGGGACGATCGAAGAACAGTGATCTTCAGAGATTCGCGATCTGGGCGAGGAGACTCTCGATCTGTACATCGGGGGAGCCACCTTCGACAATCCTGAACTCATATTCGCCCATCTGTTTGATGATCGAAAGCTTCTTTTCTTCACTGATATCGAGATCATAGACCTCTCGGTGGATCGCTTTGATGACATCGAGCCCATCGAGTCCCCGATCGATCATCAGATCTGACAGCGCATCACGCGCATCTTCGAAAGAATCATTCAAGGCCGTTTCGAGGATCTCACGTACCTCACCAGGTCGGAGCGATGCAGCGACCTGGAAGATGATCTGTTGATCGATCTCCTCATTGGTCGTTGCTGCAGCCTGGAGGACGTTCGTGGCTTTCCGCATATCGCCGTCAGAGACGGTCACAGCAGCATCGATGCCTGCATCACTGATGGCGAGGTCTTCTTCATCGGCGATCATCTTGATATAGTCACGGACCTCATCATCTGAGAGCCTGTTGAACCGGAACACAGCACAGCGTGACTGGATCGGTGAGATGATCTTAGAAGAATAGTTACAGGACAGGATAAAGCGGCACGAACTCGAGAACTTCTCCATCGTCCGCCGCAGGGCCTGCTGCGCTTCTGAGGTAAGGGCATCCGATTCATCGAGAAAGATGATCTTGAAATCGGCATTCATCGGTTTTGTCCGGGCGAAATCCTTGATCTGATTCCGGACAACATCGATACCTCGATCATCTGAGGCATTGGTCTCTGTGAAATTGTGCTTCCAGTCCTCTCCGTAGAGATCTTTGGCCAATGCGATCGCACTCGTTGTCTTACCTGTCCCAGCTGGACCGGCAAACATCATATGTGGTACATTGTTGTTCGAGACGAATGACTGTAGCCGGTCAACGATATCACGGTGGCCGACAACGTCATCGAGCGATTCAGGCCGATACTTCTCAGTCCATACCTCGATCATCGTGCTATGAGAAGCGCTGAGGAGTTTTATATGTATAGGGGCGATTCAGTGCTGGCATCTATGCTGTTGTTTATAACGATACACGGTCAATCATGAACCATGATCATCGCCATCACCGGAACACCAGGCACTGGCAAGACCACCGTTGCGAAAGCACTTGCCGAGGACCGATCGATGCAGTATGTCTCGGTCAATGAACTCATCGAACGTCATGATGTTGAACGGACATACGATCCAATGCGGGGAGCCGATGCAGTCGATCCCGTCGATCTCCGTGAGACCATGGAGGATGTTGTAGACGAGGACAGTGTACTTGATGGCCATCTCAGTCATATCTATCCAGCCGATCTTGTTGTCGTCCTCCGATGCGATCCGGAAGATCTTGAAAAACGACTCCAGGATCGAGACTGGTCAGATGAAAAGATCGAGGAAAACATCGGTGCCGAACGTCTTGATATTGTCCTCCAGCAGGTGATGGCCGATCATGACTCCGTGATCGAAATCGATACGACAGATCGGACACCGAACGAAACAGCAGCCTGCATCCAGGACTGGATCGCGGATGAAAGCGATAATGCATTTAAGCCTGGTCATGTATCATGGGACATGCCAATACCAGGTGAATCCCAATGAACATACTCAATAAGCTTCGACTTGGTGGTCTTTTCGCTGTCCTCATCGCACTTTTTGGTGGTGTTGGACTGTATTTCGGCGGAGCAGGCGGTCTTATCATGGGTCTTGTCTTTGCATTGTTGATGAACGGTGTGAGTTACTTTTACTCCCACAAAATCGTCGTCAAGATGCATCGTGCACAGCCGATGGAGGGTGATACCAAGATTCATACAATGGTGGAAGAACTTGCCACCAAAGCCGGCATCCCGGAACCAGAACTGTATGTTATGGATACAAAGACACCGAATGCCTTCGCAACAGGACGGAACCCGAAACATGGTGTTGTCTGTGTCACGACCGGACTCATGCAGAACCTTTCCGATGATGAGATCGAGGGCGTCCTGGCCCACGAGATCGCCCATATCAAGAACAGAGATACGTTGATCCAGGCTGTTGCTGGCACGATTGCCGGTGGAATATCTATCCTGGCCCAGATGTTGATGTTCTCGACAATGAGCGGTGAGCAGAAGAACCCGATGATGGCGATCGCCGGGATGGTTCTGGCACCGATTGCTGCAAGTGTCATCAAGATGGCGATCTCGCGGAGTCGAGAGTTCAGTGCAGATGCGACGGCAGCGACATTTACAGAGCCGAGATATCTTGCAGACGCACTGAAAAGCATCGATCGATCGGTACAGCAGGCACCGATGGAAGATGGAGCCCGTGGCGCATCACACATGTTCATCATCAACCCATTTGGTGGTGATTCTTTGTCCAAGCTCTTTTCCACGCATCCACCGACAGAAGAACGTATCAGACGGCTTGAACAGCAGTGAGCAATATCAGACACCACAACATTGTTAAGGGTTCGGTGACTCCAACCACATAGAGGTCATCTTCAATGGCAGAACGATTCGATCTGGCGGAAAAGCGGTTGTTCGAAGACATCTACATCTGCCGCAAGTGCAATGCCCGGAACAAGGTGCAGAATCCTGATGAGGCCAATTGCCGGAAATGCGGTTACGATGGACTTCGACCGAAGAACAGTGAGATCACTGAATAAGTGATCATTTTTTCTTTCATTCATAACGCAGAGCATCAACCGGCTCCATCTTCGCAGCTTTCCGTGCAGGTAGGATACCTGAAAGCACCCCCGTGATCATCGAAAAGCCCATAGCTCCGGCGACTAATCCGGGCGAGACAGAGACAGAAATCGGTAAAGCAGCAGTGGCGGTGATGAGACGGCCAGCACCGATACTGATCCCGTACCCGATCGATGTCCCGATCAATCCACCAACCAGCCCTATGATCGCTGATTCGGTCACGAACAACGCAAGGATCTGTCTATCCGTTGCCCCGATCGCTTTCATGACACCGATCTCATTTGTCCGTTGACTGACAGACGTGTACATCGTGTTCATGATACCGATGCCTCCGACAAGGAGGCTGATGGATGCGATCCCGAGGACGATCGCTTGGACGACCGAGAGAATATTGCTCAATGCGTTCAGGACATCTTCAGTGGTCGAGACCGTGAATGGTTCTTCTCCTTCTTCGACATTCTTATGTTGACGGAGTTCGTCTTCGATTTCTTCTTTCGCCTCCTGTGGTTCGAAACCAGAACCGATCTGTGCGATGATGTACTGTACATTATCACCGAGCCCGGTGATCTCCTGGGCACGGTCGAGTGGCAGTAACACGCCACGGTCATACTCCGGATCGCCTGTACGCTCTAAGGTGCCTGTAACAGTGTACCGAAGATCATTGATCTCTATCTGACTCCTTAGCTCAACACTACGATCGAATAGAGTCTCTTGCACACGATATCCGGCAACAATACTACTCCGGTCCGTATCACGGATCGTGCGTCCTCCATCAATGATGAAACTGTTCGCTTCCATCAGCATACCCTGACTTTCATCGGTCGATAATCCAATCACACGTATCGATGCCTGATCTCCTCGATAAGTCGCTGTTGCTGTCTCAAACGTCATGCCGCCTGCCAGAAGGACACTCGGAACCCGTTCGACAACCTCGATATCCCGTTCGGTCAGGCCTTCTGTTGATGGACCTCCGGTCTGGATAATACCCTGACCGGGATTAATGAATATCTTATCTGCTCCCAGGCCCTGAAATTCTTCGGCGACTGACTGTTCAAAGCCCTGGCCAAGTGATACAAGTGCGATCACGGCTGCTATCCCGATCACGATACCGATCAGTGTCAAAAAGGAACGCCGTTTCTGTTTCCGGATATTACGAAACCCGAGTTTGAGATAGGTCCAAAACATCACTCCTGCCTCAATGCATCGACTGGTTCAAGGTTTGCAGCTTTCCGTGCCGGGAGAACACCAGACACGGCACCGGTCAGGAAAGAAAACAAGATAGCACCACCGACAAGTGGAAGACTCACCGCAGCACCGACAGGAACGGTGGTGAATGTATCGGCTGCCACGGCAGCACTGAAGCTCAATCCCAGTCCAACACCAACACCAACGATACCCCCGATCAGCCCCAAGATGCCTGATTCAAACAAGAAGACAGTCTGTATCTGCCTATCGGTCGCTCCAATCGCTTTCATAATACCGATTTCACGGGTCCGTTCCGTCACTGCCGTATACATGGTATTCATGATACCGATGCCTCCGACAAGGAGGCTGATGGATGCGATCCCGAGGACAATCGCCTGCACAAGCCCGATCACATTCTGGAATGAATCAAGGATATCTTGTGGTGTGTAGACATCGAAATTTTCTTCGCCTTCCTCCTGTCCACGGTCTTCACGGAGCTGTTGTTCAACATCAGCGATGAAGTCGGTCCTGTTGATCCCCTCATCGATGACAAGAGTCAGCCGGCTCAAGACATCATCGTTCTCACCAAAGACCTCTTGGACACGGTCACGAGGCATCAGTATCGATGTATCATAGCTTGGATCCCCTGTTGCCTCGTATGTACCAACGACACGATATCGTTCCTCGGCGATCTCGAGTTGATCGTTCTCATAAATCGTGCTGTCGAATGTCGATGATGCAAGTGTTTCACTGATCGCGATACTTGTCCTGTCAGGCCCGCGCACATTGCGTCCGGCCGTGATCGATAAGGATAGGGTGGTCATGGCCAGGTCCTTTTCTTCCGTCGGTATCCCGACGATCGTGATATATCCGGTCTGACCATCGAAACTGACAGGTTCGGTTGTCTGATAGAGGCCTGTTACGGTTTCGACCCCGCGTACCTGGTCTATCACTGCTATATCATCTTCAGAAAGCTCTGATGATTCGACAAACACCTTATCTGCTCCAAGCTTTTCAAATTCAGCCACCAATGAGTTCTCTAGGCCTTGACCGAGTGAAACCAGTGCCACGACCGAAGCGATTCCGATGAATATCCCGATGATCGTCAGCCATGACCGTCGTTTCTGGTGAACCAGGTTGTTCACGGAGAGCCGGAACAGCTTGAAGACCATCTATGCTCCCCTGCGTCGCCAATACCACAGTCCAGCACCGATAACAACAAGCACGACAACGATCAGTGGCATCATACTACCGCCCGATGAGACGAACCCGTACTGTTGGAGTGCTGATTGCTCATAGAGTTCGACAGTGACATCGAAACTACGTTCGACCGGTTGCCCCTGTGCATTGACATAGGAGACATCGACAGGGACAGTAAGTGACTCCTGTCCCTCCTCGACATAGACCTCATATTCTGCGGTCTGGTAGTCATCAGGGATCATATTCCCGATGTAGATATCATTGGTCGAGAGTAACTCGTAGCCAGCATTCTCATCTTCTTCCGGAACATCGACAGAGACGAACTTTGCTTGGCCCTGTCCTCGGTTGACAAGACGGACTGTCACCGATCCTCGTGTCCCATCGGTCCTGATATCGGTCCGTTCCAACGCAGCCTCGATATCTGTCATACCGCCGATGGCCACACCGGTCGATTCCTGGATCGAAAACGTTGTCCCGGCGATATTTACATACTCGCTGGTGATCGGGATACTGTAGACCCCGCGGTCGGCGTCTTCATCGATCAATAACTGATATGACAGTGTGACAGCATCACCACCATCGAGCTGCTGGATCCGCTTCCTGTTGGTATCCGAGACGACAATCGGAACCTCGGATGGAAGATCGATCCGTGTATCGATACTGTTGAAATGTGTATTGGCATTGTTCTGGAGGGTCACGTTCATCCGATGCGTCGATCCTGGAACAACCCGCTCTGGCAACGAGACATCACGTACTGTCAAGGCCGTATTATCATCGCGGACCTCTACGGGCAGAGAGAAACTCCGCCGTCCATCGAAATGATCATGACTCATCCAGAACCGGAGTGATTCGTTTCCTGACACTGCCGTACGGTCGACACGGACTGTGACCGTACTTGTGTATGTATCACCGGGCTCGATCGTGCGATACCGGAACGTCCTGTCTTCATCTTCCTTGAGCGTGAATGGATAGCGATCCTCGAAGGTGACATTGACATATTCTGCATCAGCATCACCTTCATTCGTCACCGAGAACCAGACCGTGGCATATTGTCCAGTCTGTAACGGCTCCGGTTCCGTCATCATCTTTTCCACCTGGATGTTTGAGGATTGAGCTGCTGCCAGCCCGCTGAAAAGACCAATGACAAGTACGAGTGCGAATAGTCGTCTCATGATTCATCACCATTTTTGATCACGCCATCCTGTATCTCAACGATCCGATCGGCGTATTCGGCATCGTGTGGGTCATGGGTCACCATGATGATGGTTTTACCATCCTCATTGAGCTCTGTCAGTAGGTCCATGACCCGATCTCCGGTATCAGTATCTAGATTCCCTGTTGGCTCATCTGCCAACACGATATCAGGATCATTTGCCAGCGCTCGTGCTATCGAGACACGCTGTTGCTGGCCGCCTGACAGTTCCTGTGGTGTATGTGTATATCGGTCGCCCAGTTCGACCCGATCGAGTAGTTTTTTCGCTCGATCATGTCGTTCTTTCCGTGATACGCCTCGAAACAGCATTGGAAGTGCGACATTTTCCATCGCTGTCATCGTACTGATCAGATTGAACTGTTGAAAGACAAATCCGACAATACGGCTTCGCAACACTGCGAGTTCTGACCGTGTCAGTTCTCCGATATCCTGGTCCTCGACGGTCACGTTACCATCTGTCGGTTTATCGAGGGCACCGATCATGTTCATCAGGGTCGATTTCCCTGATCCCGATGGACCCATTATCGCGATGAATTCACCTTCATCGATGGTCAGATCAGTACCACGGAGCGCTTTCACGGTCGTTTCTCCCATCTCATACGTCTTGATGACCGCATCGAGCTGTATCAGCGCCATCGTTATTCCTCAAGAATGTCCTGCATAGCCTTCAATTTCTCGATGATCGCTTGCTCTTTCTCTCCCGAAAGATCCTGAGACTGGATACGGATATCAACATCATGCAGTATCGATTCGACCTTGGATTCAGGGAATTCGCCATCTCGCATACGCTCGAGCCTGTCGATC
>JALIDO010000027.1 GCA_022865265.1 Candidatus Nanohalarchaeota archaeon QJJ-5
GATCAGTGAGTACGCTAAAGAAACATTCGAAGACTATGTTGCCCCTTCGTTCGACGGTGATGGCAAACCACATCCGGTCGTCGAATCTGTTTTGCAGCATACACTTGATGAGGTAATCGATGAACCACAAGACCCTCGTATCACAGAACAGCAGATCCGAGCGGCTGAGGACATGGATGATCTGGTTCAAGCATATCAAGAGGAAGGATACGATATCGATGATCCACTCGAGGCCGGCATGAAGGCAAAGACCGACTGGTGGCTCCATACACGGAATCGATTCGAGGAAGATCGTGATACTGTCCATATAACATACAAGGATGGTGACACCGAATACAGCCTTGATGTAACATTGTTCGGATTTGCCCATGGCCAGCGGAACTATTTCGTGATGGATGATGAGGTCAAGCAGTATCTCCAGAAGGAAGTCCATGACTTGGTCGAAGAGACAGATAAGGTCTATACTGAACAGAACATCGCACATCTCCTTGACCTCGAGGATGGGCCGATCTTTGAGATGCAGGACCATACTGTGTTGGAGGGAACAGCCTTCGAAGCCCTCGGTGACGATGAGGAAGAGGAAGAAACCGATGAGACCACCGAGACAGGCGAACCGAATCCATATCTCAAGACCCTCGAAACCGCTGGGGACCGTCTTACAGATGCCCTAGCAGCACGATACGATACACCGATGCTCGATCATCTGGGCAGTATCAACGAAGGACTCGAGGACCCTGATGCTCTCGAAGACGTCCAGGCCAGTGCTTATGCAAATGATCTTCCACGGGAACTCCAGATCGCGTATGATGCTGCACGATACGAGGGCATGCGTGAAGGATTGACAGGCTGGATCGAAGACCAGTGGAACGAGGATGATGCCCTGCTTGGAGAAGTGAAAAATGCGGCTCTGTTTGCCCTTCACTGGGAAGGTGGTCGTGTCCTCGATAATATGGAAGAGCTGTTTGGTAAAATAGGTCATGGTCGGTCCGAGTACATGGCAGGGTTCGTCCTCGATGACCTACTTGACCCGGAGACCGATGAAACCGCATTAGTCATCGGTGCAGGCCACCAACCACATATCATCGATTACCTGCAAGAGCTGGATGAAGACACGATCAGTGCCTTCCAGGAAGACAGGCTCGATGGTGCGTGGCTGGAAGACTTTCCGCGTGCAGATCTCGAGACAGAGAGGTTGTTAGAATAGGTCCTCAACCGCATCATGGACAGCAACAACACCGGCCCAGGGCTGTCCGTTCGAGGCAATGATATCTTTGTATTTCGAGCCGTTGTATTCCTCCGCTGGTACGATTGTCTCACGGATCGTTTCATACTCTGCATCGATCGCATCCTCGATTGGGTCGGATACCGCATCTCGCCAACGATCATCATCGTTCCGTATCAGCTGCCGTATCTCGGTCGATGATGAAACGATATCATAGTCATAATCCTCGAAACGTTGATCAGTGCGGTCCCAGTGCTCGACCGTGTAGCCGAATGCATCGAATCCTGGAAAAACACGCTCCATCGTGCGTGCATGCGATGGTTCACCGGTCACGAAGGTATGTCCATCGAGGGCTTCACCAAGAAGATCAGTGTAAAAATCCGTATCCAGTACATCCCGTTCGGAGATAGTTACATCATAATCGACATCATAGAAGTCTTCATATGCTTGTTCGACAGCTTCGACCATCCGTTCTCCTTTGATCGGGCTTTTCGGTAACCGTTCCTCATGGGTTGTATCGATATAGAGATTGAGACGGTCAGCGCCGATTTGCTCTGCCATCCAGTCATTCGCTGCGAAATGTTGATGGCCATAGGGCTGATTGCGACCCATCGTGAAGGCAACTGTCTCTTCTGTCATGATTCCCGGTACTGAGACCGACTGTTAAAATAGTTACGCCACGATGACAACAATGTTTAAATCTAACCACCAATAGGCCATATATGGACCAAGATGTCCAGATCGAGCGGTACATTGAGGACCTCGAGAAGATAACACCAGAGACGGTTCCTGAGACCGATGGTGAGACCTATCCTGGAAGTATCGATTTCAGCACTGATCGAGCGAACTACCATTTCATACCCGGCCACCATAAATACGAAACATCGGTTTCTGCGGATCTTTTGGATGATATCGATGCCTATGTGGTCGAGACCGGTTCAGCACCGATCGGGCGGGTTGATTTGGAAGATATCCGGGCGCATGATCAATACACGAACACTATCAATACCTTGATCGAGAATGAGACACCGATCTATATGGTCGATATGGCCTGTGAAGACGAACGGATCGATGATAACTTCGATCACGCGATCTATCATAATGTCGTCAAAGGAACAGAAATGATGGCCCGTGTTGTCCCAGCTTTCGTCGGTCTAAGTCTTGGTACACCAGCTGGTCTCGTTGGTACTGTTCCATTGATGTCATCTATCGCAGGCCTTTACGGCGGCAAGATAGATGATCGACTAGATACAGCCATTTCATATAGCCAAGTCAGCAATTTCTATACACCCTCTGCTGGACGAAGTGCCAAAGGTGCTGAAAAGATCGAAGACTTCGTGGCCCCGAATGTGTTTGCAGACCAGCAGCATAAGCCAGAGATCGCTATCGAGTACGGCTCTGCTCACTGTGATATGCGTCCATATCTTGAACACGAAACACTACGTTCGATGGTCACTAGTCTTCATGATCAAATCGGGTACCGTCCTGTGGGAGACACGCAAAAAGGAATTATCGGTGAAATCCAATTCATTGAAGAAGACCAAGACGGATCGAATCAAATCAAGACCGATGAGGGCACTCACCAGTTCATCCGGTACCGGTATGACATCGAACCTTTCAAATAATGAATCTACATTGATCAGAAAGATGATATCATGGAGATTGCCGTAGCTGTAACATATCATCCCGACCTAGACCGATATCTGTTATTGAAACGATCATCAAGCATGAGTGTCTTCCCGCAACGGTGGAATTTTCCGTCAGGACCGATTGAGGATCAACAACCAAAAAACGCAGCTTGCCGGGAACTCACAAAAGAAACAGGGCTCGATGGAACGGTCAAAAAACGTGCAGCCCCGTTCGGACTGGATGAGTCATCATATACATTCACGATCTATCCATTCCTCATCCATGTCCAGGATGCGACCGTCACATTGAATGTAGAACATGACCAGTATCGATGGGTAAAAGACCGGAAAATCAAGACATTTGATACTGTGCCAGCTCTCTGGACTGATCTGGAACGGCTCGATCTCGTCTGATCAAGGGCTTATTGAAGGAAATGTCAGAAATCGCCTGTGTGGGTTTCCCCCCAGTCTTTCATCGCCTCGATAACCGGTGCTAAAGATTTTCCACGATCCGTCAGTGAATATTCGACCGTCTTCGGAGATTCACTGATAACTTCCCGCTTCACGATATCTTTCTCACAGAGATCATCCAGACTTTCAGACAGTACCTTATCCGAAATATCATGGACCTGTTTTCTGAGCTGGCTAAATCCCATTGGCTGCTGTAACAAACGATGCACGATAACAGGATGCCATTTTCGCCCCAGAAGTTCGGCTGTGACCGTTATCGGACACCAGTCCTCGGCTTCACACCATTCAGGCATATCAAACGCTGTCATTGTGTATCTTCTGATTGTTCGAACATATCAACATATTGACTGTATCCGCGCTCAGAGAGCTCTTCTGCCGGTATAAATTCGAGGGCTGCGCTGTTCATACAGTATCTCAGCCCTGTCGGCGGTGGGCCATCGGTAAACAGGTGACCGAGGTGACTCTTTGCATGAGCACTCGCGATCTCGACCCGATCACCGATGGGGCCAGGATCTCGTCGTTCGATAATATTATCGGGTTCCAATGGACGTGTGAAACTCGGCCATCCGGTCCCAGACTTGAATTTATGTTTACTGGAGAACAGCGGTTCTCCACTGACTACATCGACATAAATACCTGGACGGGTCTCATCATATAGTTCATTCCTGAACGGCGGCTCTGTACCATTTTCTTGTGTGACCCAGTACGCCACCCGTGAGAGATTAGCGATCTCTGTCTCATAATTATCCTTGATCCACCATTCTGTCTCGTTCGTCACTCTGCTGGATCCATTGAAGCGTTGATCTTGCACAACAAGACCATCATCACCGGTTGTGAACATGTATCCTGCCACAACGATCTCCCAGAACAGTACTGCAGTTATTACGAACAATACAGCCAGGAGAAAGACAATTTGCCAACCGCGTGACCATGTTCGGGGATCATAGCGGGTCATTCTGTATACACCAGCGATTCACTGTTAAATTTCTCCCACGCGAACCAATAAAACTCCTTGGGTACGAGATAGGTGAGTCTGCCGTCACCCTCACTTTGTTGGCCATCGTATCTCCAGAGCCGTCCTTGTTGGTCTTGCAGGCCATGGTCTTTTCGTGTCAGTTCGAGCCGTGTTCCCTCATATTCAGCTATCAGTGCACCGATACGACCATCATCTTTCCGTTGAAACACAGCAACCGACGTCCCGTTGATACTTTCCTGTATCATACCTCTGGCCTTGATAGTTTCGACCGGATAGGCCTTTGGTGTTCCTTCGATCGATATTCCAGCGACCAGCTTTTTCGGATGCAGCCGGTCATCAACCTTATCAACACCAAAGCCTACCACACTTTGATTCCCATAACCAGCATATGGATCGACATCATAGCTCGATACCGGGTAGATTCCTTGATCACGGGCCAAGACATCTGTATCAGGATTCGCCTGCTGCCAGTCACCCCAGGAGGTGATAGATGCATAGAGCAACTCGAGTCGTGATGGGACCAGTGAACCAACAATCGCTTGTCCTTCGATCTGGTTCCATAATGTCTCTGTCTGTCTATCATACATCACTAGATTCGCATCAAGAAGCTTTCCTGAGACACCGAACGATAGTGTTGAACCGTTGATTGTTCGATTAAAGACAACAGCTGATCGACACAAAGGACAGTACGTGATAGCGACAGGATCACCTCCGATTCTGTCATTTACGATCTCATGTCGATTCAGGATTCGGAGCGGGTATGCACGTGTGACATTGTTGATGGAAAGCCCAATCACCCGATCATCATTGTCTAACCATGAGGCTTGATCCGCATTGATATAGGCAGGGTCATCGATCGCCGGGATACAGTCAAACCCTGGACATCCTTGTTCCAGTTCATCAGGATGAACAATATAGCGACGCCCATCAGCTGTGGTCTGGACCGATGGTGACCCATTAATCTCGGTATCGGGAGATTGCACCGATGCTGATGGTTCTTGCTGATCCAGAGCAATCACCACACTAACACTACCAGCCATCAGAATCATTACACCCACAAAAAGCACTGCCATGTGATTGGTCATGATCAGCCAATGCTGAACAGCAGCTTATCAACACATCACTAACACGGAGGTAAGCCCTTACTCTTCTGGTTCATCATCTGTGAGAGCGGCCAGCACATCGTCTCGCGATGGTACATCTTCTCCTTGGGTGATCTGTCTACCATTGATGTACAGACAAGGAGGATGTGTCCCACCATTTGCCAGCACCCATGGCAGCCACCCCCAGTATGATCGAACCGAAACAGATACATCTTGTTCGAGGTCCGCAATCACATCATCGACCGTCGAGACGAATAGATGACACTCTTTACAGAAGCGATGTGGAATCCAGAAGATACCATGTACCCCAGTGACGACATAGATACTGATAGTGGCATCTGCATCCCCGCTGTGGCGATCGAGTGGGAGGAACCGCGGAGAAAGGGTCGTATCACTGCCCTGTGCGATACGATGACGGATCGGTCGAAGGATATCTGCTATCATACTGGTCAGCAAGACGATCCAGACGAGATGGACACTCCACTGAGCAATAGTAATCAACGCCCCATTGGCCGGGAACATGGCCAGCTCCTGTTGTAGTGGGATCAATACTTGTGCCGAGACGCGGAATGATAGATAGAAGAACCACAGCCCAGGCACCGCTAGACCATAGAGATACCCATAGCCAGAGAGACAGAACAAAACTGCTGCTACTGCGATGACAGCACGATGCTCTCTGATCTGGGTCCACAGATTCCCCAGAAGATCATCCATCTGCTCATAGAAGAACTTCACCGGTAACAAGAGGAAAATGGCAATTGCCATATCGATTGCGGTCTGGATGGAAAAAGAAGACAATGAGACAACGACCAGTGCAGTGATCACTGTAACGAGTAAAGCACTGTACCCTAACACGCCCAGGAATACGATGTTCTTCCAGTTCATGGAGGTATCACCGAAAAGACAACAATGAGGTAATACAGTGATACTGCCAGCATGATAAAACCGGATCCACGGTTGATCAATGTGGTATGGTCTGTCATAAACCTGATGACCTGTTCATGGCGCTGTCCAGATACTACCGAAAACAGGAGCAAGGGGAACCCTATCCCGAACCCGAACAGGAAGAAATTGATGAGACTGGAGGCTGGTGATGTGAACAGAAATGCACGAGACAGAAACGTTGCAATGAACGCAGGGTTACATGGTAGCACGACACCACCGAAGAAAAACCCAAATCCGAACGCATCCAGATATGGATTACTGAACGAGGGTGCATGTATCGCAGGAATGAGCTGACCGATCTCATATCCGGCAATCAACGGGAGACTGGCAATGGCCAATGCCCCAAAGATGAATGGCGAGATCACCGCAGTCACCGCCGTCAGTGATTGCTCAAGCACAAAGGTAAACACGAGCCCGATCATCAGCATGAATGAGACGACACCGGCAGCGACCAGACCGCCAGCCATCATGTAATCAAAGCGATCTCCGTCAGTATCGAATCGACTGGTAAGATAGGAAAGAAATCCAGGGTACAGTGGCAACACACAGGCAGCTGTCAGGGGCGTTAACAGGCCAAGAACAAAGGAATTGAGAAACTGGCCAAGAACCATCAGCACCCGGCATTGATCTCATCCTGGAGTTTCGAGGCAGGTTTGACACCATTCGGTAGCCGACGTGTACTGTTTTCACAGACAAGCACAGCCGGTGCCGAGGGTGGATTCGTGATCGAAGTTCCATAGTCTGCGACCATTTGTTGTGTCATGGCCGAGGGAGCAATCGCGTATCGCCAGCCGAAGCCGTGTTCTTCGATATGATCACGGACCAATGCCGGCTCTTCGTTCGGATCGACATCCAGCGAGACAACAGATACATTGGTCTCTGTGAGCAGTTGTTTGATCTCTTGCTGTTGGCGTGTACATGTCGTGCACCAGACAGCAAAGGACTCGACCAGAACTGGTTTTTCAAGTGTATCGATCGTGAACGATGTATCTCCATCGACCGGGGTCAGCTCAGTGGTTTTCCAATCTCCACCAGGATTACCCTCATTCGCTGAAAGATACAGACCTGTTGCACCAATGACCAGTACTGCGCCAACCAAGATCACTCGTTGAAAATCGATACTTTACCAACCTGTGCAAATACTTTCCAGGATACCTTATCAATCCCGGACTTACCTGGAACACAGCAGTTCCTTTAATCTGGAGATATGATGATTCATATGATAGCCATGATGCTCGAAGACAAAACAGCAATCATCACCGGTGCCTCGACCGGTATCGGTAAGGCCATTGCTGAACGCTATGTTGCGGAAGGAGCAAACGTCGTGATCGCTGATATCAATGATGAGAACGGAAAACAAACAGCAGAGGAACTCGATTGTACCTATATGCACTGTGATGTATCTGCATACGAGGAAGTGGAGTCGGTGGTAGAACAGACCGTCGATGAATACGGCTCACTCGATGTCATCGTGAACAATGCAGGTATCGGAGCAGATAATGATCTTGCGAACATGGATGATGAAGAATGGAGTCAGGTCATGGCTATTAATCTCACCGGTGTTAAAAACGGCGCAAAGGCAGCACTCCCGCACCTGGAAGAGACAGAAGGAACGATCATCAACATCGCATCCATCTATGGACTCGTGGCAGGACCGAGTGCTACAGCCTATGCGACGGCCAAAGGTGGTGTCGTCAATTTCACCAGGTCTGTCGCCGTAGATTATGCCGACCAGCAGGTTCGCTGTAATGCTATCTGTCCTGGCTTTGTCGAGACACCGATGACCGAAGCTATGCTCGAGGATGAATCATTCTATCATTTTGTCCAGGATGAGACACCGATGGATCGTGTCGCACAACCTGAAGAAATCGCAGGACTGGCTGCATTCCTTGCCTCTGATGATGCTTCATATATTACTGGAGCAGCTATCCCTGTCGATGGAGGCTGGACGGCCCATTAGTGGCCGTTTTCAGCCGATGCTATCATTGAGGCGAAAACTTCAGCACCACGTTCACTTGAATCAGGTCCACGTGCTGTGACAAGCTGTCCATCCCGGGTGACAGACACATCTGCGTCCAGTTCTGCATTCCAGTCCCCACCTGCAGCTGTCACCATATCTTCGACCCGATATGGGAG
>JALIDO010000028.1 GCA_022865265.1 Candidatus Nanohalarchaeota archaeon QJJ-5
AACTGTCGTATCGTTGCCCCGATAGTGTAGTCCGGCCAATCATCTCGGCCTTTCGAACGGCACTTCGGAAGAACTGAGCCGCGAGGCGATGATCTCATTCCACCAGTAAAGATAGCCGAAGACCCGGGTTCAAATCCCGGTCGGGGCATTCAACCCGATTTTTCTATCAGCGGAGATCACTACCATCCCCGTATTCACACGTATCGGTCTTTCTGGAGGTCTTCTGGACACAGAAACAGAAATTAACATTGTTTTGGACGCAATAAAAGTATATCGGATCTTTATTTCTCATGCTACGATAGTATCATCTTCTCTACCACACCACGCCCAGGGCCACATCGCATATAAACGCTTGGTCTATGTATAAGGCATGGGTCTCAGACATGGTTTCGGCATCTTTATGCTGATCTTGATACTGTTTCCGTTGATTCTGCTCTCACATGTGATGATCGGTGTCGATCGTACCGTGATGAATGATGATTTTGTGACCGAGGCACTTGCTGAAGAGGATGCATACGGGACCGTCGTCGAGATGGTCGAACAGGAATTCGACAATCAATCACAGGATGCGCCTGTCGCCATCGATGAGGTCATCACCGAAGATTTCGTCCAGCAAGAGGTCGAACGTAATATCGAGAACTTCTATGGCTATCTCTATCATGAACAAGATACCCTCGATCTCACGATCAATCTCAGTCAGATACATACAGCGATCGCAGAGAATGTGACGAACAATACAGACGATCTGATCGCCGAGATCGATCCACAGCTTGCCCGGATGCGTGAAAGTGAACAGGAGTTCGAAGCTGTACGACAGGAAGTACGACAGGATGCATATCAGCGGATCCAGTCCGAGACTGATCCAGAACTAACCCAAGAGCAGCTCGAGCAGGCCTTCCAGAACCGGAAAGACCAGCTCCGAGATGAACTGGATATCGCTGATACTGGTGAGGTACCAGCTGACCTGGAAGAACCGATCCAGCAGCTTGCCGAGGTGAAACTCGATGGGATCTTGAACGAATCGATCACCTATGATACCTTCACGACAGAACTCGAGACGACGCTGGATGAGGTCGGGCCGACGATTACTTCTGCGATGATCGAAGATGAGGCCGGGATTCCCCGAAAGATCAACATAACCGACCGAATCAATCAGGATGCCCGTCAAGCACTGGATAGTGGTCGTCAATATGTACCATTGGTCCGCACAGGTATCTATCTCCTTCCATTGATCTCATTACTGTTCATCGGTCTACTGTTCCTGATCGCCCGGACCCGTTCTGGCGGCCTGGTGACCAGTGGCATCCCGATCGTGCTTGTCGGCGGTGGAACAGCGATAGGGTTCAGCATTGCCCGTGATAGGGCTGTGGAACGTATAAGTCAGAATGTACCAGAAGAAGCACCGACAGCAGCATCTGAACTGGCAAGCGGTATCGTGACCAATGTCCTGGAGGTCTTTATTACACAATCATACCTCCTCGTTGCTCTTGGTTGTGTTGGATTCCTCGCAGCGATTGTGCTTTTCGTCATCAATCGTGACACGACTGAAGAGACCGATGAAGACATAGCTGTCGAAGAACCCGACGAGGGCACACCAGAGCAGGAGAGAGACGAGGAGACAGATGAGGAAACACAGCAGGATGATGATTCTGAGGACGGGGACGAGTAAGAGGCATATCGATGGACCCGTTCGCGATCTCACCGAGGACAATTGTTGCATCGATGGCCGGCGCAGCCAGACGACGTCTTCGTGGGACTGATACGATCGATATCGGTGATCATCACCTCAGATTTGTCACCGATGATATCCAGACCGCCTTTGTGGTATCGTTCGTGTTCGAGGAAGAACGTCCGATATACAACGATCTTGTCGGCCGCCTTGATGATGAGACTGTTTTTTATGACGTCGGGGCTAATTTTGGACTATACACTGTACTTGCTGCCCGGATCACGGATCAGACCCACGCGGTCGAACCAGATCAGGCTGTCCTCCCGACATTACGGCGTAATCTCGATCTGAACGACGTCACTGCCCATATCCATGAATGCGGGCTGGGCCGTGAAAAACGACAGGTCGCACTGGAGAAAGGGATCAATCCCGGTGCTGCAAGTATCGGTGACACCGGTGGCGATGTGATACTCCAGACCTTTGATACACTGCTCGAGGACAATCCTGCGCCTGATATCGTCAAGATCGATGTTGAAGGACATGGACCCGCCGTCCTCGAAGGCATGACTGAGACTGTCGAGACAGAACCGATGATCTATATCGAGACACACAAGAACAAGGATGCGATAACAGAGATCCTCGAAGAATATGATTATGATGTAGATGTGCTCCATGAACGATCTGATGCGATCTTCTACCGTGCAGAGGCTCGTTGACCCATATCTGTTCTGTTGTCTGAAACACGACACAATGCTTAACAACACCTAACCCACATCTCGATGCACGATACCCATGGGGACCAGATGGCAGTGGCTACGATGGCGCGGTGAACAGATGCTGGCTGCATTGCTTGTCACCTCAGCCATCGGTATCGGGTTCATCACCACCAGCTGGATACCGAGCATCGTTGTCCTCACCTTTCTCTTTTTGTTTACGGGCTCACTGCTGTATTACGGGAGAAAGCATGAACCCGAACTCGAACAAGACGGAAAACCATTCACTGTCATCATTCCGGCCTATGATGATGCCAATGTCATCGAGAAAAGTGTGAAAAGCCTTGTAGCCTCGAACTATGAGGATTTCGAAGTACGGATCGTCTGTGAGTACGGTGATCTCCCGACCATCCGGAAAGCAGAGGTTCTGAGCTCCTGCTATGACAACGTCATCGCCCAGATCAACACCACACATCCTGGCTCGAAGGCCGGTGCCTTGAATCACGCGATCGAGACGACAGATACACCGTACTATGCCTTTTTCGATGCCGACCAGACCATCCATGAGGACTTCCTTGCCCGGGCCAGTGCGGTGCTTGAGACCGAGGATATCTTTCAGGGCCGCTGTATCCCACAGCCAGATGGTCTGATAGAATCACTTGGCTACTATGAGGTCTTCTATATCGTCAATGGCCCCAAGATCATCTATCAGGCACTGAGTGGAAAATATGTACCGCGAAGCAAGGCCATTGCCTTGACAGATGAGGCCTTCGAGACGGTCGGTGGGTTCAATGAATCAGTCCTGACCGAGGATATTGATTTCGGTACACGCTGTGTCGAGGAGGATCTCAGCATCGTGGCAGATCATTTCTCAGCACCGACACTGGAAGAGGCACCACATACCCTACGAGACTGGTGGGGGCATCGGAAACGGTGGCTGACGGGGTTCCTGCAGGTGACCCGATCGAACACCAAAGAAGCAACGACCGGCCGACAGATCGGTCCGGCGATAGCCCTCCTCACTGCTCTGATCTTTTCATTCCTTGCCTTGATCATGTTGGGCCAGACATTCGGTGTGCTGGCACATGGGGAACCACGTGCTATCCTTGTGACACTCGGGATGTTCAGCATTGTTTCGATCGTGATACGAGGCTATGACAGACGGACAGGAACCATCGATTCACTCGGTATCGGATGGCTCCCCTCCGGGCTCTTTTTCCCACTCATCGGGGCCGCGACGTGTAAAGTTATCGTTGAACGGATCAATGGGAAGGAAGAAGACTGGTACAGTATCGAGAAAGGAGAGATCGAACAGAATCTCGTGAAACGGATCAAACAGGATCTGATCTCCTCCCGTGATGAGATCATCGCACAGATGAAAGGACAGAAAGACCTGATCGATGCGAACATGGCGGATTTAGCCGGCCCGTTCCAGTTCGAGTTGCCCGACCCGAGTGATGCGGTCATAGAACAGGTCAGACGGCAGAAAGAACTGCTGGAACAGGACATCACAGCAGTCACAGGATATTCGGAAGAGAAAATATCAGCAGCAGGAGCGATCATCAAAAGGAAAGGAAAACGATGGTGGCCACGAGACTCCGATACGACAGAATGACGATATCCTTTTTAACCTCGATCCTGCTTGTGTTACACACGACCTGCGGGGGTAGCCAAGTGGCCAAAGGCGATGGACTCAAGATCCATTCCCATAGGGGTTCGTCGGTTCAAATCCGGCCCCCCGCATCCTTGAGTTGATATGAGATGAACGATATGCCGTGGGATGATATAGCAGCGGACTGGGACCGAAAAATGGGCGGTGAAGGAGACTTCTTCCAGCGCCATTTGACGATCCCGGCCATCGAATCCTTGATCGGTTCGATCGAGGACAAACGAGTACTTGATGCCGGGTGTGGTAACGGCTTTCTTGCTCGACATTTCGCCACACAGGGGGCAACCGTCACTGGTGTCGATACATCGGAGGCATTGATCGAACAGGCCCGCGACTATGATGATACTGTCGAGTACCAGGTAGCAGATATCAAAGACATGTCACTGGGAGAAACATATGATGTAATCCTGTGTAACAATGTCATCCAGCATATCGAGGACTATCAGCGTGTGTTAGATACCTTCGACGATCACCTGGCCGATGATGGACGGATCATCATCACCGTACGGCACCCCTGTTTCAAACCGATCCAGGAAGATGCCGGCTGGCGGCTCGAAGGTACCGAAAAGATCGAACACACGGGAACAGGGCTTTCTGAACTTGATCTCCCTGAATCCGAACCACGATCATTCAAGATCACCAAGTATTTCGAACCAGAGACGGCAGAACGTGAATTCGAGGGTGAAAGGATCCCGATAATCAACAGAACCCTCTCAGATCATGCAGAAGCATTACGAGAACAGGGATTCTGTATCACAGGGCTTCGTGAACCTGTTCCCGGCGAAGATGGACGGCAGGAACGACCAGATCTCTGTCGGCTCCTCGAGACCATCCCGCATTTCTTGATCTTCGAGATATCACGCCATTAGGATGTTATCGTCCGGAACACACCGAGTGTGCCAAGTGTCCCGACAGCGACCAGCCCGAACAGGACCGGGATCAACTGACCCGGAGCAACGTATCGCAGGGCGACAAGCGCACCTACCAGTCCGATCAATCGGCCGACTGCCAACATGACTTCTCGCAGTGCCAGGTACTCGATGATATCTGATTCCTCGGCCCTGTCAAGAGCCAATGAATAGACCGGGATATCGATGGCAAAGATCATCGAACCCGCTACAAATGAGACTGCAAATGCAAACAGTGGACTGGTCACCACTGCCATCCCCGCCCACGAAAGAACCAAGATACCAGCACCTACACCCATGATCCATGGCCGTGAGTTCTCATCAAGGAGCTTTCCGATCGTCAAGCTCGCTATCATGCTTCCTACTGCCATCAGACTCCCCGCACCACCGATGTTCACCGATCCTCCGATGACAACAGCAAGTGTCAACGGCCAAAAGACCAGTTTCGCATTGTACTGGAGCCCCTGGAAACAGAACATGATAATATCACCGAGATATTTCTTCGAAAAGAACGAACGAGCTGTATCGTCCATCCCGTCGTAATATTCGTCGGTCTTGAGGAGAGGAAGGAATGAAAGAAACATCGTCACGGCAGCAGCGATGAACAATACCGGGAACCCTGCCCATGCGATGAGCACCCCACCAACGAACGGTGAGATGGCAGCTGCCGCCTCGGGTAATGAGTAAAAGATAGCTGTTTCAGCATCACGGTTGTCACTGTCACTGGTCCTGGCCATCTCCGGATTCATGCCCATCCAGTACATGTTAAATCCCAGACCACCGATGAACGCGACCACAAGTGCCTCTGGACCGAAGGAATCAAGCATACGAAGCCAGAGATAGAATATCAAAAGCAGCGGGGATGCGATCAGTGATGTATGTTTGAATCCGAGCCGCGATACAATAGCCCCGGTCTGGAACGAGAACAGAAACATCCCGAGATAGATGATGAAAAAGACAAGCACCTGGGTGATAGACTGTTCAAGCTGATAGATATACAGCGGGAGGAACATGGCCACGGACTGCATCGCCAATCTGAACAGGAACCGGTGCAGATAGACACGATGCAGTTCATCTTCAGGGAAAAACAGGGTTCGTGTCTGGGCGATCATGGTGACCGGTTACGTTAACAATTAAAATGTCACCCGCATATCAACCTACTGCACAGAAGTGGCGAGGGTAGGTTAGTGGCTTATACTGCTGGACTGTGGCTCCGGTGACCCGGGTTCGAATCCCGGCCCCCGCCCTTTCTCGGTTCTACTGATCGAATGTAGTGGTTGTTACTGTTTTCCATGTGGACGCACGGCCACTTGTATCGACAACACGGATTTCCGATGGTTTGAATGACATCGGAACAAGATCAGATGCTTTTTCTGCGCACGATTCACGCTCTGCATGTCCGATGTCACCGTATACGAGACTGAGATGTGGGACATAGAAGTTGGAAGGATGATCAAGATAGGTCCGTGCTTTTTCATGGAGTGATATTAACCATGAAGACGGGTCGACAAGCAGAAAGACACATTGATGTCTGGTCACGGACCACGATGCCTTTACGAGTCGTATTGCAGCCGTTTCCCCTGATGTTATCGATCCAGCGACTTTCTCTATCGTCTCACGATCGGTCCCGACACCACCAACTACCGTGACATGCGGTGGAAAGACCGGGGTATCATACTGGTCCGCATAGTCTCTGATACGGGATGAAAGCCGTTCATGTGGCACAGATCCAGACGGTGGCTGTAGCCACAGCGAGTATTCATCACCCATAATACCTTCGAGCCGCTACTGAGTCAAAAACCTTTTGCCACGATGAGTATCTCAACAGCTTCGCTGTGACATGCCACACGTAATTTAAGCCAGCAGCCACTAAGGGATACTGTGAGCCCTGATGTCAGACATCCAAGATGCATTCTATGACCTGGCCCCGCATATGATCGATATAGCGGTCGATGATGACGGGACGATCGAATACGCTGGACAGCGATTCGTATTTTTCCACACCGATATGTTCGCTGAACTGTTCGAAAATATGCGTGAGGTTGCTGGTCCAGTCATCGATACGAAGATCAAAGAGTTCGGCTACCAGGCAGGACAATACATAGCCGAACGGATGGATGATGCATTCAATGGCCTGCAACCTGTAATGATGCTACGTCTGTTGGTCGGAACAGGCTTCGATATCGGCACACTTAAGACAATCGCCCCGACAGATAATCGATCACAGTTCGAAAAGATCGCCGGCTACGGAAAATACGTCGGCTGGCTAGGAGACTTCTCGTTTGAAGAATATGAAGACAATGAACGCCTTGTCTTGACTGCCAAAAACACGTTCGAATCGTACAGTTACGGTGAAACCGGTGAAACGCAGTGTATGTTCTTGCGACATACCTTCAGAGGAATCGTGGCGTATTACTGGGATGCAGATGAGATACAGGTAAAAGAGACCGCTTGCCAGTGTAAAGGCGATACGGTTTGCCGGATGGTGATCGAACGTGACACTTGACCCTGAAACAATAAATATGGTCAAGGAACGACGATTTGAGGCCCTCCAACAGGAACAAGACTTCCATGGAGATGAAAACGGAGACATCATCCTTGGACCACAACGGTTCAACATCATGGGTGCTGAATACTTCATGGGCGAAATCCTCTCAACACTAAGTGATATCTACGGTCAAGGCGCCGGTGGGATCCTTCGGAAAACAGGCAACACATATGGCCACGACCTTCTCGAGGTACTCGATACAGATCAAAAGCCACAACAGGTGATCGGTGACCTTTTCGGACTGTTAGCATTTCTTGGCTACTCTGATATCACGGTAGAAGATGAGACGACGATCATTGTCCCATCATCACCGACAGCGGTCGCATATACACGCACAAACGAAGAACAACGCAAGACCTGTTATTTCTTGAGCGGTATCCTCGAAGGCGCTGTCCAGCTGATCGATGAAGACTATGATATCGAAGAGACCCACTGTCGTGCCGATGGCGATGACCACTGTCGATTCTCCCTGGCCGGGACCTTAGATAATTAAAGGCTCACGGGTGCAGTGGTGACCGGATGACGGGCCCGTAGTTCAGTCTGGCAGAACGCCTGCTTCGCAAGCAGGAGGCCCAGGGTTCAAATCCCTGCGGGTCCATTCTATGTTCTATCCAAACGTGCGTATGAGATATGGCGACAGGATGACGAGAACGAATGTGAGAACTGCTGTTATCCAGCTCATATGAGATATCAGTCGTTCTGGCAACGTTGTTCCGACCTGTTCCTCGATCATCTCACGTACTGACCCTATGCGGAATACAATAGTGATACCGACAATCATCGTGTAACAAAGTGTAATGAAACCATGTGGAACGAACGTCCAG
>JALIDO010000029.1 GCA_022865265.1 Candidatus Nanohalarchaeota archaeon QJJ-5
ATCCCGGTGGTGACAAGCATCGTCGCGTTTCCCACAGCCGTGTTCCAGCCCAGTTCTTCATGTGTGTAGCGGCCGAAATACAGTTCAAGCACCAGCATACCGACGATAATCGGTGTCAACGAAGGCAGAAGATCAGGATATTCGAATGGGAAAAATACGATATCAAGCATACGGACAACGATCGTCACGAGATCCATTATTCACGACCTTCTTTGATAGCAGCAGGCGTCCCACCAGCGTGCCAGGAAAGCCGTGGACGCACTCGCAGGGAATAGACCCGCTCAGAGTTATCATCCAGCCCGATGGCAGCACCCTTGACACGGGGCAGATTATCGATATATGTCGTGATATCGTATCGCATGTATGTTGCCATAATCTCTTTCAACGCATCGATGTCACTCTTATCCGTCAACCGATGCGAGAGGATGATATCACACTGGCTCAAGGCATCAGCATTCAGCTTGTAAGGCTGCTGTGTCGCGAGTACCAGTGAGACACCTGGTTCTCGCCCGATCTTCACCCAGGACAGCAACGGATCCGATGCCGGTGTTTTGTGGTCATTCGGGATGAACTGATGTGCCTCATCGATGATCATCCAGACAATCGGTGATTCGGACGTCTGGGTCCCTTCCATCTCGGCGATCTCCTCGAGCCGTTTCGATGCCATCCGTTCCTGTAAGATCTTTTTCGCCAGGAGCCCGACAACAAGAGACTTGACAGACCAGGATCCACGGATATTACCGAACGATGAGACATCAAGAATAGACAGCCCACCGCGTGTATAGAGATCATCGAGTGCTGTCCCTTCAGCAGAAAAGATACCCCAGTCATTGGCTGCCATCAGCCGGTTGACGAGACTCTTGCGAACATCTTCATCGAAATCACCCTGTGTCCGGGCATACTCGATCATATCGTCGACAGCAAAATTATCATAATCCTCGCGGAGATCACGAAGCACCCGTTCAAGGAGGATACCACGGGGCTCATTCAACTGCATATCGAAAGCCATAGCCCAGTCGGCAGACGAGAGATCGGATGGCCGCAGTGTGAAAGTCTTATCGAACGGTATATCCCGCTCGCGGAACGTCTCAGCCTGGCCTTCGGGAATAAACAGATCGATATCCATCGCATCTGGCTTCATATCCCACTGGTCCAGCAATACAGCATCATCTTCATTCGGGAACTTCATACTCCAGTAGATCCCCATCGGGTCGACGATCATGGTCGCGATGTTCTGTGACACACTTTCATCTGCGGTCACCAGCTCCTCAGCGATCACACCGAGGGAATAACTCTTTCCAGTCCCTCGCTTTCCGAACACGCCGATAACATGTGGTCGAGCGATATCCATACGGATCGGGTTCGCTGCATGAGCCTCGCTTCCTTCACCGACCAGATGCTTGCCAAGCAATCCGGTTCCAAGCTCTGCACCAAAATCTTCCATATCTGCGTCACTACGACCAATCGTGATCTTTGGCATTACTAACAACCAGTTGGGAACCCTGTAGCATAAAAGTTGTCGGTCCTTGCAGAACGGACAAAGATAATAAGCATCAGCTGTCATCTATGCCATATGGCCGAAACCAACCTCGAAGCACTCATGCAGAAATTAATCACCCTGAGTGGGGAACGTGGACTCCGTATGGAACTCGAATTCGACAATCAGGAAGTCCAGCTGGGTGAGGAAACCCTTGTCCTGAATGGTAAGACCGTGGTCGAGAGCAAAAAACAATGATGAAAGCCACTATCTACTCGAATGAGAAAAAGACATTCGAACTCGTAGATGATGAGGACGGAGCTGTGTTGAAAGTCCATTCCTTCTGGGAAGCATTCCATTTTGCCGGTATCGGCTATCACCTGGCAAAGCTGAAACGGGAGGAAAAGCTACCAGAAGAAGCAGAAGATGTCCATGAGCAGATCGTCGAAGACCAGCCATTCAAGCTTGGTATCGGCCCGTTCCGCTTCCGTATCAATTAGATCTTGTACGGTATCTTTGTCTCACTGTGCTGTGCTCGCTTTCCGAGGAAGTATGCTACCGCATACAGGATAGCCGCGATGACCGGCCTGAGCGGTGTGAAATACGATACAAATGCTATCAGCGTCACAGCAGCAACAATATTACGTATGTTGTCCTCGACAAACCAGCGACGGACATATCCGATGATGAATCCGATCAGAAACATCGCAACACCACTTCCTGCCGTGCTTAAGGATGCTAATTCAAAATATCCTACCAGTCCGGCAGGAATCCCGATGATTATCAGGACGACGAGAAAGAACAGTACCGGTCCTGCGATCGTCCGGGCCATAGCGACCTGTTGCCCTCGATACTTAAAGAAGATTGCCCCTGTGAGCAGTATCGATACATCCGTGCTCAGATCCAGCCAGCGATCAGCCCCAATACGGCAAGCCCCATCGCGATCATGAAGACCCACAGTCCTACACTCCAGCGCAAAATCTTGTCCCCATCAAGTGGACTTGCAGGGACTAATGAGAATAGAACGATGTAGGCATTGATCTCAGCAGCGAGCGAAAGAACATTCTCACCGAGCACCATCGGGGAGAGTGGAGAAAGCATCAGACAACCCATTGCAAGTGAAATACTCATTAACGGTCCGATCGAAGCAACGATCCCCATGTGCTTAGGGTTCAGTTCGATACGCCACCGTGCATATCGTTCTGCGTACTCTGTCATGATCTTGACACCACTGACAGCGGCAACGACCACACCGAGGAACGAACTGAGGACCGATATCACGATCCCGGGAGACCACATCTCATATCGGGCATGGCTTTCAAAAGCACGCGCTGTTCCTTTCTGTGCCATCTCTTTTGCGACAATTGCCGAGACAACAAGTGGAACAACAAGGATGAAATGGGATAAGAACCCAGCACTCATGATAAACCCGATCGGATCCGATCCACCGAACAACGCCACCGTGAATGCTATACTGAGTGCAAGCGAAGAAATGATGATATCCTGTACCTCATCAATAGAGTGATCGTATACACTCGATCCGGTGTCAGTGATGAATTTCATCCCAAAGCCTCCAAGACAGGCGCAATACGGTATTCGCCTCCATCACGTTCTAACTCAGGGAAGTTTTTAATCTTTTCAACGGGCAGACCGACGGCATTCGTCGTGTACTTCCGATCGATCTCCGCCCACGGTACCAGATACGCTTTCCTGGGTTTCCCGCGACCACGTTTCAGTTCAACAGCAAGATAGCCATCACGCCCCGATCGTTCAACAAAATCGGTGATACGCTCGACCTGATGCCGATCATTCGCTTCGGAGAAATGTTGAGAAAAGTAAAGCATCGTGTTATCGGGAACCTTCAGCGATTTGTTCTCGATCGCCAGATAATAGTCCGGATGGCCTGAATCAACCAGCACATCACAGAACTGACTCGAGAACCGATGCTGCTTACGCCGGTACGCAATACCATTGAGACCTTGCTCCTCGAAATGACGATTGAATGCATTGACCAGCGCCCGTTCGAACTCTGTCATCATACATCTATGCGATGGGCTAAGATAAGAATGTCACCCTCTGTGATTAGTCCTGTTGATGCATATTGACCAGCCCAGCCCTGTTGATACGGAGCTGACGCTGCAGCCGAAGAGCTGCTAGACCGGTATCATCACAGAGAAGATCCGAGTGTCGTTGCCGTACCTCTTTTTGTTCTGTCTCCGATAATGATGATGTCGGGACATGGACGGCATAGTCCATATCGGTCTCCAGAATCACCTCATAGATTCCTGGAGTGGAAAGATGGGCGGCACCAACAACACTAACAACCGTTCCATCGACCTTTGAAGCCATCGAGACAGTCCGTTCAGCCATGGTCTTGTTCCGTTCGATCATCGTCCGTTCTAACCCTGCCTGAAGCGCGGCCTCTCGGCGTTCAGGTGTTTCATAGTCATGTGCTGTTTCGATCAATCTCGTGACATCGATATCATTCCCAGCCACCGGAATATCGCCAGCATAGTCCCAGATTTGTTCTTTGAATGGTTCATACGCACCTTCGATCTCAGCGATCCGTTCATCAGCCTCTCGCAGTGATACATATCTTGATTCGGCTATGAGATGTTCGATCTCTGCTTCCAGTACATCATCATCTACCTCAGCCCGCATTTCATCCAGATAGGTCTGGATCGTATCGTGATCCGCCTCCGCTGTACGGAACGGGGTGTCCGGGTCCAGTCGGTCCAGTAATCCGTTCCCGATCTGTTCTCCCTCATCATATCTCTCAGAGAGATGATCGGCGATGGCATCGATCGAATCAGTCATATCCTGGTAGTCAAACTGTGCGGCCATGACCGCAGCCCCGTGGTCAGAATAGCCTTCATGCAGAATACCAGCAGGGTCTACCTTCTCAATTTCGGCTGCTATATCTGATAAGATACTTTTGTCGCCGTGTAATTCTCCATAGAATATCATAGATGGTTGATCATCATATCCGGCTGCACTCATCTGCTGATACCGATCAATCCCGTCAGTATACCGTGTTGCCGCCGATCCATCCATTGTAGTTATGTGTGAGAAACAAAAATTCTTAAATTGCAGCAGCGTCCTCCAGACGGTCCGTGAGTCCGGGCCGATGAGCAGCACCAACAACGGCAATGACAGTATCATACTGTTTATCCAGGTGTGATAGGTTCTGTGCCATCCGCTTATTCCGTTCTGATACCAGTGTCTCGTACAGATATGGAAACGCGATCTCGAACCGCAACAGTAATCGATCAACAACAGCTTCATCAGGAACACTATCTAGATCCATCGAGGGCGAATCGATGATGAACGATCCGACAAGGAGATACGCAACCAGTTTGATTTTCTCACGAAGCGGTGCCTGTTTGAGCTTCACCATCGTCTGGGAGATATGCTGATCGATCATTGCGACAGGAATCCCGTTCCCCTCAGCATAATCAGCAGCAGTCAGCATCTCCGAACCAGGTGTGATACCGACGGTCTCACCCAGTTTCTGTTGGATATACTGCATCAGAAACAGCAACGGAGACCGTGCGCGACGCTGAGTACCCCCTTCCCGGAGTGCCCGGAGCCGAACAGGATCAAGCTCAACAGCGACTACATCAGGCTCGAGTTCATCGATAGCCCGTTGGACTGCCTTGATACTATCAGAAGCGATGTGTGAGGTACCGATGATGTGGATCATTGTCGTGACCAGGAACAAGAGTGGGAACATGTGGACTGGGAACGGCCAGAGGTGCAGTGATCCAGCCTCCGCACTCCCCCCTGCGACCCCCTGAACATAGGCCCGCTGGCTTAGGGCTGCTCCCGTCAGGGCCTGACCCGGTTCACCAGCGATCCTATCCCAGCGGACAGAGGATCAATGCTTGGAGACTGGGCTGCAGTCTCCGAACCGTTCCTCGTCCACACTTCGGCCCCGGTATTGAGGACTTCCGGTCAAGGAGGCCCCAAGTCTCCCGGCCTATCCCGTCAATGCATATGGTTCTACATCTTTTAAAATCACGGACCAGCACACCACGAAACCGGGATCAGCCTCTGTCGTAGGCACGGAAACGTACAAGCCGGCTTTACAGATATTTAAACCCATATATCACATACGATATTGTATGTCTCAATGGCATATTGATCCGACACCATACAGTCTGATGGTTCTTGCATTGGGCCTGATTGGCCTGGGGTTCACCTTTGTCGCCCAGTCTCAGGTTCTTGGAGTTGTCTTTCTGGCGGCCGCTGGTCTGGCTATCACGTATCATCTCTATCATGAAAAACGTGAATCGATGAATGATATGACCTGTCCGATCGGCCAGGACTGTGTGAAAGTTGTCAGCAGCAAATACTCACGGTTCCTTGGTGTCTCCGTTGAGATATTAGGCGGATTCTACTATGGCTTCATCCTGTTGACCTATGGACTTATCTTTATCATGAGCGGAGCAATCCCCTCATGGCTTCTATTTATTGCACTCGCAGCAAGCACATTCGCTGTCCTGTTCTCCGGGTATCTGACCTATATCCAGGCCGTCCCGCTGGGATGGATGTGGTGTGTCTGGTGTGTGACCTCAGCGATCATCAGCACCTTCATCCTCATCGCATCACTCCTTCGTATCGGTGACGGGATTGTTCCGTTACTGAGTATGTATGAACCCATTTCATTCACAATTTATCTCCTTTCGATAGCTGTTGGTCTTGGAACAGCAGTTGCGACCGATGTACTGTTTATCAACTTCTCACGAGACTTCGAGATCTCGAAAGCACAGGCAAATGCGATCACAACACTGTACCAGGTCACGTGGGCTGCACTGGCATTCATCGTCGTTGCAGGTCTTGGCTACTTTATCCCTCACTATCAAGACCTGATGCAGTCGGCCGGTTTCCGGGTCTCGATGGTGACGTTGGCCGTGATCCTGCTGAACGAGTTGCTCCTTCACTTCAACGTGGGCGAACGGATGAAGAAACTCCGCTTCGTAGTGAAGGAAGAAGAACGCGAACAGGACGAACTACAGCGGAAACGACAGCTAACCTTTATTCTGACGACCGTAAGTGCTGTCTCATGGGCAGCCATGTTCGTAAGTGCGTTTGCAGAAGCACTCTTTGAAATCCCATTCACATTTACAGAAATGGTGACAGCATATCTTGTGATCGTCCTCCTGGCAGCGTTCCTTGGCCTGTTGGTCGAGAAAATCCTGAGCCTTCGTGCCGTTGGTAGACTCGAAGACTATCTCCCATTCGATCTCATGGGCGAGACAGCACACTAACTAGGGTATCCGGTTGGTCATGAAAGAGAACTCACGGACGGGTATAACGGTGTTATACCACAGCATCCAAGGTAACCGGGCTCACGCCCCTGTCTTCAAAGACCTGCTGTAGCGCGGGAATGCGATTAGCAAGTTGTTCTGGAGTGTGTGAATCGGTTCCGAATGTGAAATCGATATCATGTTCCATGAGTGCCTCGAAGAACGGATCAGAGGGATGTGGCTGTCCGTACTCATCGAGCAATCGTCCAGCGTTGATCTCGGGGACCGTCTTCGAATCAGCAAGTGCGTCTGCAACAGCTCCATAATGTTGGTCTGTCGCAAAGCCCCGAAGTGCAGGGTTTCGTTCGAACACATCCATATGTGCAGCGATATCCACGATCTCAGATTCGATCATGGTGACAAGCATATCGAAATATTGATCGACTGCATCTTTCCGCTGTTGTTCTGAGAGTGCTTCGAAGTGCTCGATATAATGAACATTGACATCATCGATGAAATGCACACTTCCAA
Organism: Candidatus Nanohalarchaeota archaeon QJJ-5; assembly: GCA_022865265.1. Taxonomy (GTDB): domain Archaea; phylum Nanohalarchaeota; class Nanosalinia; order Nanosalinales; family Nanoanaerosalinaceae; genus JALIDO01. The sequence goes on from JALIDO010000029.1 coordinate 7,258, forward strand.
CGATATAATCGAACCCGGCATCGGCCATAAACGCCTCGATCGCATCTTCATCGGCAGGATGGTAATCGATCTCGACAGCATCGAAGACAGTCACGTCATAATCATCTTTGAGCCGATTTATCGCCTTTCGACGACGCTTGTATGTCATATCAAGATTGAAACCGAGACTGTGTTTTTTCTCCTTCATAATCTCACGATCCGAGACATTACAGTGGTCTGCGATACCGATAGCATCTAATTCACTGTTTTCGGCAGCAGCCAGCATCCTGTGCATCAGATCGCCATCCGAATAGTTCGTGTGCGTATGGTAGTCATGAAGCATAGATATGACCTTTGTCGCGATCCTTTTGAATGTTCCAACTGCGAGAATACCTTTTTACACCGGCAGACCTATACTCTAGGTGATGGTCTCTCCTGAATATGTACTCGGGATATCGGCCCTTGCGGGGTTTGCAACCGGTATCGGTGCGCTTCCGATCTTGTTCACAGATCATATCAGCCACCGTGTCTATGACGCAGCTGTCGGTCTTGCGGCCGGTGTGATGCTTTCTGCATCGGTCTTCAACCTGATCCAGCCAGGCCTCGATCTTGGCACGGTCCCGGAAGTAGCAGCAGGTATCGGGATCGGGGCATTGTTCCTCCTTGGGGTGAATGCGGTACTGCCGCATCTCAATCTCCATTTTATCGGCAATGATGACGGAGATGAACCCTTTGAGGAAACAGATCTCCATTCGGCATTGATGGTCGGTGGGGCAATCACGATCCACAATGTACCAGAAGGCCTCGCGATCGGTATTGCTTTTGCGAGCGGAGAACAAGCGATTGGTCTCCTTCTGGCCGTGGCGATCGCGTTCCAGAACATTCCTGATGGATTTGCGATGGCGGTCCCG